>CAMCWM010000097.1 GCA_945882215.1 Akkermansia muciniphila | reverse complement strand
CGGATGGCGAAGTTACGGTCGCCGCTGGCATTGATCTCGACAGGAATCTCCAGCGTCTGTGGATTGGCGAGCGTGCCGGTGACTTGATGCGAACTGAGCACGTTAAAGTCCGCCGCGTCTGCCTTGCCGGTGCCGATCTCGATGAAGCGTCGCTCCTTCGGCGACTCGTCGCTGGCCGCGAGACGCACGCGCAGCGTGTATTTGCCCGCAGGCCATTTGTCCGGCGCGGTGATGCCCGTGTAGCGACCGAGCGAGTAGAGCATGAGCCACGTGCCCGTCTCGCGCTGCGGCAGCTTCGCGTAGTCGGCATAGTATTGATGATGGTAGCTGTATTCGCTGCGGGCGAACTGCGCATCGTCCACGTCCTTGAAACCAAACTGCGTCGGCGCAGGAGCACCCGCGATCTCCGCGAAGTGATTGTAAAACAAGTGTGGCGACTGCTTCACCTTCGGGTCATCGCGCAGCTTCTTCGCAATGTCCGCGTTCGCCGGTTGCTCCGCCGCCTCATCAATCGCCGCGCACCATTTCTGGAAGCGCGAATACTTCTCCACATAACCTTCGGCATAGATCGGCATGTATTTGTTCGCCCATTGCTCGGGGTCTTTGCGCAGCTTCTCGACCTTCGTCGCGACAGGTGCGGCACCCGCGCTAGCTACCTCGATCCAGTCAATCCACAGCGCGAACTCAGGCCCGATGCCGTTGCGCTTCTTTGCTTCGGCGAAGAGGCGATGCGCGACCTCTTCGGACTCGTAGCTGCCTTTCTCCTGGAAGAAGAAGCCGTGGCCGTTCACGGGCGAAAACTTCAGCGGAATCTCGATCACCTGCGGCTTCTCCATCGTGCCGGCGACCTGATGGCTGCTCGTCACCGCCCGCACGCCGGTGTCATGCTGCGAGCCAAACTCGACGAAGTGCCGCTCCTTGGGCGTGTTGCTCGTGGCGGCGATGCGCACGCGCACCACATAGTCGCCTGCGGGCCAGTCGCCAGGGATGCGGAAGGGCTGATACGGATTCGCGAACACATCCTCGATGGTCAGGAAGCTGCCCGTCTTCGCCGCTGGGTGCGCCAGGTAAGCGCGCTGCTGCGGCACGGAATGCACCCAGTTCCGCCGCCCCTGCTCGTCCGCATGCACCGCATCGGTGAAGCCAAAGTCTGCTGGTGAAGGCGCGCCTTTGATCCTCTGCCACGCGAAGAAGAGATGCGTCGCATCGCCCTTCTTCTCCGCGCGGATCTGCGCGACGATATCCGCATTCTCAGGCTTCGACGCCGCTGCATTCACCACCGCCGTCCACTTCTCGTAGCGCTCATGCGCATCCGTTCGCTCCTTCAGCGAAACCGCGATGCGAGCATTCCGCTCCTCCGCTTCGATGTGCATCAAGCGCGGCTTGACCGCCGCCGGTGTGACGAACCGCGCGAAGTGCTCATCCAGCGCCTGCCGACCAAGCGCGAGGTATTGCTCAAACTGATCCGACGACATGAAAAGCGATGAGCCCACCGTGTCGAAAGTGCCCGCGCCACCATCCGCAGGCAGCTCGTTCACACGCAAGTCCACGCCGAGCAGATCGCGGATGGTGTTCTTGTATTCGCGACGATTCAGGCGGCGCATCGTGATCTTGCCACCGGAGTCGCTGAGTGCCGTGCGAGCCGTGACGAGCGTGCGGGAGAGGTCGTCGAGGAAATCGGTCTTCGCTGCGGCATCAGGCTGCTTTTCGTCCTCCGGCGGCATTTCGCCCGAGTTGATCGAGTTCAGCACCTTTTGCCAAAGATCGGCCTTTTCGACCGAATCGAGCGTGAACGCGATGTCATCGAGCCGGACCTTGCCTTTTTGCTTCTCGGCATTGTGACAGGTGAAGCAGTTGTCTTTGAGAAAAGCGCGGTGCTTGGCGTCGAGGGTGACTTGCGGTGCAGCAGCGAGAGCGGTTGTTGTTAGGGCAAGAAAAACGAGGCGCATGAGATGAAGCGAGAAGAGGCGCTGATAGTCTGGCTTGGCGGATCGATACGAGTTCATCGACACGAGTTCATCGACAGAAGAATGGGGACAGGAGAATGACGGATTGATTCTTCTGTCCCCATTCTCTTGTCGAAGATCATGCTTGCAGCTCCTTCACCACGCCCGTGCTGTCGCCGTGGCGCTCGGCTTCGATGCCGAGGCCGTGCAGCATCGTGAGCCACACGTTGCACAGCGGCGTGTCTTTGGGCAGGACGAGGTGGTGGCCGAGTTTGAGGTTCGCGGCTCCGCCGGTGAGGACGGTGGGGCAGTTGTCGAGGTAGTGGATGGTGCGGATGTTGCTGCCGTAGGCGAGGGCGATGTGATCAAACAACGTCGTGCCATCGGCTTCCTTCGTGGCCTTGAGCTTGTCGATGAGACCGGCGAGCAGCTCGCTTTGAGTCGCGTCACGCTTCTGCGAGGCGGCCATGCGGTCACCGGGGCTGTAGTGGCTCATGTCATGCGGCGCGACCTTCGTGCCGAGGCTCTGCAAAAGCGTCCCGACCGGTTGGCGATACGTCAGCACCCGCGTGCTATCCGTCTGCAACGCGGCGACGATGAGGTCATACATCACTTTGATCTCCTCCTTGCCTGCAAGACCCGCCTTGGGTTCGGCGACGGGCGGTTTGGACTTCGGCACGCTGAGCCATTGCTCGTCCTTGCCGAGGCGCACCTCGATGTCGCGGATGCTTTGGTAGTATTCGTCGAGCTTGTCGATGTCCGTCTTCGTGAGGCCGTTTTGCACGCGCTTCGCATCCTCCAGCGCGGCATCGAGCACGCTGCGCTTCTGCGACAGCATCGCCTGGCGCTCGCTCAGCGGCGTGGTGTCATCCGAAAACAGGCGATGAAATGCCGCGACGGGATTTTCGAGCCCCGCCATCGGTTTGCCGCGCGGGTCCCAGGCCATCGACAAGCCGGGTCCGTGCCCTGAGTTCGCCACGTCCGGAGTGTTGAGCTGGATCGAGGCAAAGCGCGTTTCTTTCCCCAAATGCGCCGCCGCCACCTGATCCGCGCTGATGCTGTTGTGAAAGCTCTGGCCGGGTTCGGCATACCGATTCGCGCCCGTGAGCCAGAAGGTGCTGCCCCAGTGCGCTTCATTGGCGAACTTGTTCGCACAACCCTGCACCACCGTGATGTCCTTCTGATGCCTCGCGAGCGGCTTCATTCCTTCGGACAACTCCCACGCCGCGCCCGTTTTCTTCGCATCCGGGAACCACGTCTCATTCGTCACGCCCCAGCCAAAGCCGAGAAAAACCATGCGCTTCGGCGGCGTGGCGACTTTCGGAGCGGCGAAGGCTTTGAAGCCGATGGATTCAAGCGCAGGCAATGCGATGAGTGTGCCAGTGCTGCGGAGGAAATGGCGGCGGGTGTTCATGGGGCGCGGGGAATTGGAGAGGTGGAGTTTTGGAGTAATGGACTGCGTTTAGGCAGGAGAATGGGGGCAGAAGAATGATCGATTGGATTCTTTTGCCCCCATTCTTCTGCCTAATGCGGGTTCATCTTTGAGGGCAGCGAAGATGGTTTCGAGATGAGGATGAATGCGGCGTTACGCCAGCACCTCCGTGATTACCTTTCCGCCGAGGTCCGTGAGCCGGTAGTCGCGGCCGTTGTGGCGGAAGGTGAGCTTTTCGTGGTCGAGGCCCATGAGGTGGAGCAGGGTGGCGTGGAGGTCGTTGACGTGGACTTTGTTTTCCACGGCGCGGTAGCCGAACTCATCGGTGGCACCGTGATGCACGCCGCCTTTGACGCCGCCGCCGGCCATCCAGATGGTGAAGCCGTTGGGGTTGTGATCGCGGCCCACGCTGCCTTGGGAGTCGGAGGTGCGGCCAAACTCGCCGCCCCAGATGACGAGTGTCTCGTCGAGCAGGCCGCGGGCTTCGAGATCCTCCAAAAGCGCCGCCGCAGGCTGGTCGGTGGCCGCACCGCAACTGCGATGGTTCGTCTCGATGTTGCTGTGGCCATCCCAGGGCACGTCATCCACCGCGCCATCGCCACCGGCGTTTTTTCCGGCAAAGATCTGCACAAAACGCACGCCGCGTTCGACGAGTCGCCGCGCGGTGAGACACTGTTTGGCGAAGACCTCGCAGGTCTTGTTGTCCACGCCGTAGAGCTTCTTCGTGGCCTCGCTTTCGCTGGCGATGTCCATCGCTTCAGGCGCAGCGGTTTGCATGCGATAGGCCAGCTCGAAGCTGTTGATGCGGGCGGCGAGATCAGTCTGCGGGGAGCGGGACTGCGCGTGCTGCTGATTCATCTCGCGCAGGAGATCGAGCGTGCCGCGCTGCTGGGCCTGGGTCTGCGACTGGCTGCGGTCGAGGTTGTCAATGACACCGCCGCGTCGTGCATCGAGCGCGAGGGCCTGGAAGGTCTTGGGCAGAAAGCCTGCGGACCAGATCTGGTCATCGCCGCGAGGCCGGCGTTCGTGCATGACGACGTAGGCGGGCAGGTTTTGGTTCTCCGCGCCGAGACCATAAGTCAGCCAAGCACCTGCGGCGGGTCTGCCGGGCTGGTTGGAGCCGCACATCAGCTCCATGGAGGCCGGGGCGTGGTTATTAGCCTGGAGATGCATGCTGTGAATGAAGGCCATCTTGTCCACATGCCGCGAGAGATGCGGAAAGATGCCGCTGACCCACGAGCCGGACTGACCGTGCTGCTTCCACTCGAAGGGCGACTTCAAAATCTTGCCGCTGGTGGTGAAGAAGCCGGTCTTGGCATCGCTGCCGGGCAAGGGCTGGCCGTGGCGCTTTTGCAGCTCCGGTTTGTAATCCCAAGTGTCCACCTGCGATGGCGCGCCAGTCATGAAGAGCCAGATGACGGACTTGGCCTTCGGCATGAAAAGCGAGGGACGCAAGGCGAGCGGATTGGCCACCGCAGCAGCGGCGCGGGCCTCGTCTTGCAGCATGGAAGCCAGCGCCACAGAGCCGAAACCGAGGCCGGACTGGGCGAGAAAGCGCCTGCGAGTGGGAAGAAGGTGATTGAGGGGCATTGGAGTGGCGAAAGGCGAATGAAGAAATCAGTCCACGTAAATGAACTCGTTGAGGCTGAGCAGAGCCAGGCAGAGCTCGATTTCGGGGGATTTGGCTCCGAGTTGTTGCTGGGCTTGGAGATAGGCGGTGAGTCGCTGGGTCTCGGCGGGAGTGGGTTGGCGGCAAAAGGCGAGCAGGAAGGCTTGGGCGATGGTTTGCTCAGGTTTGGCGGCTTTGATGCGGGTGGCGAATCGGGCTGCCATGTCGCGGACGAAGGGGCTGTTCATCACGGTGAGCGCTTGCGTGGGCACGGTGGTGTTGCCGCGATCTCCGATGCTCTGGGTCGGTTCGGGCGCATCAAACATGGTGAGGAAGGGCACCAGCTCGCTGCGCTTCACGCGCAGATACACACTGCGGCGTGGGCTGGCGACATCGGTGATCGACGGGCCGTGCATGGCGGGATCGAGCCTGCCGCCGAGCTGCAGCAGGGCATCGCGGATCGCCTCGGCCTCCAAACGGCGTGCGGGGCGATACCACCAGAGCTGGTTGTCGGGATCGACGCGTTGATTGCCCTCGTTCATCGCGCCGGATTGCATGTAGGTGGCGCTGAGCATGATCTCGCGATGCAGCGGCTTCAGCTTCCAACCTTGCGCGACGAGCCGCTCGGCCAGATGCTCCAGCAGCTCGGGATGCGTGGGCGGCGTGCCCTGCGTGCCGAGATCGTTCGGTGTGGCGACGATGCCGCGACCAAAGTGAAAGCGCCACACGCGGTTCGCGATCACGCGGGCCAGCAAGGGGCCGCCGCCGCTGTGCGCATCCGTCATCCAGTCGCCGAGCGCGATGCGCGGATGTTTGGGCTGCTCTTTGGGCTTCGGCGTGCCGGTCCACTTGTCCGCGCTGCCATTGCGCATGAGCACCTGGATGAAATCCGGGTTCGCCTTGCCTTCTTTGCGATCCACCTCGCCACGGCGCAGGAAATACACGTCCTCGCCGCCTTGCTTTGTGGTGTAAACCTCCGTCAGCAACGGCTGCGGGCGCTTCTTTTCATGCTCGGCGATGGAGGCGAGCAGCTTTTTCGCCTGCGGATCAATGCGGGCAAACCAGCGCGTGACGAGCGCATCGGCGGTGGCGGCTGCGGGCATGGATTGCAGCTCGCGCAGGCTTTGCATGTCCGTTTCCGCGGTGAGCGCGGTTTTGGCCTCCTGTGCAAATGCCAGGCGCAGATTCCCAAGCCCGAAAAAGCCGCTGAAGCGCAACTGCACCTCAAACTCGGTGCCGCCATCAAAGCCCGCGGCATCGCCCTCGACCTCAAAGGTGGCCGCGTGGTCTTTGCTCATCTTGGGGGCCACGCCCCAGCCGGTGTTCGGGCTGTTGTCCACGGCTTGAGCAAACTCGAAACGCTTCTGCTCGAAGGTCACGGTCCCGGCGGCGAGATCGAGCGTCACGGGCTTGGTCTTGTTTTGCTTGTCCAGCGGACGGGCGATGATCTTCACGTCACCGAGCACGAAGTTGCCGTTGTCGGAGAGACCGGGACCTTTGTTGGGCAGCGTGGGATCGCTGAGCGCATCAAGACGGAAGGCGCGGATGCCTTTTTGATACGTGACGACTTTGATCGTGTAGGTGTCGTCTTTTTCTTTGTTGCCGAGGTAGATGACATGCCCGTCGCGGTCGCTCGTGAGCCGTGCTTTTTGCGCGGTGGCGCTCTGCACGTCAAAAACCTGCCAAGGCGTGCTGGCGGCCAGTTTGGGCATGTCATCGCGCTTCCACGCGGCGAGCCGTTTGGGCAGCTCGTGGGTCTCGTATTGCTTCAAAGCTGCCAAAAGCGGCGCGGCGGCCGCATGGTGGCGCACGAGAAGTTTTTGCGTCTCGGCGTGCTTGAGATCGATCTTCTCCGGCGAGTGAACCGTCGTCGCCAGCGCGGCGGCGATGCCGTAGTAGTCCTTTTGCGGCAGCGGATCGAACTTATGATCGTGGCAGCGCACACAGCCCATCGAGACGCCCAACATGCCGCTGCCGATGGTGGAGACCATGTCGTCAATCTGGTCGTAGCGGATCTTTTCCCGCGTCTTGGCCGTGATCTGGCCTGGATACGGCCCAGCGACGAGGAAACCCACCGCGCGTGCACCATCCAGCTCTCCGGGCATGAGTTTGTCCCCGGCGAGTTGCATGCGGATGAACTGGTCGTAGGGCATGTCAGCGTTCAGCGCATCAATGACCCAGTCGCGGTAGTGATACGCTCCGGCACGGAAGGCATCGAACTCATAGCCATTGCTCTCCGCAAAGCGCACCACATCCAGCCAATGCCGACCCCAGCGCTCGCCGTAGTGCTTGCTGGCCAGCAGGCGGTCCACCAGCCGCTCGTAGGCGTCTGCGCTGCTGTCTTGCAAAAAGGCGGCCTGCTCCTCCGCAGTCGGTGCCAGGCCGGTGAGATCAAACGTGGCACGGCGCAGCAGTTGCTCTTTCGCAGCCAGCGAGTTCGGCGCGACACCCTTGGCTTCTTGTTGGGCGAGGATGAAGGCGTCCACGGGTGTTTGGATCCACGCGTTGTTTTTGACCTTCGGCAACGCAGGCGCAGCCAACGGCCGGAAAGCCCACCAGCCCTGGCCGGACTTCACATCAATGACCCGCTTGTGCTCCACCACCGGCGCAGCACCCGAGCGCGGATCAGCCGCGCCCATCTCGATCCATTTCGCAAAATCCGCGATCACGCCCGACCGCAGCGCCCCCTTCGGCGGCATCTCCGCGCCTTTGATCTCATGTCGCAGCACCTTCATGAGCAGACTATCCGCCGGTTTCCCCGCCACCAGCGCCGGACCTGTCTCGCCGCCGTGTAACACACCCGCCTTGCTATCCAGCAACAGACCGGCCTTGAGTTTCTTGTTCTGCTGCGCCTGCGCGGAATGACACTCAAAACAGTTCTGCGCCAGCACCGGCCGAATCTTGGATTCGAAGAACGCCAACTGGTCGTTCGTGTCGGCGGAAAAGGCCCGCGAGGCTAGACCGGCGAGGAAAAGAGCTGTGTAGAAGTGTCGGAGAAGCATGGATCGATGTAGGCAGAAGAATGGGGGCAAGAGAATGAGCTGATAAGTCTGCGATTACCTACGAGGAAAAGGAGCCCGCTCGATCATGTGGCTAGGCAGCTATTGAGCTAATGAATGGATTCTTTTGCCCCCATTCTCCTGCCTAGTTGATTGGGTTCCAGGTTCACTTCCGCTGTGGTTGGTCCATCTCGCAATCCGCATCCATCGGCACCGCGGGGCCGCTTTGATCAATGGGATGAGTGAAGAGGTAGCGGAAGACCTCATCATAGACCCACTGGCCCATGAGATCCTTGCCGCCGGGCACGACGATGGTGTGGGCGCGGCCAGCGTTGTTTTTCACGTCGATGTTGGTGATGAGGCGGCGTGTGTTGCCATAGGGTGCTTTGGCGGCGTCGATGTTCACGATGGGACCGTGGTGGTGCATTTTGAGCAGTTGCCACGAGCGGCAGTAGTGATCGGCGGTCCAGCCGCCGTCGAGAATGTGTGTGAAGCCGAAAAAGCGGTTCGAGGGCGTGGCGGAGGGGCCGCCTTGCCAAGTCTCGGTGTTGTCACGCGGGCCGGAGAACATCACCACGCGGTCCACTTTTTGATGCATGGCAAAACGGGCCGAGGTCGTGCTGCCGTGCGAGATGCCGCTCATGATGACTTTCTCCCAGCGCAGGCCGTTGCCGTCGTCAGTGATAAACTGCTGCCACCTACCCTCGGGGTTCGCTTTGACGAGCCATTTCACGAACTGCAACGAGCGCTCCATCATGCCATCCGGCTTCGGGATGTTCACCAGCGGGCTGTGATCCTCTCCCGTGGCGGCTTCGAGGCGGATATTGCCCAGCACGGTGCCGGAGCCGTCCTCGTATTGGGCTTTGGTGATGCCAGCGAACCAGCCGTTCGAGTAATGCGGCTGGATGCCGTGATAGCCGTAGCTGGAGATGCGCTCGAACAACCCTTGATTGTGTCCCATGAGCCAGATCACAAGTTTGCCCTGCGACGGCACACGCGTGTCCACAACGGCATGTTGAAGGTCGGCTGGCTTTCCCTTGTCATCGGTGAAGGTGAACTTGATCTCCGGGTGCTCCTTTGCACGCGGATCGATCTCGCTGGCTCGCTTCGAGAGGTCAAAACGCTGGCCCTCGGCAGCGTGGAGGTGGGTGACGAGGAGAAAGGTGAAAAGGAGGGGTTTCATGCAGATGTGGAGTGATTGTCGGCAGAAGAATGATCGGAATAAGGCTGCCTCTATTGTAATGCCTACTAACGCTGTGCTAAACGAACGGGCAATGCAGGCTGGGTCTTCAGCGTGAGGCGCACATCGTCCGCATAAAGTGAGTCGAGCACCGCGGGGCGGATGTTGGGCCTAGCGGCGAGCTGGATGACGGCGAAATCGGCTTCAGAGGGCATGAAAACACGCGTCGATCCATGCCGCCAGCGCCCCGCATCGCCTCCAAGCGTGGTCAGCATCGAAGAACCGCTGGCGAGCGACTCCGGCGCGGCGAAGGGCCACTTCGCATGCATATCGGACGGATCACCGCTGAAGAGAAAAATCTGCGCGGTGAAGGTGACCGAGGGTTTCGTGTTGGCCGGCCTGTCATCGAGAAACCGCGCACTCAGCTCCAGCACCGCATCTGCCTCTGGAGCCAGCCCGGCACGAAGCGGACGCAGGTCCACGATTTGAAAAACGTCACACGAGATGGCCGGGCCAGCCGGGTCTGCTTCATCGGCCCCTGGGCTCACAAATCGCAAAACCTGCCGTCCATCGCTCGCGGTGCGCTCCACGATGTCCGCCTCGTCTCCGCTCCACACCCCGCTTTCACGCGGAAAGCCGCGCCCGATGGCCCTTTGCTCAAAACTGCCGTTCACCAAAGAAGAAAGCCGCTCGGTAGTCGCCTTGGGCGATGAGATGGCCCAGACGATCGACGCACTGAAAAGGCCAATGACGAGCCCGGCAGCCATCGCGGCGATGGGGCGGGTGATCCAGGTGAAACGTTTCTTATCCGGAGTGCGGCTGAAGCCGCAGCCACTTTGGAAAGCCTCCTGGCGGAAGCGATCATGGAGGGCCATTGAGCGCAGTTGAGTCTCGGCGAAGAGCTGGCGTTTCACTGGATCATCGCGCATCACGGCTTCGAAGGCGGTCATCTCATCCGGTGTGAGCGTGCCGTCCTGATGACGCATGAGCAGGTGGAGGAAGTCGGTGTCGTTCATGAGGCGGATTCGGTTTGAAGGCGGGCGCGGATGCAGTCGCCAAGAGTTTTGTGCAGGCGGGCGAGCGCTTGATAGACGGTTTCGATCTTGCGGCCCATGATCGCGGCCACGTCGGTGCAGTTGAGGCGCTCAAAGTAGCGCAGGCGCAGCAACTCGCGGTTGTTCGGCGTGATCCGCGTGATGCACTGATCCAGCGCCTCCTGCATCGCATCGACCTTCGTTTGATCCGGCCAGTCCTTGGCCAGCAACGCCAGCATTTCATCGCTGAGGCCGACATAACGCCCATCCCGCGCCCGCAGGATGTCGATGGCGCGATTTTTTCCGGTGAGCCGCGCCCAGTTCATGAGGTGCGCCGTCGTCTCAAAGCTGTCCGCCCGCGCCACCGCCTTCACGCACACCTCTTGAAAGACATCCTCCGCCAGATGAAAATCCCGCGTCACACTGGCAAAGAACGCCGTGAGCGGCAGGCGCTCGGCAAGCAAGGTTGCGGTGATGTCTTCTGGGGCGGGCATGGAGTGCCCGAGAATACGACCAACCTTCCAAAATCTCGACAGCGCGAAACTCGGATCGCGCCGCCAGTTTGGCGAAGACTATCGAGTCGGCACACCACTCACATCGAGATCCGGCTTTGTGTTCCACCTTGGTGTCCAGCCGGGCTTTGCGACTTTGGTGCGGAAGATGACGGTGTTGTCGAGGGCGATGTCGTCGGTCCAGATGAACTTGGCGCCTTCGAAGTCGTTCTCGAAGTAGGGCTGCTTGGGATCGACTTCTTCGACGGTGTATTCTTTGGCGTTCTTCCAGGTGCTGTCGTCGAAGTCGATGGCCCACCAGTTGGCCGGGAGTGGTTCTTGAATGACTTTGGGGTTGGCGGTGTCGCCTTTGACGGGGCCGTGGAAGAAGTTTTTAGCCTTCCAGGTCGCGTTGGTGACGGTGCCGTCGGCGAACTTCAGGCAGAAGCCGCCGTCGCCGATGCTGGTGCCATACTCCATGCCGGTTTTGGGATCGGCGTTGTCTTTGGCAAGGACCGCGATGGTCATCGGATACTCGGGGAGGAAATCGACGCTGACGACGTTGTGCGGTGTGAACTGGATGCTGTCCACGGCGACGAGACGGCCATTCACATAGAGCATGAACCAGTTGTCGGCATAAACGTTGAGTTTGATCGTGTCGGCGATGCTGGGCTTCACGAGGCCGGGCGGGCCTCCTTTGCCTTTTCCTTTGCCGCCGCCTTTTTTGGGTTCTGCGGCAGCAGGTGGCGATGGGGGCGCTTCCGTGGTTTGAGGTCGGGCCTGGCCCACCGTGCCGCTACTGGCGTTAACAACGCGCAGCGAGGAGTTCGCGAGGACTTTGCCATTCATCGCGGCGAGGAGTTCCTCGCGTCCGGGCATGCCAGCGACTTTCAGCGGCTCGGACAAGGCATAGAGCGTGATCACATAGGTCTTCGCGCCGGGACCTTTCGACATGGGCGGCTCGTAGCCGATTTCGCCTTTGAAGCCGGTGCCGAGCTTGCCGATGTCGGTGACGTTCTTTGGCAGGCTCAAGGCGCTGGCCGGAATGTCGTAAACCGTCCAATACCACTTCCGATCTCCGTCCGGTGTGACGTGATCCATGATCAAAGCGTAGCCTTTCGTGCCTGCGGGTGCGTCATTCCATTGCAAGGGCGGGCTGATGCCATCTCCATCGCCGGTGAACTCCACTGGCAGCTTCTGGAGATCTTCAACGACAGAACTGCTAAGCATGAACTTGCCATCGCTGCTGCGGGGTTGATCAGGAAGCGCGACAAAGGCCTGCCCTTTGCCTCCGCGTTCACCACCGCCGCCTTTCTTCATCTCTTCACGTGCGGGTGGCTCCTCGCGGCGTGGCTGTGGGGCACCGGTGGAAGGTGCATTGCCAGCGAGTTCATCAAGCTCGGGTGTGTCGAGCTTGCCGTCGCGATTGTGATCGAAGGCATTGAACTGCTCTTTCGCCTTCGCCATCGCATCGGGAATAGCGATGCCGCTTTTCGCAGCATTCGATTTCGCGTTGTCGGCAAACTCCTGCAAGGTGACGACGCCGTCGCCATTCACATCGAGGATGCCTTCGATGGCAGCCTGCGGACGCGGAGGACGTCCGCCTTCCTCGCCGGGACGCGGCGGCGGCGGATCATCGCGGCGCATCTCGCCCTCGCGACCTCCTTTGCCCTGTCCCTTGCCTTTTCCTTTGCCCTTCATGCCCTCGGGGCCGCCAACGGGCGGACGATCACCACCATCGCCTCCACCTTGACGACGTGCGGTGTAAACTTCATCGGCCGTGCCATCGCGGCCGTTGTCAAAGTGGAAGGGATAGGTGCCATCGGCCTTGATCGAGTAGCTGACGCTGCGTTTGTCGCCATTCACCTCGTAGCTGAGTTTGTAGCTGTCCTTGCCGGTGCTTTCGAAGGCGGTGATCTTTGCGCCGCGCAGTGCGGTGAGAGCCTCGCGCACGCCTTGGGCTCGCGGTTGCGGATCGACCTGCTCTCCCGCCTCCACGACCTCGCCGTGGAAGCCACCGAAGACATACGGATACTTGTTTGAGGCATGATAATGATAGCCGCTGGGTGACTCGTGGCCGTGGCACTCGTCGAGATTTGCCGCGGGCGAGCCATCCGGCTCCGTGAGGCCGTAAACGGGATACCCATCGAGCGCATACGCCACCGGCATGCCTTTGCCGACCTGCGCCTGGAGATGCAGCGGCGCGATGTGGTAGTGATAATCATCCGCGCGTCCGCAATGGCCGCCCCACTCGTCTAGTTCGCCGATTTCATAGCTCACCTCGCCGCGATTGTTCTGCGGATTGAAGATCGGAATACCATTCACCGCCAAAGCGATCGCGCCGCGCAGGAAGCGGCCTTTGATCATCGCGGGCTCTTTTGCAGGCACCGGCTTCAGCGGGATGCGCCAGGCATTGTCATCGAAATACGACTGCGGCAGCGGCACCTGCTGCTGCCACGCGGTGATGCCCACCATCATGTTGTGATCCGGCAGGCCGTTCGAGCCCACATAGAGAAACTCGCCGTCTGAACGCAGATCGAGCTTCGTGAAGGGCAGGAAGGCCTTCGCCGTCTGCGGCGCATTGGCGGCATTTGCGGCGGCTGCGGCGGCGAGTTGGAGCGTGGAGGCCGTGGAAGCCAAAAGAGGAGCGCGGAGACTCCTCTCCGCTTCATTCATCTTCGCGGCTTCGCCGCCAGAATCAGAAGATGCGGGCAGGAGTGCCCGCGCTCCCTTCACTCTCCATTCCTCCAAGATGTGAGCGCGAAGCACCTCGCGGTCAGTGGTGGCCAGATCATGTGCGGCGAGGCTCGTCGCGAACAGCAGGAGGACAGGGATCGTTTTCATGGTGCTCCATGAAACCTCAGCCACGTCAAAACGGCTTCAGCGAATCGCAGGAGATTTGTCAGGATTGCGTCAAGGCGATGGCCGCAGGCGAAAAAGCCTTCATCTTGGCCACATGCGCCTCCTCATCATCGACGACGACACCGAGCTCTGCCAGCTCGTGGCCGATTACCTCAAGCCCATGGGCTTCGAGGTCGAAATGGAACACGATGGCGAGCGCGGGGCCGAGCGCGCCACCGCCGAGCCCTGGGCGGCCGTCATCCTCGATGTCATGATGCCTGGCTGCGATGGCTTTGAGGTCCTTCGCCGCATCCGCGCGAAGTCCAAAGTGCCCGTCATGATGCTCACCGGCCGTGGCGAGGAGGTGGACCGCATCGTCGGCCTCGAACTCGGTGCCGATGACTACCTGCCGAAGACCTTTTCCTCCCGCGAACTCCTCGCCCGACTCCGCGCCGTGCTGCGACGCACCGGTTGGATCGCCGAAAGCGCCCCGCAGGCTCCCATCAAGGAACTCGTCATCGGCGAGCTGCGCCTCAATCCCGAAACCCACGATGTCGTCCTCGGCGACCAGCCCGTGCAGCTCACACCCGCCGAGTTCGGCCTGCTTTTGTCGCTCGCGAAAGCCCACGGCCGCGTCAAAACCCGCGAGCAGCTCATCGAAGAAGTCGCCGACCGCGAGTGGGACGTCTTCGACCGCGCCATCGACATGCACATCTCCACGCTGCGCAAAAAACTCGGCGATGACCCGAAGGAGCCGCGCTTCATCAAAACCGTGCGCGGCTACGGCTACCAACTCGTGACTCCCGGACGATGAAGCGCCTCAAACTTCCGCTCTACACGAAGATTTTGCTCTGGTTCCTCGTGAACCTGGCGGTGCTGGCTCTGTTTGGATATGTGTATGTCAGCAAGCTCATCACGCCAGAGCTTGAATGGCTGCTGAGCGGTCCGCCTGGCAGCAAGTTTGAAGATTTGTCGGCCCGCCTGAGTGACCAGTTGATCAACCGGCCGCAAAGCGACTGGCTGGATGTGCTGGAGCGTTTTGAAGATCGCAGAGACGTGACTTTTGCCCTGTTCGGTACCGACGGGCAGCTTGTGCTGGGGCATGCACCCGAGCCGCCAGAGGATGTGCGCAAACGGCTGATCGACAAACGCAGGGCTGAATCTCGTCAGCGGCCACAGCGCCCCAATGACTCTGCGCAGCCACCCAAACCGAGATTTCTGCTTCGCAGTGAAATGCCCACCCGCTACTGGGCCGGCATTCACATGGACATTCTCTATGAACAGAATGGTCTCTGGCATCCGCTCACTCTGGCGATGATCTCCCATGATGTGAGTGCCGACGGACTGCTCTTCAATTGGACACCTTGGGTGATTCTTTTCAGTTGTGGGATTCTTTTCTCTGCCCTGCTCTGGTTCCCCTTCGTTCAAGGCATCACTGAAGCGATTCGCCGAACCAACGAAGCCTCCAAACGGATCGCCGCAGGGCAGTTCGACGTGCGCCTGCCGGATCAACGCGGCGATGAACTCGGCGAACTCGCTTCCTCCGTGAACACCATGGCCGCGCAGCTCGGCGACTACATGACGCAGCAGCGCCGCATCACCGCCGATGTCGCGCACGAGCTGTGCTCGCCGATTGCCCGCATGCAGATGGCCCTCGGCGTGGTGGAGCAACGCAGCACGCCTGAGCAGGCCACCTACCTGCAAAAACTCGACCGCGAACTCCAACACATGGCGAAGCTCGTCGAGGAAGTGCTCGCGTTCACGAAAGCCGAAACCATTCCCGACCGCGAAACGCCCGAAGACATCGACTTGCGCGAATTGATCCAAAACGTCCTCGCCCGCGAAGCCCCCGAAAACTGCATCCAACTCGACATCGGCGACATCAAACTCCACAGCCTCCGAAACGCCCTCGACCGCGCGATTGGCAATGTTTTGCGAAATTCCGTCCGCTACGCCTGTGACATCGAAATCCATGCGAAAGCCGAAAATGGCCGCGTCATCATTCAAATCCTCGACCGTGGCCCTGGAATTCCCGCAGAGTCCGTCTCACGCCTCTTCGAGCCCTTTTACCGCCCCGAAGCCGCTCGTGGCCGCAACACTGGCGGCAGTGGTTTGGGCCTAGCGATCACGAAACGCTGTATCGAAGCCTGCCAAGGCACCGTGACAGCGCGGAATCGCGAGGGTGGTGGTCTGGTGGTGGATATCAGCTTGCCGTTTTGAGCGCTATATTTTGGCACAGCAGTCGTTATCAGCGGGACAACAGACCGCTGACATGACTTCGACCTTTTTCCCCTGTGCTGGATCGCGAGCGCTGCATGCGCCGACGCGCCGTGAGTTTGTCTATGGCCTCGGCACTTCGCTTGGCAGCGTGGCTTTGACCTCTCTGCTCGCAGCCGAGCAAAAAAGCCCGCTCTCGCCAAAGCCGCAGATGATTCCGGCCAAGGCGAAGAACTGCATCTTCCTCATGATGGAGGGCGGACCGAGCCACATCGACTGCTTTGATCCGAAGCCGATGCTGGAGAAGTTTCACCTGAAGGAATTCACCCGCGAGGGGAAGATGAAGTCCGCGATGGAGAGCGGGAAGCGCTACTATGTAAAGTCACCTTTCAAGTTTGCGCAGCATGGGCAGAGCGGCGCGTGGATGAGCGAGCCGTGGCAGCATTTGCGCCAGGTAGCGGACGAATTGTGCTTTTATCGCGGCTGCCAGGTCGATTCGGTGAATCACCCGACGGCGATGTATCAGATGAACTGCGGCAATCGCTTCGGCGGTGATCCGGCCATCGGCTCGTGGGTGAATTATGGGCTCGGCTCGGTGAACCAAGACCTGCCCGGCTTCATCGTGCTGCCGGAGATCAGCTATCCGCAGGGCGGCAGCGCAAACTGGGGCAATGGCTACCTGCCCGCTCAGTTTCAAGGCACGGCGCTGCGAGCGAAAGGCTCGCCCATTCTCGATCTGCGACCGCCGCAGGGCATCACGCCGGAGCATCAGCGGGCGAATCTGGACCTGCTGGGCAAACTAAACGCCAAGCATGCCGAGGATCATCCGTGGCATGACGAATTGAAGGCGCGCATGAACAATTACGAGCTGGCTTTCCGCATGCAGATGCAGGTGCCGGAGGTCATCGACCTCGAACAAGAGGACGTGAAGACCAAAGAGGCCTACGGCATCGGAACAGATGCCACAGATGCCTTTGGACGGAAGTGCCTGCTGGCAAGAAAGCTCGTGGAGAAGGGCGTGCGCTTTGTGCAGCTCTACGCGGGCACCTGGGACAGTCACGACTACATCGAGCGTGCGCACGGCAATCTCATCCGCGGCGTGGACCAGCCCATCGCCGCGCTCATCACCGATCTGAAGCAACGGGGCCTGCTTGACGACACACTCATTGTCTGGTGCGGCGAATTCGGGCGCACACCAGACAACGGCGTGCGCGGCGGCACGGCGTATGGCCGCGATCACAATCCGAAGGCAATGACGATATGGTTTGCCGGTGGTGGCTGCAAAGCCGGTCACACCATCGGTGCCACCGACGATCGTGGCATGGAGGCCATCGAGGAAGTGCATCATGTGCGTGATGTGCATGTGACGCTGCTACGCCTGCTCGGCCTGGATGATAACAAGCTGACTTTTTACCACGGCGGGCGCTTCAAACAGCTCTCGCAAATTGGCGGGCAGGTGATTGAGAAGCTGATTGCCTAAAAAATGAGCGACAGCGGTGGTCTGGCACGTTCATGGTCTGTCATGATGAAGAAATTTGCCGTTGTATTGTGCCTGGGAGCGCTCGCCGGAGCCGCCTGGATGGCTTTGAAGCCGAAACAGGGTGGCATCGTGCCTCTCACAGTGTTTTGCGCTGCAGGATTGAAGAAGCCGGTGGAGGAGATCGCGCAGGCGTATCAGAAGGAAACCGGGGCGGAGGTAAGGCTGCAATATGGCGGCACCGGGACGTTGCTGAGCCAGATCAGGATCGCGAAGCAGGGAGATCTGTTCATCGCCGCCGATGACGGAGCGCTGGCAGATGCGAAGAAACTGGGAGTGACGCGCGAGGAGTTTCAGCTCGCGAAACAAAAGCCGGTGCTGGCGGTGGCGAAGGGCAATCCCAAGAAAATTGACAGTCTGGCAGCGCTGAAAGCGGATGGCATCAAACTGGCGCTGCCAAATCCCGAGGCTGCGAGCTGTGGACGGGTGACAAAAAAGCTGCTCGGAGCCGAATGGGACACGCTGGCAGCCAAGGCAGCGGTGATGAAGCCGACGGTGACGGAGATCGCCGCAGATTTGTCCCTGGGAGCGGTGGATGCGGCGATTGTGTGGGACTCGACAGTGCCGCAGTTTGCAGGTCTGGAAGCGATGGAGTTGGCGGAACTCGCCAAGCACCAGGAATTTGCCACTGCCGCATTGTTGGATGCCTGCGGACAACCGGCGGAGGCGATGCGTTTTGCGCGTTATCTGTCAGCTCCTGAAAAAGGGGCCAAGGTCTTTGAGAAGCATGGCTTCAAGGCGGTGCCTGGCGACCAATGGGCTTTGCGGCCTGATTTGATTCTTTACAGCGGTGGCGTGAACCGTCCGGCAATTGAGAAGGTGCTGCAAAAATTTGCGACCCGGGAAGGGATCAGCGTGACGACGACCTACAACGGCTGCGGCATCCTGTGCGCGGCGATGAAGACGATGGGCGACAGCAGCAGCCCAAAGTTCCCGGATGTGTATTATGCGTGCGACGTGTGCTTCGTGCCGCCGGTGGCGGAGCACTTCCCGGAGGCGGTGATGCTGACGGAGGCGGAGATCGTGATCGCGGTGCCGAAAGGCAACCCTCTGGGCATCCGCACGCTGGCCGATCTGGCGCGTCCTGGCCTGCGCGTGGGACTTTGCAACGCAGAACAGTCCACGCTGGGCTTTCTGACGAGTTCGATGCTGAAGTCGATGAACCTGTGGGAAAGTGTGAGCAAGAATGCCTCGTCGCAGGTGCCGACGGGCGACTTTTTGGTGAACCAGATGCGCACGGGATCACTCGACGCGGCGGTGGTCTATCGGATCAACATCCAGTCTGCCCCAGAGCATTTTGACGCCGTGCCGCTGCCTGCCGACAAGTCGAAGGCCGTGCAACCCTTTGCCGTGCGACATGATTCGCCGAACAAACGGATGGGACATCGCCTGCTGGCCTTCTTGCGCGAAAACCGGGCCAGCTTTGAGGAGGCAGGCTTCGCATGGAAGGGCGACTCCACGCCGGTGAAAAGCGCGGAGATCGTGCTGCCGGACTGGTTGAAGCAGAAATAGCGCCGCAGGCAGGCTACTCCGTCTTGAGCACCTGCTCCAGACCACGCGCCATCAGGTCGTGCTGCCAGCTCATGAGATGATTGGCAGGATTCCCCTCGATGACGAGTTCTTCAATGGTGCTGCGTGAACCAAGCAGTGAAGGCTCGATCTCCAGTTCCAGCGCCACTTTTTCGCGATGGGCACAGAGCTTGTCGATCTGGTCGCGCTGGGTGTCGCTGAGGCGGCCCTTGGTCTTTTTCGGCCGCGCAGGCCACTCTGATGAAGGAGAGGCGGCAACGGCGGCCGCAATGTCATGAAATTCCTTTTTCCAGCGTGGGCGCCAGCCATTGGGAGGATTGAGGGACTGGTCTGCCTCAAACTGTTCGGCATAGGCAACCATTTGCTTGTTCGACATGATCTTGAAGCATGGTGCGTCCCGCTCCTTGGCGATGCCTTCGCGCCACTCCCACATGGCTTTCAGTACAGCCAGACCTTTGGGGTGCAGGCGACCACAGCCTTGAACACGCCATGGATCCTCACGCGCAGCATTGTCACGTGCGGCGACGTCCTCCTGCAAGGCACGACAACTTTGATGGAACCAGTCTTCCCTGCCCTTCTCCCGAAGTTGGGCGACAAACTTGTCCGCGATTGGCAGCAGGTAACGCACATCATCAACGGCATATGAAAGCATGTTCGGCGGCAGCGGGCGGCGGCTCCAATCGGCCTTCTGCGACGCCTTGCAGAGGTCGAGGTCGAACGTGTTTTTCACCAAGGCGGCAAGGCCGAACTGGCGCGCGCCCAGGAGACGGGCGGCAATTTGCGTGTCGCGAATCACACGCGGACTCCAATCGTAAGTGCGCCGGAGCATCGTCAGGTCGTAGTCAGCGCCATGGAACCACAACTCATGTGCATCGAGCAGTTCAAGCAGTGGGGAGACGTCGGAGACGGCCAACGGATCA
>CAMCWM010000096.1 GCA_945882215.1 Akkermansia muciniphila | reverse complement strand
GGTGATAGCACACAGGGTCGGCAGCCAGTCGGTGCCGCTGAGCACGGATTGGGTGTCCACGCGGCCTGCCGGCACCTTTCCAGGCCAACGAACGATGAACGGCACACGCACACCGCCTTCGTAGTCGCCGTGTTTTCCACCGCGAACGTCGGGACCGGCGTAACCGAGCAGATGATGCGCGAGTCGGGCTTTTTCGGGAGAAAGGGGCTTCTTGGCGGCATTGGCGGCAGTGCGCTCGCGCAAGACATCTTGCGGCGATGAGGGGCCTTGGTCGCTATTGAAAATGACGAGGGTGTTTTCGGTGAGTTTGAGTTCATCGAGCTTTGCCAGCAGGCGACCGATCTCTTGATCCATGGAGTATGCCTCGCCGAGGAAACGCCGCATGGAGTCATCGACATCGCCGCCGTGTTTTCGCACCGTGGCGAACTTCTCGCGTTGGTAGGCGGAGAAGTCGGCGTCCGTCACCTTCAGGCTGGCAAATTCATCCACAAAGCGCTGCTGCGGCTGGATGGGATGATGCGTGATGTGGCCCCACACATTCATGTAAAAGGGCACGTCCTTGTGCTTCTCCAGAAAGGCGATGGCGTTGTCATAGAGCCGCGTGTCCTTGCCGCCATCGACGGGCTTTGGAGCCGCGCTTTCTTCGTCGGAGCCGATCACGTCGATGCCATACGTTCCAGGCGTCACGGTTGGCCCGATATGCCACTTGCCAAAGTGGCCCGTGGCGTAACCGGCCTTTTTCATCAGCTCCGTGACGGTCACGCGATCCCCAAAGCCAAAGCTGGCCGGATACTTCGCAAAGGTCGCAGGCCGTTTGCCGGTCATGAGGCCCGTGCGTGCCGGGCAGCAGGTCACGCCGGTGGCGTAGAACTGCGTGAACCGCGTGCCCTCCCGCGCGAGGCGGTCGATGTTCGGCGTCTTCGCATACGGATGCCCATAGCAAGCCGGATCACCCCAGCCGTAGTCGTCCGCGAGGATGAAGATGATGTTCGGCCTCGATGCCGCATGCAGCGAGCTGACGAGCCAAAGGGAGAGAAGACAAAGCAGACGGATCATGGGAATGCTGAACGCTGGGATGACGCGTGGCTTTCGGGCTTCTGCATCGAGACTTGCAGAGCGGTGAAGCCTCCGAGAGATTGGTTTACATGAAAAAGCACCTCATTGCTATGTTACTAGCCGCTTCGCTGCACGCCGATCCGGTGCCGGACAAGCTGGTGGTACTCACGTTTGACGACTCGGTGGCGAGTCAGGCGAACTATGTAGCGCCACTGCTGAAGAAGCATGGCTTTGGTGCCACTTTTTTCATCACGGAGGGCTTCGAGTTCCTCATCGACAAAAAGAACTACATGACCTGGGAGCAGATCAAGGCGCTGCATGATCAGGGGTTCGAGATCGGCAACCACACTCGCAAGCACGCAGGTGTTACGAAGCAAAAGCCGGAGCAACTCGCGGCGGATTTGGAGTTCATCGAGGCGCGCTGCGCAGAGCATGGCATCCCCAAGCCGGTGAGCTTTTGCTATCCCGGCTATGCGACGAGCGAAGCGGCGGTGAAGCTGTTGCGGGAGCGGGGTTACCTCTTTGCGAGAGCGGGAGGGGCGCAGCCTTTCGATCCGGCAAGCGACGAGCCTTTGCTGATGCCGCAAGCCTTTGACGGCAAGCCGGACAGCACGCTGGATCAGTTCAAGGTCGCTGTGGCGCAGGCAAAGGGCGGCAAGATCGCGGTGATGACCTTCCACGGCGTGCCGGACATCAAGCATCCGTGGGTGAACACCGATCCGGCGAAGTTTGACGCCTACATGCAGCACCTCAAAGACGAAGGCTGCACGGTGATCGCGATGCGGGATCTGGTGAAATATCTTCCAGCGAAATGAAGCACATCCTCCTCACTGTCGTTGCTTGCGGGCAAGTTTGGGCCGCTGAGTTGCTCGTGCAGCCACGTGTGTCCGTGGTCGAGCGTGAGGGTATCACGGGCGCGGGGCAGGTGGTGGCTGCGGGAAGTCGGCTGCTGATGTTTTACCCAAATCATCCTGATGACTTTGGTGGGTCTGGCGGGACCGGAGCGAGTGTTTCGGAGGATGGCGGAGCGACATGGGTGGCGCAGCCGGATGACTGGCCGATGGCGAAGATGGTGGATCTGTGGGCTGATCGTCTGCGGAATGGGGATCTGCTCGCGTTTGGCATTCGCTGGGTGCCTGATCCGAAGAAGCGTGGCGAGATGACGGCGAAGGATGTGCCTGCGGATGCTTATCAAATCGCGATCTCGAAGGATGCGGGCCGCACATGGCAGTCGCAGACAGCGGTGATCGAGTGCCCGGCGGAGTTTGGCGTGATCGCGAGACCGCTGCCGCATACGTTTGAGGATGAAAATGGCACTCTCTTCATGCCCGCGTATGCTTGGGGCAAACATGGCAATCACGCGCTGCTTTTGACCTCGGTGGATCGTGGGAGACATTGGACGGTGCTTTCCAGCATCACGACGGCGGCGGCTATGGTTAAGGCAGGCGCACCAGTCACGACACCGTGGCTCGAAACGACGGTTTCGCCGACGAAAGACGGCGACTGGCTCGCCATCGTGCGCACAGGGAGCAGCGCGAAAGCATCACTCGTGAGCGTAAGATCGGCGGATCGCGGCAAGACATGGTCGGCACCGGAAAAACTCCCCATCGCGGGCAAGTTGCCAACTTTGCAGCTTCTGCCGAATGGCGTGCTCGCGCTGCTCACGGCGCACTCGAAGAATCACAGCCGTCTATACCTCTCCGCTGATGGGAATGGCCGCGAATGGAGCAAGGCTCACGTTTTGACGAGCCTCAGCGGCGGCAATGCGGGCATGACATCGGCGGCCGATGATTCGCTGGTCGTCATCACGCCTGCGAACCGGCGCATTGATGCGTGGCGCGTGTCGATCCGCCCGCCGAGTCCCGTGGCGCAAGATGTGGCGCCACCTGTGGGCGTCAACTTTGCCAAAGGCATGCTGTCGTGGGCAGGAGCTGCCACGAGTTATCGAGTGACGCCGGTTTTGATCAGAGCGGCGGCGGGTTACGATGACACAGAAGTTCTGCCCCATGCCAGCATCGCGACATTGAATCAGAAACTCGACCTCAGCCGCCAGCTTCTGATCGGCGCGACGTATTTGTTCGAGGTCAGCGCTGTGGATGCGGAGGGACGTGTGTCCGTCCCGGCTCGGAGTGCTGAGTTTATCAATCGCTGAATTTCATGCGCTGCCTCCTGCCATGCTTGATGTGGATCGTCCTTCCTGCGATGGGCGCGGAGGTGCATTGGTCTCTCCTTCCTCCGAAAAAAGCGCCCCTGCCTCCGGTGAAGGCAAAGGACTGGCCGCTGCGCGAGTTGGATCACTTTGTCCTCGCGAAGATGGAGCTGCAGAAGCTCACGCCAAATTCTGATGCGGACACTACAAGTCTCGTGAGGCGGCTCTCGTTTGATCTGATCGGCCTGCCGCCTGCGGATGTCTCTGACAAGACTGACTTGCCGCAGATGGTGGACGCTCTTTTTCAGAGTCCTCACTTTGGCGAGCGCTGGGGGCGTCACTGGCTGGACTTGGCGCGTTACGCCGACAGCAATGGCCGCGACCGCAATGTGATCTTTTACCATGCGTGGCGTTACCGCGATTACGTCATCGCTTCATTCAACGACGACAAACCTTATGATGAGTTCATCCGCGAGCAGATTGCCGGTGACTTGATGGCCGCTGAGAATCTGGCGCGGCGAGATGAGTTGCTCACGGCCTCGGGCTTCCTCGCGCTGGGCGCGAAGGCGCTGGAGGAGCAGAAGCCGGAAATCTATCGCATGGATGTGATCGACGAGCAAATCGAGACGATCAGCCGCAGCGTGCTCGGGCTCTCCGTGGCCTGCGCACGCTGCCACGATCACAAGTTTGATCCGATCCCCACGGCGGACTACTACGCGCTGGCGGGCATCCTGCGCAGCACGCAGCCGCTTTACGGCTACGGCCCGCGCGGCATCAAGGCCACCGCGTTTCATCACACGGAGTGGCATGCGCTCGGCGCGGATGCGGAGAAGCTCGCACCGGAGTCGCTGGCCTATTTCAAGAAGCTGGATGCGGACATGCTTGCGATGCATGAGGCGCGCTCGGCGCGCTACGGTGTGTCCAAACGCATCCCGGAGATGAAGCGTCGGCTGACGACAATCAAAGGCGCGGAGAAAGACAAGCTCGCCGCCGAGATCGCTGAGATGGAGGCGAAGGTGGCGGATTGGAATGTGAAAGTGGCCGCACTGGAAAAGAGTGTGGAGGAGCTGAAGGACGCCGCGCCACCGCAACCCGCGTGGGCCATGGGCGCTCGTGATCGCGACAAGCCGGAGGACAGCCGCATTCACATCCGCGGCGAGACGACGAACCTCGGCGACACGGTGCCGCGCGGCTTTCTGCGCGTCATTTCGATCAAGGATGTGCCCGCGCCATCGCCGAAACAAAGCGGACGTCTTGAACTCGCTCAGTGGCTCACGCATCGTGACAATCCGCTCACGGCCCGCGTGATGGTGAACCGCGTGTGGCAGAAGCTCTTTGGCCGAGCACTTGTCACTACGCCGGATGATTTTGGCATCACGGGCGCGCGGCCTTCGCACCCGGAGCTGCTCGATTTCCTCGCGGTGCGTTTCATGGAGGAAGGCTGGTCGGTGAAGTGGCTCATCAAAGAAATCGTGCTCAGCCGCGCCTACCGCCAGTCCTCCGCACGCACGCATGACGCGGACCCGGACAACGTGTGGCTCTCCCGCATGACGCCGCGTTTGATCGAAGCCGAAGCGCTGCGCGATGCCGTGCTCGCCGTGAGCGGCCAGCTCAATCCGTATCCGCCGCAGAAACCCTTTCTGGATCGCTATCATCCGCAGCGGGACGCCGAGCTTTTCACCTTCAAGCCCTTCATGACCACGGCGGACATCGTCGATGATCATCGCAGCGTCTATCTGCCCGTCGTGCGCGGCACGCTTCCCGAAATCTTCACCCTCTTCAATTTCGCACCGCCAGAGCGACCCGTGGCGCAGCGTGAGGAGAGCACCCTGCCCGCACAAGCACTGCATCTCATGAACAACCCGTGGATCATCGAGCAGGCCGGTCATCTCGCACGTCGTGTGACCACGGGCGGCACGGATGCGCCCTCGCGACTCACGCGTTTGTATGAGCTGGCCTTTGCCCGAAAGCCCACCGAGATCGAAATTAACCGCGCCACAGCATTCCTCGGCCCTGACGCCTCCGAAGAACGCTGGACCAGCCTATGCCAGACCGTGCTGGCCTCGGCGGAGTTTCGTGTGCTGAGGTAGATTCCCTTTCCCGTCATGCCCGCCGCCCGCAAATCCAAGCAGCAAACCCTCGCCAAGCCGCCTGAGCGTCGTGCTCGTGGCCGCGCCCGTGAAGATGCGCGTTTCACCGCCGTGGCTCCGAGGGGTGACATGCCAGAGGGCTACGGCAGTCTTCTGGGCGAGATCAAGAGCCGCCTCACCCAGGCACGTCTGCGCACGGTGCTGGCGGCCAACGCGGCGATGGTGGTGGCGTATTGGGATGTGGGCCGCTCCATCCTGGCCCGCCAGCAGGCCGAGGGCTGGGGTGCGAAGGTCATCGACCGCTTGTCCACAGACCTGCGTCTGGCATTCCCCGACATGAGCGGGCTCTCGCCGCGAAACCTCAAGTACATGCGTGCCTTTGCCGCCGCATGGCCGGACGTGGCAATTGTGCAAGAGGCTCTTGCACAAATAGGCTGGTATCAAAATCTCGCCTTGCTGGACAAGCTCAAGACACCGCAGGAGCGGCTGTGGTATGCGCAAAAAACCGCGCAGCATGGCTGGTCGCACTCCATCCTCAGCCTGCAAATCGAAACCCAAGCCCACCAGCGCGAGGGCAAGGCGCAGAACAACTTTCAGCTCACCCTCCCGCCTGCGGACTCCGACCTCGCAGCGCAGATTTTCAAAGACCCGTATCTCTTCGACTTCATCGGCACGGCTGATCCGCGACGCGAGCGCGAGGTCGAGCAGGCGCTCGTCGATCACATCCAGCGTTTCCTGCTCGAACTCGGCGCGGGATTCGCCTTCGTCGGCAAACAGGTGCATCTGGAGGTTGGTGGCCAGGATTTTTACCTCGACCTGTTGTTTTATCATCTGCGGCTGCGGCGCTATGTCGTCGTTGAGTTGAAGAACCGCGAGTTCCAGCCTGGAGACGCCGGGCAGATGAATCTTTACCTCTCCGCAGCAGACGATCTGCTCCGTCATGCGGATGATCAGCCCACCATCGGTCTGCTGCTGTGCAAAGGTAGGAACAAGCTCGTCGTCGAGTATGCGCTGCGTGGCATTGAGAAGCCCATCGGCGTAGCGCAATGGGCCACACAGCTCGTGGAGAATCTTCCAGCAGAGTTTGAGACCAGCCTGCCCACGGTGGCGCAGATCGAGGCCGAACTCGCCAGCCATGTGAAACCGAGCGCCAAGCCCCGTGCAAAAAAATGAACACGCCTGCCTTCCAAACACGCCGCGACTTTCTCCGCCATACCAGCGCTGGTTTCGGCGCTTTGGCCTTCTCCGGTCTCGCTCATGCGCAGGGGCCGCATTTCGCCGCGAAGGCGAAGCGCGTCATCTTCCTTTGCATGCGCGGCGGGCCGTCGCAGATGGAGACGTTTGATCCGAAGCCGGAACTCACGAAACGCACGGGCCAGCCGGGACGACGAGCCAATGTGAAGCTGCTCGGCTCGAAGTGGAAATTTGCCAAGCACGGCCAGAGCGGCATCGACGTGGTCGAGCTGATGCCGGAGATCGCGAAGCATGCGGACAAGCTCTGCCTGTTGCGCGGCATGACGACGGATAACGAAAACCACCCGCAGGCACTGGAGCAGCTCCACACGGGCAGCTTTCAGTTCGTTCGGCCATCCATGGGCGCGTGGGCCGTGCATGGACTCGGCACGGAGAATGCCGATCTGCCGGGCTTCATCTCGATCAATCCGCTCACCGCGCTCGGTGGCCTGCGCTACTACTCCAGCGCGTTTTTGCCCGCCGCATGTTCCGCCACACTGCTCGGCGATGCGAACCGGCCCGGCGCGAAGCTCACGCTCGGCGACATCACGAATCCGCGTCTCCAATCCACCGCGCAGCGCGAGCAGCTCGACCTCCTTCAGGCGATGAATCGCGACTTGTTCGCTCAAACCGCTGACCCGCGTGTGGAGGGCATCATCGACAGCTATGAGCTGGCCTTTCGCATGCAGGGCGAGCTGCCGCGCGTGATGGACCTCAGCAGCGAGAGCCAAGAAACGCTCAAGCTCTACGGCGCGGACAAATCGCCCACGGAGACCTTTGGCAGGCAGTGCCTCCTCGCGCGTCGTTTTGCCGAGGCAGGCGTGCGCTTCATCGAGATCAGCCACCTGGAGTGGGATCTGCACGGCAGCCTGTTCAGTGGCATGACGCGAAACTGTTCCCAGATCGACAAACCCATCGCCGGACTGCTGCAGGACCTCGACCAGCGCGGCTTGCTGGAAGACACGCTCGTGCTGTGGGGTGGCGAATTCGGCCGCACGCCGGACGATGCAAGCCAGGACGGGCGCGGGCATAACAACAAAGGCTACACCATGTGGATGGCCGGCGGCGGCGTGAAGGCCGGCCACATCCACGGCGTGACGGACGAACTCGGCTACGAAGCCGTCGATGGCAAAGTCCACATCCACGACCTGCACGCCACGATGCTGCATTTGCTCGGCCTCGACCACGAACGCCTCACCTTCCGCCACGGCGGCCGCGATTTCCGGCTCACGGATGTGCATGGGAAAGTGGTGAAAGAGATTCTCGGATAACCACAACCCATTCTGATGAAACCTCTCGTCTTCCTCTGTCTCACCTCATTGTGTCTCGCTCAGTCACTCGTCTGGCCTCCCGGCTATTTCAATGCCCGCACGGCCACGGACCCGGCCAAACCACAGCCGCAGAGCGTGGCCAAGGATCTGAAAATCACGGCCACGCATCACAGCATCGGAGTCGAATGGAATATCGAAGGTGACACGGATCACGACGCGGCCTGCGCGGTCCGCTATCGGCTCGAAGGCACGGAGAAGTGGAAGGAGGCGATGCCGCTCATGCGGGTCGATTACGCGGGCTGGTATGACAAAAACAACGCCGAGCGCCCCTTCAACATGCTCGCTGGCAGCGTGATGTTTCTCCAACCCGGCGCGGCCTACGACATCCAGCTCACGCTGGCCGATCCCGACAACGCCAAGCCGCTGGAGCAGACAAAACGCATCCGCACCAAGCCCTGGCCTGCCTTCAAACCAACGCGCACGCTGCATGTCATTCCAAAGGCGGACGGCGAGGGCGATGGTTCGAGGGAAAAACCCTTCCAAGGCATTCAGTCGGCGCTGCGAGCAGCGAAACCGGGCGACTTGTTCCTGCTGAGTGGCGGAGACTACGGCCAGGTGAGTTTTGAGGTCAGCGGCGAGGCCGGAAACACGGACTCGGCGACAGACACGACGAAATACATCGGTTTCAAGTCGGCGGGGAGTTCTCCGGCGGTGTTCACGCAGATCGGCACGCGGGCGAATCATCTGTGGTTTGAAGGATTGAGCCTGAAACGCGGCGAATCGCCGAATGCTCTGCGAGCCAATGGTCCCAGCGAGAACGTCGTGGTGAAGCGCTGCACCTTTCGCGACTACCATTACTCGATCTTCCTCAACAAAGAGTGCCACGGCTGGCACATCGCCGACAACGACATCGTCGGCGACACGGTGAAGGGCATCAGCGGCGAATGCGTGGAACTGGGCCACTCCAGCGGTCACACGGTTTGCTACAACCGCATGGATCGCAGCGCGGACGGCGTCTCGTATCCGCACGCGGACTGCGACATCTTTGGCAACGACATCGTGAACATGTCCGACGACCCCGTGGAGCCGGACTACGGCTATGCGAACATCCGCATCTGGGGAAATCGTCTCCACGGCCACAGCGGCGTCACGTTTCAGCCGATGTATTGCGGCCCGTGGTATCTCGTGCGCAATCACTGCGTCAGTCGCGGCAATGCCTTCAAGCTGCGCGTGCAGGACCGCTTTGTGTGCGTGAACAACACCTTCGCCGCCTACGGCACCTCCGTTCCACATGCGCATGGCATGCTGACCTCCTTCTCGCGCAACAACGTGTGGATGCACCTCGGCGGCAGCGAGACGCTGTGGTTGTGCAGCGCCTCCGAGGCGGAAAAATACCGCAGCTACCAGGTGAAGTATGTCGTCCATGCCTCACCCGTGGCGACTTGGAGGACGGATGTCGATTACGACGGCTTCGAGTTCAGCGCTGCCATCGTGAACAAAAAATTCGGCAGGCCAAATCCATGGATGTGGCTCAATCAGCGCTTCCACGACCTGCCGAGTCTCAGCGCCGCCATCGGTATCGAAAAGCACGGCATCGTGCTGGAGCGCTCACGCGACTTTTTGCCCTTTGAAGTGACCGCAGAGATGCCTGGAGCCGAAACGCCGCTCATTCGTCTCAGTGAGCCAAGCAGCGCCAAAGACGCGGGCGTGGCCGTGCCGAACATCAGCGAGCAGTTTGAAGGCAATGCGCCTGACCTCGGTGCCTTCGAATTTGGCACTTCGCCGCCGCATTACGGCCCGCGCAGCGATGATGGCCCGCCAGTGGAGTGGATACTCGCCACTAAGGGTGCCGTGCAGCCGCAGGAGTTCGAGCACGCGGGCATTCTCGATGCCTGGAAGAACTACGCAGGCGTTTTGACCTTCGGCAAAGGCCAGACGCTCGCTTTGCTCGATGATGGCTGCACCATGTCGCGTCCCGAGTGGCAGGGTGACAAAGTAAAAATCACCCACGATGCCGTGGACGGTGACACCGACCCGAAACACGAGGGCAAAGGCTACCACGGCACCACCATCGGCATTCCATCGTCCGTGAATCACGGCGGAAGGCGCGGTGTGGCCTTCAACAATCAACTCGCCATCGTGCGCAGTCTCGAGTGCTGCCACGGCAAGCTCGCCGATGCCGCCTCACTCGCCAAAGCCTTGCAATGGGTCATCGACCATCACGCCGAGCATCGCATCACCACGGTGAATCTCGCCCCGGTGGACGATTTGGAGCACGCAGAGCCCGTCCCGACCGAAATCGACGCCAAACTCGCGCAACTCCGCGGACTCGGCATCTGGGTCAGCGCACCCGCAGGCAATCACAGCTTCACGAAAGGCATCTCTTGGCCTGCAAGCCAGCCAAACTGCTTCGCCATCGGCGCGGTCATTCCTGGCAAAGAAATCGTGATTCTCGACCGCAGCGCGAAAATCGATCTCCTCGTGCCCGCACGAGCCACCAGCAGCTCCAACGCCATCCTTTGCGGCTCCGCCATGATCCTGCGCGAGGCCATCGAGAAATCCGGCTACGACTGGAAACCTCACGGCCCCGACATCGCGACCGCGATGATGAAAATCTTCCAATCCACCGGTGTGGAGGTGAAGGACACCCAATCCGGCCTCACCTTCCGCCGCCTCGACCTCATGGCAGCGCTCCAACTCGTGATGAAATGAAAACGATCATCCTCGCTCTTCTCAGCACAGCCTTCGTTGCCGCCGCAGAGCCCATCCGCATCGGCAACACACATCAACTTTTCCTCGATGATCACCTCATCGAGCACAAGGAGCATCTCACGCGGCGGGTGCAGCAGGCGCGGAAGCATGAGGCAAACCCCATGATCGTGCCGAGGGCGAAATGGGAGCCTGAGGGATACTTTTTGCCGTCGGTGATCTTTGATGAGGATGAGCGCCTCTTCAAAGCGTGGATCGATGGTGGCGGGCCGGGCGTGTTTTACTTCACGAGCAAGGACGGCATCAACTGGGAGCGGCCGAACCTGCATCTGTTTCCGGAGTTCGACGCGGAGCCGACGAATCGCGTGATCCTCAGCGGCTTCGAGTTTGATCAAAAAGAAGCGCCGCCGGAGAAGCTGGCCTATTTGCGCTCACGCGAGCGCGGATGGACCTACTTTTGCTACGCGAGCGGCGTCATCAAAGACAAGCGAGAGACCGATCCGCAGCGGCGCTACAAGATGGCCTACCTCTGGATCGACCGGAAGTTCCAGCGCACGCCCACCTCGAAGCCGGGCAAGCTCACCTCGCTGGGCGTGGCCTTCAGCCCCGATGGCATCCACTGGACGCCACACAACGAGCCCGCGAGCTACGCCACGCTCGATGCGCCGATCCATGTGAACTGGGACGAGAAGCGTCAGCGTTGGATCATGCTCGGACGAGCCTTCGGAGTCCTCACGGATGAAAAGAAGGCCGCGCAGGCCGCCGAGCCGAATCTGCAATACAACGCGGGCCGCGCGGTGATCCGCTGCGAGAGCACGGACTTCATCCACTGGACGCCGGAGAAGGGCGATCTCGTTTTGGCGAGCGATGCGCAGGACTCGCCAACGACTGAGATTTATGACATGCGCAGCATTCCGTATGCCGGGCTGCACATCGGCCTCGTGCACATGTTTCTGAACAATCCCGACAGCGTCACGCTGCCCATCCAGCTCGCCGTGAGCCGCGACAATAAAACCTGGCAGCGTCTCAGCGACCGCTCGCCCTTCCTCGCGCAGGGCGGCTTTGGCGAATGGGATCGCAGCGTCATCTCGCCGCCCACAACCGATCCGCTCGTCGTCGGAGATGAGCTGTGGTTTTACTACACCGGTCGCAACGGCCTGCACAGCACTCGCTGGATTCCAGAGGACAATCCGAAGCTGCTCGCCGGTGTGTCGCCGTTTCGCGGCTCGCTCGGTCTCGCCACGATCGAACGCGACCGCTTTGTCGCCATGGAGGGCAATTACCGCCCTGGCATCCTGCGCACGAAGCCCTTCATCCACGGAGGCGGCACGATGCATGTGAATGCGGCCGTGAAATTCGGCCGCCTGACGATCAGCCTGCTTGATGAAGCCGGCGTCGCACTCCAAAAAGTCACGCTCAACGAACGCGACGCCACCGACATCGCCATTCCCGAGCTCACCAAGCTCTCCACACGAAAAGGCCAGCCCGTGCGACTCGAGTTCAGCGTGCAGAATGGCGGCTTGTTCTCGTTTTGGATGGAGTGAAGGAGGACGCTCCCTCGGCAGAGCATCATGCCTCGTGAGGAAGCGGACGTTCAGGCCGTAAAGGTTGCTCATGAAAGCTCTCCTCAGTCTCGTTTTGCTCCTCCCCTTGGCACTCGTTGCGCAAACGCCCGAGTGGAAAGCGGCGGCCGCGAAGGCGGTCATCACGCCGCAGGAGCCCATGTATCTTGCCGGATTCGCAGGTCGGGAAGTGCCAGCCGAGAGCACGGCGATGGATTTGTTCGCGAAGACGCTCGCGATGGAGGACAAAGCGGGGACGCGCTTCGTGATGGTGACGCTCGATCTCGTCGAGGTGACGTATCAGTTGCGTGAGGCGGTCGCGAAGGAAGCGAAAGAGAAGTTTGGCTTGCCGGAGAAGTCGCTGCTCATGAATTGCTCGCACACGCACTGCGGGCCGGAGCTGAAATACACAGAGCTGGAGTTCATGGGCCTCACCGATCCGCTGCGAAAGGAGAGATGCCTGCGCTACAACGCTTTTCTCACCGAGAAGATCGTCGGCATCATCGGCGAGGCTTTGAAGGCGCTATCACCGGCCACGATCAGCTATGGTCATGCGCGATGCGGCTTCGCGATGAACCGTCGCCTGAAGAGCGACAAGCCGACGGGCGACCCCTACTTGAACAGCCCAAATCCCGAGGGCGTGGTGGATCACGATGTGCCGGTGCTCACGGTGACGACAGCTGACAACAAGCTCGCGGCCATCTTGTTCGGCTACGCGTGCCACAACACATCGATGAGCATCAAGCAGTGGCACGGCGACTACGCGGGCCACGCGCAGGCGATGATCGAGGAGGCGCATCCGGGCACCATCGCGCTCTTCATGATGGGCTGCGGCGGAGATCAGAACGCGTATCCGCGCTTCAGCCCCATCTTCAGCATGAGACACGGTCAAAGCCTCGCGACCGCCGTGGAAGCAGCCATCGACGCGAAGCCCAAACCCATCCACGGCCAGCTGCGTCTCGACTGGCAGACGACGCGCCTTGATTACGAATCCATTCCGACCGCCGCCGATCTCGAAAAGCACCTGGAGACCAGCAGCGGCTATGATCGCAAGTGGGACGAGCGGCGCTTGTTCGCGCTCAAGAAGGGCGAGTTGCGCGATCACTACGACTTCCCGGTGCAACTCGTGCGTTTCGGCGATGATCTCACCTTCGTCGGCCTCAGCGGCGAGACCTGCGTGGACTACTCGCTGCGTTTGAAGCGCGAGTTCACCGGCCCCGGCAGTCTGTGGGTCGCTGGCTACTGCAACGACGTGCTCGCCTACATCCCGAGCAAGCGCGTGCTGCGCGAAGGCGGCTACGAGGCCTATCGTTCCATCATTTACTGGTCGAATCCGCTGCACCCCGAGAAGTTCGCCGACTCGCTGGAAGAACGCATCGTCAGCAAGGTGCATGAGATGTGGAAGTAAACTCTTTGATGACCTCCATGCGCGCCGCCCTGTTTCTCTGTTTGCCGCTGATGCTTCACGCACAGCACGAGCCCTTCGTTCACCATTCAGCAGATGCCAGTGAGACGACCCGGTGGGCGGCGAAGGAGTTGCAGAGGTTGCTCGTCGCTGCTGGCAGCGACTCCAGCCCCGCCATCCTGCTCGTGGCGGATGATTCGCTGCCGCATGATGGATTTGAGATTCGCATTGAAAAAGACGGCATCGTCATCGCAGGCAATGACAGCACGCCCGAGGCACTTTGGGCCGTTCCGAGCCACGGGACGCTTTGGGGCGTGCTGGAGTTCGCAGAGCGCTTTCTCGGCGTGCGCTGGCTTTTTCCGGGGCCGCTCGGCGAGGATGTGCCGAAGCAGAGCGCATTACGCTTTGAACTGAAGGAGCCCATTCGTGGCCAGCCGGGCTTTGCGGTGCGCTCGGTGGCCTATCTCGGCGAAAGTGATCGCGAGATCGCCTCGCGATATGTTCCAGTGCTCGATTGGATGAAGCATCAGCGGCTCACGAACGGCCTTCATCCCTTCGTCACCGGCTACGGGCACTCATGGGATGATTATTTGAAGCCCGCCGACTTCGCGGAGCATCCTGAGTGGAAGCCATCGAGCGGCAACTTTGAGCGAAATGGCAAAGTGACCTTCTTTTGCACCACCGCGCCCGGTTTGGTGGAGCTGTTCGCGCAACGCGTGATCGAAACGATGGACCGCAATCCGAATCGGGAGATGTCGAGCATCTCGCCCACCGACGGCGGAGGCTTCTGCACCTGCGAGCGTTGCAAGCCGCTCCTCGACAACGATCCGCACGGCAAACCGAGCCATGTCCACGCGATGCTCACGTTTTACGAACGCGTCGGCGAGATCATCGCCCGTGAGCGACCAGGGCGCAGGTTGGGCGGCTTCGTGTATTACAACTACCAGTATCCGCCCGCGAACGCGCCGAAGCTGCCCGACAACCTGAGCCTCTGCTGGGCACCGCTGAACTACTACGGCTACGGTTTGCTCAAGCCGCTGTATCGCACCGAGTTCGAGAGCGTCATGAAGCGCTGGAGCGAGATCACGCCGCATCTCTTCTACCACAACTACTCCACCTGGATGCGCAGCTTCCACGGCGCACCGCTGCCGGTGAGCCTCGACATCCTGAAACGCGAACTCCCCGCCGCCGCGCAAAACCAAGCCTGGGGCGCCCGCATGGTCGGCACCAGCGCCTGGGGCGTGAACGCGCCGATCAACTACCTGCTCGCCAAACAGCTTTGGAATCCGCGGATCGATGTCAGCGCTGCACTCAACGAGTGGCTCGAACGTGCCTACGGCCCCGGCTGGCGGCACATGCGGGCGCTTTACGATGAACTCGACGCGAGAATGGCTGCGCATAAAGAAGCACAGTCGCCCATCTACAAAGGAGCCAACTACGAGGTGAACGAGGCAGTCATGAAAACCATCTATGCACCGCTCTATCCCGCGATGGAGCAGCACTACCGCGCCACACTCGCCGAATGCGCCACCGACATGCAGCGTGCTCGTTTGCAAATGTTCGGCGACAACTTGATCCAGCTTCATTTCGCCCTGCGGCAGGCCAAACTCATCGCTGAAGATTCCGAATCCATCTTCCATCGCGATGACGCCGCGTTTGCGCAGTTCCTGAAGCAAATGGAAACGACTTTCAGCCTGCACCACGACAAACGCGGCCTCGATCACGGCCCGATTTGGAAGGGCGAGTGGCGGGAGCCGTAATCGTGGCATGCGCTCGCTTCTTTTCCTTCTCGCTCTCGGCTCCGCGATGGCTGCGGATGAACTCAACGTGCTCGATCCGGCATCCAAACCGGCCGAGGCGTTTGAGGGATGGCTTGTGCGTGAGTTCAATGCGCTGTGCGACAAACGCAGCGCGGCGTTTGAGGTGATGATCAAGAGCGAGGCGGGATGCAAACGCTGGCAGGAGGAGCGGCGGGCGTTTTTTCTGGAGCGCATCGGCGGCTTGCCGGAGCGCACGCCGCTGAATCCGCAGATCACCGGCACGTTGCAAGGCAAGGGCTATCGCGTGGAGAAGGTCATCTTGGAGACGCGGCCCGCGTTTCATCTCACGGCAAACCTTTACCTGCCGGACACGCCGCCGCCCTGGCCTGCGGTGCTGGTGCCGTGTGGTCACAGTCATGAGGGGAAGGCGGTGGGACAGTATCAGCTCATCTGCATGCTGCTGGCACGTCATGGCATGGCGGCGATGTGTTACGATCCCATCGGGCAGGGCGAGAGGTATCAAATGCTCGATCTGGCGAAGGAACGGGCCGTTTTCGATGATGCGCCGCATGTGAAGGTGCCGCATCCCAACGTGCGCCTCATGTGCACCACCGAGCACACGATGACGGGCATCAGCAGCGCCTTGATCGGCGCGAATGCGGCGCAGTTTCGCATCTGGGACGGCATGCGGGTGATCGACTATCTTCAGGGGAGGAAAGACATCATCGCAGACAAGATCGGCTGCACGGGAAACAGCGGCGGAGGCACAGAGACAGCGTATTTGATGGCGCTGGATGATCGCATCCTCGCTGCGGCACCTGGCTGCTACCTCACCACCTTCAAAAAGCTCATCGAGACCAAAGGCCCGCAGGATGGCGAGCAGAACATCGCCGGGCAGATCGCCTTTGGCATGGATGAGGCGGACTACTGCATCATGCGTGCACCGAAGCCCACGCTCATCTGCGCAGGCACGCGGGATGTCACCTTCGACTTCGGCGGCACCTGGGAACTGTTTCGCGATGCCAAACGCTTCTACTCACGCCTCGGCCATCCGGACATGATCGACCTCGCCGCACCCGACGCGCCGCACGGCTTCACGCTGCAACTCCGCGAGGCGGTGACGCGATTCATGGCGCGGCATCTACTCGGCAAAGACATCGTCGTGCGCGAAGTCGCGAAACTGCCGGATTCATTCACCGACGAGGAGCTTCGAGCGCTCAGCGTGCCGGACTGGACGCCGCCGCAGCTTCAATGCACACCGAAAGGCCAGGTGAGGCTTCTACCGGGCGAGCGCAGTGTTTTTCAAATCAACGCGGAAACCGCCGCGAAGCTCAAAACAGCCCGCGAGAGCGGTTTGGGGCCCAAAACCATCCTCGAAGCCATCGGAGCCTCCGAAACGATTGCGGAGCCCAAAGTCGAAATACTCGCTCAAATCACTCGCGATGGCTTTAGCATCGAAAAACTGGCTTTGAAGGCCGAAAATGCCTTCCAAGTGCCCGCGCTGCTTTACACGCCTGCCAAGCCACGCGCTCATGCCGTGCTCTATTTGAATGGCGAGAGCCTCAAAGCGGATGCCGCCGCCATCGAGCAGCTCGTGAAGGCCGGACACATCGTCCTCGCCGCCGAACTGCGCGGCATCGGCGAGACGGAGACAGGCCTTCGGCGCAAATCCTTCGGCGCAGGCCGTTTCGGGCGCGACAATCTCGAAATCCTCACCGCCTACCTCATGGGCAACAGCTTCGTCGGCATGAGGGCGGATGATGTGCGGAGCTGGGCACGATATTTGAAGACCAAAACGGCAGCGGTGAGCCTCATCGCCACCGGCGAGGCCGCGATCCCCGCTCTCCATGCCGCCGCGTTGGAACGTGATGCCTTCACTCAGATCACACTCCGCCGCATGATAACCAGCTACGAATCGCTCGTCGGTGCCGAGGAGACTTTCGATCAAACGGTGAACCTGATCCACGGCGTCCTTCGCCACTACGACCTGCCTGACTTGATCCATCTCGTCGGAAAGGATCGCGTCATCATTGAGCAGCCCGTGAACGGGATGGGCGTGAAGATGGAATGAAGCAGGCGACGTTTGGCGTTTTGCTTCGCTCATGAAAACGATCTTGCTCGCGACACTCGCCCTTGCCTCCACCAGCTTTAGCCAGGAGGTGAGGAAGAACATCCCCTACGTCGAGAACGGCCACGCGCGCCATGTGCTCGACATCTACGCGCCGGAGAAGGCGAAAAACCTGCCAGTGGTCTTCTGGATGCACGGCGGCGGCTGGCAGCAGGGTGACAAATCCAGCGTGCAGACGAAGCCGAATTGGTTCATGGAGCGCGGATTCATCTTCGTCTCGACGAACTACCGCCTGCTGCCGGAGGTGGACATGGGCACGCTCATTCGCGATTGCGCAAAGTCCTTTGGCTGGGTGCAAAAACACATCGCCGAGCACGGTGGCGATCCAAAACGCGTGCTCGTGGGCGGTCACAGCGCTGGTGCACAGCTTGCGGCGATCCTTTGCACCGACGACCGCTACCTGAAGGAAGTCGGCGCGGATTTCTCCAGCCTCATCGGCTGTGTGCCCGTCGATGGCGACACCTACAACGTCCCGGCCATCATCGAAGTCGCGGAGACACGTGCGCGTGTGCATGGCTTTCCGCTGCCATCGTTCGGCCATCGTCTGAAGTTCGGCAACGATCCCGCCCTGCACAAAGACTTCTCCGCCGTCACGCATGTGGCGAAGGGCAAGGGCATCCCGCCGTTCCTAATCCTGTATGTCTCTCATCATCCGGACAACACGGCCCAGGCCCGGCACTTCGGCGACAAGCTGAAGGCAGCCGAGGTGCCGGTGACGCTCTTCGGCGCGAGGGACACCGAGCACGTGAAACTCAACAGCGACCTCGGCCTCGCCAGCGATCCGGCCACGAAGGCACTGGACACGTTTGTCGCGTCGATCCTGAAGAAGTGACGCGCGTCACTTTGCTGGCAGCAGCTTCAGCACCTCGGCGGCGACTTGCGCGCCTTGGGCGGCCTTGCCTTCGGGCTTGTAGTGCAGACCATCCGAGCACCACTCGGGATGCGGCAGCGTGAGCGCATACAGATCGTCCACGGGGATGCCTTCCTTCTTCATGAGCTCGGTGGCGATGCGGTTGCGCTCGGTCACATTGGCGTTGTTGGGCGCGAGTTGCTCGAACTTGCCATTCACATGCGACGGCGTGCTGTTGGCCCAGATGAGCTTCGCTTTCGGCGCGAGCTGGCGGATGTGCGCGAGCATCTGCGGCAGGAACTCGGCGTATTCCTTTTCGCTCACGGCACCGATGCCGTGCAGGCCGTTGTTGAAGTGAATCACTTCGAAACTCTCCGCGCCGAGTACAGCGGTGAGTTCGGCAAGCAGAGCGGGATCACCCACGCAACGCGAGGTGGCGAGACGTGCCAGATAGGCCTTGCCGGCGAGCTGCTTCTCGACATCGGGGCCGTAGCCCTGCGTCACGGAGTCGCCGATGAGCAGCACGCGGGGCAGATTGTGCTTGTTGGCGTTCGGCATCCAGATGTTGCACCACTCGGTGCCCTCGCGCGGCACGACGCGGTCCGCGGCGAGGGTGAATGAGGCCAGCGTGAGGAAGAGCAGGACGGTTTTCATGATTTACACGCCTGCGATGATCTTGTTCAGCCGGTCCGTGAACTCGGGCAGTGGCAGGCCGTTGTCCTCGACGGTGATCCAGCCGTTGTAGCCGACATCGTCGAGCGCCTGGCGCATTTTCGGCCAGTCGATGCTGCCATCGCGCGGATGCACGAATTTACCGCTCTTGTTGTCCGGCGCGAGCGCGTAGTCCTTGATGTGGATCTTCTTGATGAGGCCGCCGAGCGTGTGAATCCAGTCATGCACGGGCACGAGATACTTCACATGATTGCCCACGTCGTAGTAGGCCTGCACAAACGGGTGATTGAAGGACGCGACGAAGTTTTTGTAGAGGTCCGGGCGCACCCAGAGGTTGTTCCAGACGTTCTCGAGGCCGATGATCACATTCAGTTTCTCGGCGAGCGGGATGAGCTTCGTCACCTGCTCCTTCGATCCGTCCGTGGACTTGTTTTGCAGCATGATGTAGCGGGCAAACGGCGTGTTGTCGCCCTTCACCACACGGCTGACGTGACCGGTCTTCTCATCGAACTCGATGTCAAACTCCCACGGCTCCGGCATCTTCACCGTCGGACCGCCGACACGGCACGGCACCAGCAGGATCGTCTCCGCGCCCAGCCAGTTCGCCGTGCGCAGCGCCTTTTCAGTCACTGCATAACTCGCTGCCACCTGCCCCGGATCATCGCTGTTAAACTCCGCCCAGCCGCGCAGCACCGAGTGGACCTTCAAACCGATGCCTTCGACGAGTTCGCGCGCCTTTTTGGCCTCCGTCTCGTCATCGAAGAGGAAAGAAACTTCCACACCGTCGAATCCGGCCGCCTTCAGGTCGCGCAGCGCCTGCTCCTCCGGCTTGCCGATGATCCTGGCCTTCTTGATCACCGTCTTGAACGTCGCCGCGTTCGATGAAGA
>CAMCWM010000095.1 GCA_945882215.1 Akkermansia muciniphila | reverse complement strand
GCAGCACCGGCACCGGTTTGGGCCTGCTGATTGTGCGCCGCATCATCCGCGAGCACGGCGGCGAGATCGACATCGAGAGCCGGGAGGGCCTGGGCACCCGCGTGAGCCTGTGGCTGCCACTGGTGGAGAAGAAGGTGCGGCTGCTGGAGGCGGGCGGGGAGGAAATGACGAAATCAGAATGACGAAATGACGAGCCGAGCGAAGCGAGATCAGGCTCATGAGGTGGAAAACGCCTCAGAAAAGCCTCTATAGCATCAGGGGTTGACCCACGGCCATTCAGCCGCCAGCGTCATCGCCCTATGTCAGACTCAACCAATCCAAAGCCAGCCCGCAAACTGAACCCCGCCCTCTCGAAGCCCGTCCAGCCGGATGAGATCCTCGCGAAGGTGATCGGTTCCACACCGCTCTCACGCGGCGAAATGACCAAGAAGCTGTGGGAATACATCAAGAAGAACGGTCTGCAGGACCAGGCCAAGAAGACCAACATCAACGCCGACGAGGCGCTGAAGGCCGTCTTTGGTGGCAAGAGCCAGGTGACCATGTTTGAGATGACCAAGCTCGTCTCCGCCCACGTCAAGTAACCGACGTCCTCAGGTTCGCCTGATTTTCGAAAATTGACCGCCTGAAACGGCAGCCGCAATCGGCGTCCCGAAGAGATTCGGGACGCCGATCTACGTTTTGGGGGCGCGGGACTGGCCACGCAGCCAATTCGGCCTTGCAACCCCCGCTCATCCGCTTCATCTCAAGCGAACCTGCTCGTACCACCTTGGCAACCACCGATTCCTCCCGCACCCTCGTCGCCATTCCTGCCCGCTGGGGTTCCACCCGCTTCCCAGGCAAGCCGCTCCACCTCATCGCCGGAAAACCGCTCGTGCAGCACGTCTGGGAGCGCTGTCAGGACTGCAAGCAGATCGACGACATCATCATCGCCACGGATGACGCCCGCATCGCCGAGGCGGCGGCCAGTTTCGGCGCGAAGGCCGTTTTGACCTCGCCAGATCATCCCAGCGGCACGGATCGCATCGCCGAGGCGGCGAAATCCTTCCCCGACCACCGCATCATCATCAATGTGCAGGGCGACGAGCCGTTAATCTCACCCGCGCTGATCGACGAACTGGCCTGCACCATGCGCGACGATCCCGGTGTGAAAATGATCACCGCCGCCGCCCCGATTCACGATCCGGCCCAGATCAGCGACCCGAACGTGGTGAAGGTCATCTTCGACACGCATGGTGACGCGCTTTATTTTTCGCGCTCACCGCTGCCTTATGTGCGCACCCCGGACGCCTGGCCGCGAAGCTACCGCCACCTCGGCATCTACGGCTTCCAGCGCAGTTTCCTCTTCCAGTTTGTCGCCTGGCCGCCGTCACGGCTCGAACAAACCGAGTGCCTGGAGCAGCTCCGCGCCCTCGAAAATGGCTCCCGCATCCGCGTTGTGCTCACCGACGAGCTTTCTCCCGGCGTGGACACGCCGGAGCAGGCCGCCGCCATCGAACTGCATCTGCAAAAACATTCTTCTTGAACTGCGAACCGAGAACCGCGAACCGAGAACCATCATGAAATACATTTTCGTCACCGGCGGCGTCGTCAGTTCCCTTGGCAAGGGGCTTGCCGCCTCCTCCCTCGGCACGCTGCTTGAACTCCGCGGCCTGCGGGTCATCATGCAGAAATTTGACCCGTACCTCAACATCGACCCCGGCACGATGAATCCGTACGAGCACGGCGAAGTGTACGTGCTCGATGACGGTGCCGAGACCGACCTTGACCTCGGCCACTACGAGCGTTTCACGCACACGAACCTCTCCAAGCTCAACAACCTCACCTCCGGCCAGGTTTACCAGAGCGTTCTCGACAAAGAACGCGCCGGTAAATACAAGGGCCGCACCGTGCAGGTGATCCCGCATGTCACCAACGAGATCAAGGCCCGCATGCACGAAGTCGCCGAGAAAATGGGCGGTGACGTCATCATCACCGAAATCGGCGGCACCGTGGGCGACATTGAGGGCCTGCCTTTCCTCGAAGCCATCCGCCAGTTCGGCCACGAGGTCGGCCAGGGCAATGTGCTCTTCATCCACGCCACGCTCGTGCCTTACATCAAGGCCGCGCAGGAGCTGAAGACCAAGCCCACGCAGCAGAGCATCGCCAAGCTGCGAGAGATCGGCATTGCCCCGCACATCATCCTCTGCCGCACCGAGCATCCACTCGACCTCGATGTGCGCGAAAAAATCTCCCTCTTCGGCAACGTGCCCATCGAAGCAGTCGTTGAAGTCCGCGACGTCAAGCACACCATCTACGAGGTGCCTTTGAAGCTCCATGAGGAGCGCCTCGACGACAACGTCTGCCGCCTGCTCAATCTCACCACACCGCAGCCCGATCTCACCCGCTGGCGCGGCTTCGTCCAGCGCGTCATTCATCCCTCACACCACGTCCGCATCGGCGTCGTGGGCAAATACATCGAGCTGCAGGACGCCTACAAGAGCATCTACGAATCCCTCACGCACGCTGGAGCCGCGAATGACTGCAAGGTGGACATCGTCCGCGTCGATGCCGAGAGCATCGAGAAAGCCGGCCCCGATCTCTACCTCGCCGGTTTGCAGGGCATCCTCATCCCCGGTGGCTTCGGCGACCGTGGCACGGAGGGCAAAATCACCGCCGCACGCTACGCCCGCGAGAAAGGCATTCCTTACTTCGGCGTCTGCCTCGGCATGCAGATCGCCGTCATCGAGTTTGCCCGCAACGTTTGCGGCCTGAAGGACGCCACCAGCACCGAGTTCGACAAGGCCACGCCGCATCCCGTCATCAGCCTGATGGAGGAGCAGAAGAAGGTGAAGCAACTCGGCGGCACCATGCGCCTCGGCTCCTGGGTCACCGATCTCGTCCCCGGCAGCAAAGCCTACGAACTCTATCATAGCGTCACCATCACCGAGCGCCATCGCCACCGCTACGAGTTCAATTCCGACTACAAGGAACTCATGGAGGAGAAAGGCATGCTCATCTCCGGCACCTCGCCCAAGGGCGATCTCGCCGAGATCATCGAACTGCCCGCGCACCCCTACTTCGTCGCCTGCCAGTTTCATCCCGAGTTCCTCAGCAAGCCGAACAACCCGCACCCGCTCTTCCATGGCTTTGTCAAAGCCGCCATGCAGCACCATGCGGTGGCTGATCCGGTCTGCTAAGCGCAAAACCCCGGACGAATTGCGCCAAAGAGGTGGATTGACCAACCCCGCCGCTGCCTTTTAGTCTGAACTCGAAATCAGTCCTCAATACCATGCGCACCTCCAATCCAACCCTAAGCGACCACGTTTTTGAAAAATCTCGCACCGGCAATCCTGCCGATGGCGTGATGACCCTCAATGGCACCGTGCTCAAAACCGCCATTCTCACGCTCCTGCTCATCACCGCCGCCAGTTGGAGCTGGGGCCAAGTTTCGGCGGCGAATCCTCCGTCCTGGTTCGGCAGCGCTTTGAAATTCGGCTGGCTGGTGCCCTTTGTCATGGCGCTGATCATCTCCTTCAAGCCGACGACAGCCCCGTTGCTGGCCCCGGTTTATGCCGTCACAAAAGGCGTCATCGTTGGCGTCATTTCCGCGCTCTTTGAGGCCAGCTTTCATGGCATCGTGCTCACCGCCGTGCTGCTGACCTGCGGTATCCTCTTTGCCCTGCTCGGCGCTTACGCCACAGGCATCATCAAGGCCACGGAGAATTTCAAACTGGGCATCTTCGCCGCCACGGCAGGCATCGCCATCTTCTACCTGGCGGCCTGGGTGCTCGGCATGTTCGGTGTCCAGATTCCTGGCCTTTTTGGCAACGGCTGGGTCGGAATCGCCTTCTCCGGCTTCGTCGTCGTCATCGCCGCGCTCAATCTCGTGCTCGACTTCGACTTCATCGAAAACGGCTGCGCCGCCGGTGCGCCGAAGCACATGGAATGGTATGCCGCCTTCGGCTTGCTCGTCACTCTCGTCTGGCTCTATCTCGAAATCCTCCGTCTGCTCGCCAAGCTGCGCAGCCGTGATTGAACAGCCTTTGCACACCCAACCGCTCATTGATTCATCCCATGAAAACCATCCTGCTTACCATCCTTGTGCTCGCCAGTGTCTCGCTGGTGCGGGCGAATCCGGAAATCGCCACGGTCATTGATCAGGAATACGGCGCCGCCACCTCGGAAGGCATCGTGCTGCTGCAATCTTCCGCCAGTTCCGCCGATCCGGCGCAGTGGGCGGTCTATGCGCGTGATCCTTTCCGCCAGGGTGAGCTTGTGCGCGCCTCGCTCACCATGGAAAGAAGCGGCTGGGCGCCCAAGGCCGCTGGTGCGGGCTCCAAGCTGCTCAGTCGTGTGCCGCCGCAGCCCATCGCCTTCAATCGCGTCCAATTCCGTTCTTCCGACGTGCGCCGGATCGCGCAGCAGAACGCGGTGCTGGCGAAAACCAACTTTGTCACCGCCGCATATCAGCTCGCTGCCAACGCCACCACCGGCGCGCCGGAGTGGGGTCTTGCGCTCAACGATGTCAACGGTGCTGAAGTGGGCTTCATCGTCATCTCCGCGGAGACCGGTGCTGTCATTCATCAGCAGTGGGGCAACGGCCTGGCCAGCAATGTTCCCGGTGCTCCCGTCACCTCGGCCGAACCCGGTTCTCCAGGTGAAAAAGCCGCCGAAGATGTGAAACGCACCGCACGTCGTGCCTGGGAATGGACCGGCGATACCGGTCTCGAAGTGGGGCGTTTCTTCAAAAAGCTGTTCAGGAACGATTGAGGTCTCAAGGAGCGGCACTTGCCAAGTGCCGGGCTATTGCGCGGGAAATTCGCAAGTCCCGCTCCTTGGCTCACAGCTCCACCTGCTGATTCATCACCGCCACCTCCACGCTGCCGGCGGTGTGTTTCACATCCAGCGCGGCTTTGAGTGCCGATGAGCGCTCCGGTTCGCCGTGGACGAGGAAGACGCGCTTCTTCGGTCCCTGCACGCGGTCAAACCAGCCGAGGAGCTCGTCGTGGTCGGCGTGGCCGGAGAAGGAGTCGAGGATTTCGACGTCGGCGTTCACCTCGAACTCGTCGCCGAGGATGTTCACGTGCTTGTGTCCCTCGCGCAGCTTCCAGCCGAGCGTGTTTTCGGCGCAGTAGCCGACGAAGAGCAGGATGTTGCGCTCATTTCCGACATTGTTGCGCAGGTGATGCAGGATGCGGCCGGATTCGGCCATGCCTGAGGCGGAGATGATGATGGCGGCGCCCTTGATGTGATTGAGACTCTTCGATTCATCGACGCTGCGTACAAGTTGCAGGCCTTCAAAGCCGAAGGGGTCGTTGCGCATGAAGATGGCGTCGCGGACAGTGGGTTTGAGGTCGTCGATGTGCAGGCGGAAGATTTCCGTGGCCTTCACAGCCAGCGGGCTGTCCACGAAGGTGGGGATCGGTGGGAAACTCTTTTCATGACGCAGGTGGTCGAGCGTGAAGAGGAGCTGCTGCGTGCGCTCGACGGCGAAGGCGGGGATGATGAGCTTCCCACGCTGCTGCAAAATGCGGCGGATGATCTGGCAGAGGTGCTCCTTGGCATTGGTGGAGAGTTCGTGATGCCGCCCGCCATAGGTGCTCTCCATGATGACGTAGTCGATGTTCTCGCAGGGCTCGGGATCGAGCAGGAGGTCGTTGTCAGGCCGGCCGATGTCGCCGGAGAACAGCAGCCGTGATTTTTGGCCGGTTTGCTTGTCGTCGATGTCGAGAATGACCTGTGCGGAGCCGAGCACGTGCCCGGCGTCGATGAAGGTCATCCTCACGCCATCGGCGACGATCATCGGGCGGTGGTAACCGACGGAGACAAACTGCCGCAGGCATTTTTCCGCATCGATCATCGAGTAACTGGCTTCGAGCAGCGGCAGTTTGTCCTGCTTGCGATGGCGGTTGAGCCATTTGATGTCGCTCTCGTGAATGTGCGCCGCGTCCGGCAGCATGATGCTGCACAAGTCGCGCGTGGCGGGTGTGGCGAAGATGTTGCCGCTGAAGCCGCGCTTGCAGAGGTGCGGGAGGTTGCCGCTGTGGTCGATGTGCGCGTGGGAAAGCACGACGACGTCGATCTTCGCCGGATCGAAGGGGAAATCACGATTGCGCTCGAAGGCCTCGTGCCGCCGTCCCTGATACAAACCGCAGTCGAGCAGGATGCGCTGGCCGTTGACTTCGATGAGATGCTTGGAGCCCGTGGTGGTGCCGGCGGCACCGCAGAAGGAAAGTTTCATGGTGAAGAGGATACGAACCAGAGACGTGCAGGATGCGCAAGCCACAAGCAGACGATGTTTGAAAAGAAGATGGATCGTGGCATGAATGCGCGTCTTTTATGCCCACCATGCGTCCGTTCCTTCTCCTTGCCTTCCTTCTCCAGTCCGCCACCGCCGCCGAATGGACCATCTCCACCTTCGCCGGAACCGGCACCAAAGGCGGCAGTGGTGATGGCGGCCCCGCCACTGCGGCTCAGATCGACAATCCCTTCGGCGTCGTGCGCGGACCGGATGGCGCGATCTGGTTTTGCGAGTACACCGGCCAGCGCATCCGCCGCGTGGCTCCTGACGGCACGATCAGCACGATCGCGGGCACGGGGGAAAAAGGCTACAGCGGTGATGGCGGGCCAGCTTTGCAGGCCACCTTCAATCTGCCGCACGAACTTCGTTTCGATGCCACTGGCAAGAACCTCTACATCGTGGACATGACCAACCATGCCGTGCGCAAGATTGACACGCAGACAAACATCATCACCACCATCGCCGGCAACGGCAAACCCGGTTACAGCGGCGACGGCGGTCCGGCGAAGGATGCGCAGTTCAAACAACCGCACAGCATTCAGTTCGGTCCCGAGGGCGATCTTTACGTCTGTGACATCGGCAATCACGTCATCCGCAGGATCGACATGAAAACGGGAACGATCAGCACCTTCGCAGGCGTCGGAAAGGCCGGGCCGACGCCCGATGGATCTCCCATCGCCGGAACGCCGCTCAAAGGGCCGCGCTCGCTCGATTTCGACAAGGAGGGCAACCTCTGGCTTGCCACACGTGAAGGGAATCAGGTCTTCAAATTCGACCTCAAGGCCGAAAAAATCTTCCATATCGCTGGAACCGGCAAAAGTGGCTTCACCGGCAACGGCGGGCCTGCCAAAGAAGCCACGCTCAGCGGTCCGAAGGGCATCGCCATCGACGCCGAGGGCAACGTCTGGCTCGCCGACTGCGAGAGTCACAGCATCCGCATGGTGAACATGAAGACCGGCAACCTTGAACTCATCGCCGGACTCAATCAAAAAGGTGACGGCCCCGATGGCGACCCGCTGCAATGCAAGATGGCCCGCCCGCACGGTGTCTTCTGCGATGCCGACGGCACCGTCTTCATCGGCGACAGCGAATCGCATCGCGTGCGCCTGCTGAAGAAGAAGTGATTCGTTAAGAGCGATGCAAGGCGCTGATTTCCAGGTTGGCCTGCCGCAGACGTGTGGCGATCTCGCGTGTGATCTCCTGCAACAGGGTGATTTTCAAGCCGGGTCTCCGCTCATTGAGCGTATCGAACCAGGTTTTCGGAATGACAACGCATTCGACGGGTTCCATGGCCATCACGCTGGCGGAGCGGGGTGAGCCATCGAGGAAAGCCATCTCACCCACGGTCATGCCTGCGGTAAGGACATCGACTCGTTTGTGGGACTTGTCCTCGTTGAGTATCTGTACTTCCACCGTGCCTTGCAGGAGGACGAGCATCTCGTCCGCGCTTTCACCCGCAGTGATGAGCATTTCGTTCTCCGCGTAGTGGCGATGTTGAAGCTCCTGCGCCAGGAAAGCCAGATCATCAGCCGGGCAGCGGTTGAAGAGGGAGCATGCCTTGAGCTCCAACGCTCCGGAGGGACGCCAGGAAATGCCGGAGACCTCCAGCAACAGCGAGTCCTCACAGGCTTCCAGGGCGGCGTCGAGCGTGGCGAAAATCTGCTCAGCCGGGATGCCAATGCCACGCAGGGTCGTCTGCATTCTGCCCGGCTGGCAGAAGGTGATTTGCACCCCGTGCTCCGCCAGTTGGGTGCTGAGATTGGCCAGCAGGATGAAGCTCACGGAATTGGCGCTGACGACCGAGCGCAGGTCGAAGATGATGTGCTTGCAACTGCCAGCGGCGAGCAAGGTGGCCTGCCGCACCACGGGCTCTATCGTGGTGAAGGTGAGCCCGCCCTGGAGTTCCATGACCTGGATGCTGGAGCCGTGCGTGCGCAGCAGCTCGCGGGTCGAGGGCGGGAGTCTGCGTCGTGCCACGACCTCGCCGCCTTGGTAGGCCAGCCGCACCGCCGAGCGCGGGGTGGCGGTGGGGTTGAGCATGTGCAGGGCGAGCTCACGCGAAAGATCCATGCAGACTTTGATGCCGCGAAAGCTGTTGCCTTGGGAGTCCAACGGCGGTGAAAAAACACCGATGCCCAACTGTCCGGGCAGCACCGCGAGGATGCCACCGCCAACGCCGCTCTTGGCCGGCAATCCCACGCGGTAGATCCATTCACCGGACCAGTCGTACATGCCGCAGGTGGCCATGACGCCGAGCACGTTGTCCACATAATCGGCAGCGATGGCGCGCTTTTTGGTGATCGGATGCACGCCTTGGTTTGCCAGCGTGGCCCCCATCAGCGCCAGATCGCGGCAGGTGACTTCCACGGAGCATTGCTGGAAATAGGTCTCCAGAATTTCATCCGGGTCTTCGTCAATGATGCCGAAGTTGCGCAGCAGCCAGCCGATGGCGCGATTGCGGTGGCCTGTCTCGCTCTCGCTTTGATAGATGGGCTGATTGATCTGTAGCGGCCTTCCGGCAAAGCCGCCGAGGTATTCGACCACCCGGTCGATGCGGCTGCGACCGTCTTTCTTCAAGATTTGCCCGCAGGTTGCGATGGCCCCCGCGTTGATCATCGGATTGAAGGGAGCGCCGGTGCCCTCCTTCAGGCTGATGGCGTTGAAGGCTTCTCCTGACGGCTCCACCCCGATGCGGGACAAGACATGCTCCTCTCCCCGGTCCTCCAAGGCCAGGCCATAGATCAGCGCTTTGGAGATGGACTGGATGGTGAACGTCTGGCGGGTATCGCCAACCTCATAGACATGCCCGTCGCGGGTGGCGATGCAGATGCCAAAGTGGCGCGAATCAGCTTTGGCGAGGCCGGGAATATAGTCAGCCACATGGCCTTCCATCACGGACGCATAGCGCGAATAAAGCTGATCAAGATACTCCTGGATGGGTGAGAGCATTCTGTTTTACAGAGCATGGGGCATGCCGTTTGTTTGTAATTCTGCAATGACAGGCTTTCAGATTCGCTGCGAAACAATTGGTAACATCCCCCGTCTTGTTTCGTGTATTCCACAACCATCCACCTCTCATGTCTCTCTTCCGCGTCGGTTTGCTTTCACTTCTGTTGCCTTTTGTCGTCCACGCTGACCAAATCGTCCTCGTTGCCGGTGGTGATCAGGATGCCTTGGACATTGCTGCCACCGAGGCGCGGTTGAAGGAGCCGTTTGGCACCGCGTTTGATTCCGGCGGGCACATGTGGATCGTCGAGATGGTGTCGGGCAATCGCTTGCTCCAGGTCGATGGCGGTGGCGTGATCCAACACGTGGCCGGACAACTCAAACCTGGTGACAGCGGCGATGGCGGCCCTGCCATTCGGGCGCAGTTCAACGGTCCGCACAATCTCGCCATCCTGCCGGATGACAAAGTGCTCATCGGCGACACTTGGAACGGGCGTGTTCGTGTCGTGGATGTGAAGGCGCGCATCGTATCGACGCTCGAAGGCTGGCAGGCACCGGCGGAAAAAGCGCGTGGCAGCGGCCCCTACTGCATCACGCTGAATTTTGAAGGGACGAAGCTCCACATAGCCGACCTGCGTCAGGTGCATGAGCTGGATTTAGTAACGCACAAAAGCAAAGTGATCGCGGGCAATGGCAAGAAAGGCAAACCCGAGGACGGAGCTGTGGCGGTGGACGCGCCGCTCGTCGATCCGCGTGCTGTGGCCTCCGACCGCCAGGGCAACGTTTACATTCTTGAACGCGGCGGCAACGCACTGCGTGTCGTCGATAAAAACGGCCGCATCAGCACCGTCGTGAACGCCAGCGGCAAAAAGGGTGGGGAAGGGGATGGCGGTCCCGCCTTGGAGGCCACGATGAACGGTCCCAAGCATCTCTGTGTGGACAAGGATGACACCGTCATCATCGCCGATGCCGAGGCGCATCTCGTGCGCCGCTATGTCCCTGCAACTGGTAAGATTGAGCGCGTCGCAGGCACTGGCAAACCAGGCAGCGCCGGAGTCGGCGGTGATCCGAGGCAGTGCCAGCTTTCACGTCCTCATGGTGTCACCGTTCATCCGCAATCTGGTGAGCTTTACATCACCGACAGCTACAACAACCGTGTGCTGAAGGTCGTGCGGCAGTGAGGATCAGGGCGCGTCGTCCTTTTTCAAAATCGGCTCGGGGCTGATTTTGATCACCAGCGGGCGATGGTCGCTCGCCTTGTCAAAGTCGCGGGCGGAGTAGATGAAGCACCGGCTGAAGTCGATGTGCGGGCGCAGCAGACGGCTGGTGAAGCAGTAGTCGAGGCGGGAATACGTGTCTGCCGCGTCCCAGAAGTGCGTCCAGACCTCGCCATCCTTGTCCTTCAGCCACACGTCCTGCATGGCGGTGTCGCTGGTACGCGGGCTGCCCATGATTTCGCCGATGGCGGGCTCGTTGCGGTGCTCGTTGATGTCGCCATAGGCCAGGATGCGCGCGCCCGGCTCCTTGGTGAAGATTGAGTCGAGGTGCTTGCGCAGCAGGCGCGCCTCGTTGCGCCGCATCTGGGCCTGATCTGCCTCCGTGATCTCGCGCATCGACTTCAAATGCACGCCCACGAAGTGCAGATCAAAGGTGGGCGTGATGGCGATGGTCACATCGAGAATGCCGCGTTGAAACGGCAGTTCGAGAGTGCCGATCTGATACTTCAGATCGGTCTGTGAGTTGCGTGCTTTGATCGGCAGGCGTGAAAGCAGTGCCAGGCGGCGCGTCACATCGCCACCATGAGCCAGTTCGGTGTGTGGCAGGTCGATCCCGGCGGCCTTGAGGCGTTTTTGCAGGTCGGCGAGATCATCCGCAGTGCCGATCTCGCAGACGCCGAGGATGTCCGGTTTGATGGCGGCGAGAATTTTCACCACACGCACTCGTTCGTCTTCGGGCTTGGGGGCGGCTGGCAGCGTCTTGTAGGTCTGCATGTCGAACCGGTCCATGGTGAGCCAGTTCTTCAAGTTGTAGGAGCAGAACGTGAGGCGATCCGGCCCGTCAGCGGCCAGCAGGGCTGCCGTGATAAAAAAAACGGCGGGCCCGAGGACCCGCCGCACGATTGGAAGCAAATGGATGATCATGCCGCTGGAGGCGCTACGATCAGGTATCCTCCACGCTGGCCACTGGCTGGCGCTTTTCTTGAGGCTGCTGGATCTTCGGGGTCTCAGCCTCTTCCTGGGCGTTGTGAAGTTCGTTTTCGAACTCCGTGCGCGCCTTTTTGAACTCACCCATGCTCTTGCCGAGGCTGCGGGCAAAGGTGGGCAGTTTTTTCGCGCCAAACAGCACGAGAACGAGGATGGCGATGATGATCAACTCGGGCGTGCCGAGGGGACCAAAAGCAAGGATTTGGGGGGTGTTCATGATGGTACTAGGTTTGCATTGTTAGTGGTCGTCTGCAACGCGGACTTTCAGTCGTTCCCAGTGGGGCCATCGTCCGTTGAGCGGGGTGAAGTCTGCTCAAGCAGACTTCACCACCTTTAACGCGCCGAAACCGGCAGGATTAGCAATTGCACGCAAGATTTCTGCGACCTACCTGTCCGCCCACCATGATTCACAACGTCTATTTCTGGCTCAAAGCCGACCTCACCGCCGAACAACGCTCCACTTTCGAGACGGAGCTGATGCATCTGCTTGAAATCGATTACCTGGAGCATGGCTTCGCTGGAAAGCCGGCGGACACGGAAAAAAGGCCGGTCACCGACCATTCATTCAGCTACTCGTTGACGCTGCACTTCAAAAACATGCAGGATCATGAATTCTACCAGAAAGACTGCCCGAAGCACAAACGCTTCGTAGATGCGTGCAAGTCATTCTGGGACCGTGTGATGGTCTATGACAGCTCGCCGCTGCACTGATTCCATCCACCTGCCATGTCCTACACCTTCCCGAAGTCCGTCGAACTTTTCGCGCGCGCGCAGCGCAGCATCGCCGCTGGCGTGAACAGCGGCATCCGCAAGATGGAGGCCCCAGTGCCTCTCTATTTCGATCACGGCAAAGGCTCGCGGCTGTTTGATGTTGATGGGAACGAGTACATCGACTTCCAGATTGGCCAGGGCGCTATCCTGTACGGCCATGCGCCGCAAGGAATGGCTGATGCCATCGCCAAACAGGCACACAAAGGCACCCATTGGGCTGCGCAGAGCGAGTTGGAGATCGACGTGGCCGAGCGGCTGCAAAAGATGATCCCCGGAGCAGAGCTCGTTCGTTTCAACAACTCCGCCACCGAGGTGGTGCTCTCCGCACTGCGTCTGGCGCGTGCTCACACCGGCAGGCCGCTGGTGTTGAAGTTTGAAGGCCATTATCATGGCTGGGGAGATGAAGGACTTGTCGGCTACGCACCGCCGCCGGACAAATGGGGCAGCGAGGACGATCCCACGCGGCTGCATCCGAGCCAGGGTGTCATTCCCGAGGTGCTGAACACCTTCGTCGTCGCCCGCTGGAACGACCCTGAACATCTGCGTCAGCGCGTGAAGGAACACCACGGCCAGATCGCCGCGATCATCTTTGAACCCGTGCTTTGCAACACTGGCTGCATGCCGCCCGTGCCTGGAATGATCTCCACCATCCGCGAATTGTGCGACGAAAACGGTATCGTCATGATCGCCGATGAAACCATCACCGGCTTCCGCTTCGGCGCTGGCTGCGCCCAGACCTTCCTCGGCTTCACCCCTGACCTCACCATCCTCGGCAAGGCCGTCGGCGGTGGCGTCCCCTTCGCCGCGCTCGTCGGCAAAGAGGAGTTCTTCGCCAAGATCATCAGCGGCCAGGTCGTGCATGCCGGCACCTTGAACGCGAATCCGCTGTGCCTTGCCGCCGCCAAGTGGTGCCTGGATGAAGTCATCGCGCTTGGCGACACGCATCCCGCCGGTGTCATCGCCCTCGGCGAGCAGTTGATGGCCGGTTTGTCGAAACTGGCCGCGCAACACAACATCCCGCTTCAGCCGCAAGGTCCCGGCCTCGTCTTTCACGCCGCCATGCTCAAGCCCGGTGTCGAAGAAGGCCCTATCCTCAATTATCGCGACTACGTTCAGCGCCACGACGCCCCCCGCTGGGCCCACCTGCGCCGCTGCCTGCTCGAAGAAGGCGTCCGCGCCATCGAACGCGGCCTGTGGTTCATCAGCCTCGCGCATACGCAGGCCGACATCGACGAAGCACTGCAACGCGCCGCACTTGCTTTTGCCCGCCACGCGGCGGAATGGAAAGCTGCGTAGCTCAGGCTCACCGCCTGTGGCTGGACATTCAGCCGCCTAGAGCCATACTCGCGCTCATGCTCAGCCGTCCTGTTTCTCTCGCCGCTCCCGTTTCCTGGCAGCCCGGCTGTGTCGGCATTTATCCAGGGCAAAAATGCATCATGGATCTATGTGGCAGCGGCGTAACCATGACTTTCTGCTGGTGCCCACCCACAGCACCGGGCCAGACCTTCCTCATGAGCAGCCGAGGTGATCAACCCGGTGATGACGACGACGAGCGTCCCATGCCCATCACGCAAGGCTTCTGGCTGGCCCAGCATCCAGTTTCCCAATTGCAGTGGCAGGCCGTCATGGGGGGGGATCCCACAGACTTCCTCAAAAGCCCAGGCTATCCTATGTATTGCGTCTCATGGAACATGACGCAGGAGTTCTGCCAAAAAGCAGGACTGAGCCTGCCAGCAGAGACGGAGTGGGAGTATGCCTGTCGCGCCGGCACCACCACGCCCTTCGGCATCGGCACAGGCAGCGCCCTGAATTCGCAACTCGCCAATTTTGATGGCGGTAATCCCGACGGCAGTGGGCGCGAGACATTCAAATGGCTCTTTCGCGGACGCACGCTGCAAGCAGGTTGCTTTCCACCCAATGCCTGGGGCTTGCACGACATGCATGGTCAACTCTGGGAGTGGTGTAAGGATGTTTTTGAAGGCAGGGACCGTGTGCTGCGCGGCGGAAGTTGGTTCGACCCCGGCAGGAGTGCCCGATCCGCCGCCCGGGTCGGCAACGCCCCGGACGCCAACTACCTCAACATCGGCTTCCGTCCCTGCCACTACTCCATCCCAGCCAAGGCCGGAGGCCGGAACAGGACGCGGGCCAAGGAGTGAAGTGAGGGCCGAGCAAAACGACAGCTCCGCTTACCAGCCCAAATGACTTGATGGATTATGAACGCCGACTCACTCCAAACCGCCCGTGCCCGCATCGCCGACTGCTTCCAGTTCGACGGAAACGGTGCTTTGGAACAGAGGCGGGACTATCTGAACTTGTCAGGACTCAGTCTCACGGATGCCCAGCTGACCGAGCGCTTTGATCCGCGAGAGCGCGGCCTGCCACTCGTCAGCTTTTCGGACCTGACTGCTCTCCGCTATCTGGATCTTACTGGCAACGAACTCACTGAATTGCCGGAATGTGTGTGCCGCATGACTAGCCTGACTTGGCTGGGGCTAAATTTCAACTGGCTCATCAAACTGCCAGAAGAGATCGGGGCATTAACAAAGCTAGAGCGGCTTTACCTGCGCGGAAATGTGCTGACAGAGCTGCCAGTCAGCATGGGAAGTTTGCGAATGCTGGTAGAACTGGACCTGACAGCCTGTCATATCGCCAAACTACCGTCTTCGATGGCGCATCTCAAAGCGCTGGAGCACATCGCCCTGGAAGAAAAAGTGCTGGAACCCGACCAGCGCGCCGCATGGAAGGGTGAAAATTGGTCAAGTTTGCGGACTCATCTGATGCGTGCGGACGAGGAGGCATTGAAGGCCTACAGAAAGAGTTCCGCTTACCAAATTGAGCTTGGGAATTTCAGCAGCAAATCCCAGAGGTATTCAGAGATCGTGGCGGCAGCGCAGTCGATGCATGAGCTGCGGATGACACTCCTGCTACAGAACATTCGGGCGGAACTGTTCCCATGTGCATCTGACGAAGAAGACTTCACTTTGCTGGATGAAGACGACCTGCCCTCCCAATGCGTCGGCAAAGTGATCCTTGTCGGCTCTCAGGAGCACGGAAAAACCTGTCTCCAGCGTGCGCTGCGTGGCGAGCCGTTCATCGAAGGCCATAAAAGCACCGATGGCATGAGTCGCGAGCGGCTGCACTTAGCGCTGGATGGAGAATGGATGAGCACCGCGCAGCGTGCGGGAATTCCCGGCCCCAGAGAGGATGTGATCGACCTAACACTCTGGGATATGGGCGGACAAGATAGCTACCAGCATACGCACCAGATGTTTTTCACCCCTTCGGCAGTGTATCTGGTCATCACGCTCCCACGCGAGGGCGGCGGCGTGCAAAAGCTCGATGAGTGGATTGAACTGGTGAAGCGGCGCACGGGCGACGAAGCCACAGTGATCGTGGTCTCCACATGGTGTCAGAAACGTCCCGCCGACAAGGCCCTGACGCTCGCCGATCTCCAAGCGAAGCATGGCGAGATGATCCGGGCGGTGGTGGCAGTGGACAGCGCAGACGGCACCGGCATTCACGAATTGCGGACGCTGCTCGCCACCGTGGTGCAGGAACCACGTTCGAAATTCCGTCACGCCTGGCTGCCCGGCTGGGCAAAGGTACTGGATGAACTCTCCAATTCGCCGGAGGCATTCCTGCGCTGGCCCTCCATTCGTGACATCTGCATGAAGCACCATATTGGAGAAGCCGATGAGGTGCGGGCTATCATTCGCACCGGCCATTATATCGGAGCACTTCTATGGCGGGAGGATATACCGGCGGGCGAAGATGTGGTCATTCTCAATCCGGACTGGCTCAGCCGCGCAGTGGCACGATTGCTGGATGATGAGGAAACCCAAAAAGCCCACGGCTTGGTGGACATTCCGAAACTCGACCGCGTTTGGCGAGGGCCAGGCCGTGACGGCACCCCCGGCTACGAGCCAGATACTTACGCAGCATTGATCGAGCTGATGGAGATCAATGAACTTGCCTATCGTCCCAAGGTGCCGGGTAAAAAGACCGGCGAAGAGCCGCTGCTGCTGATCACCCAAATGGTGGACGACAAGCCGAAACATGATGTCGAAGCCGAGTGGCTGTCTATCAGTCCCAAAGATGGAACTGAAACGGTGCGTGTAATCGCCTTCCGCAAAGTGGGCGATCTCGGTTACGGTGATGTGCCAGACATCATCTATCTGCTCATTTTCCGGCTACGTGAGTTTTCATTGGGGCGTAAAAACTACCAAAAGGCCATGCACTGGCAGCGTGGCCTTCTGGTCACGGATGACTACGGCAACGCCGGGCGCATCGAGTTGGAAGACGGCAAACTGCGAATCACGGTGCGTCACCGTCTTTTAGACGGGCTGACGTATGCCATTGTCCACCGCATTGGCGTCCGCGATGACGGCCACTGGAACGGGCGCGGACTGGAGAAAGTAGAGTTCGTGCCTTGTGGTCGCCTGTGTGTCAAAGGCACGCCAGACGCCGGCCTCATTTCGATAGAAAGCTGTGTGAAAGCGGACCGGGCAGGAAACACAGCGGTGGAATGCCAAACGTGCAATGAATTCGTCGTCATCAAGGAATTGCTCGGCCAGAGAGCCGTGGAGCCTGCCGAAGTCGTTCAACTGCGCCAATGGCTGGAACCACTGCTGAAAGATTTGCAGTCCGGCCAGAAAACGATTTTCCATGAAGTTCAGAAGCAAGGAGTGGTTACCCGCCAGCGCATCGCGGAACTACGACAGTTTGTTCAGATGCAGGGGGATGGCATCCTTGATGCTTTCACCAGCGAATGGAAAGATGGACCCCGTCTCTTCAGCCTGATACCGATCAAAGAGAAAGGCTGGAATCCCAAGACCTGGGTGCAGATGAAATTTCGCGTGACCGTATGGTGCGAGGCAAGCCGACGTCCAGTGCCATTCTTCGGAGCTAAGAAGGAGGAGGAAGGCAAAACCAAGGAATACAAAGGTAGTGAGACGATCACCCTCACCCGCGAATGGGTGCAAGGAGCGCGGAAGGTGCTGACCTTGGGGAGTTGGGCGACACTGGCGGTAGCCACAGGCGGCGCGGTAGGAGTTGGTGGTATCGTGACGGCAGCAGGTGGCGTGATCTCACCCGATGAGGCCGATGCGCTTGCCAAGGAACTCACTAAGCAGCAAAAGACGCTCAAAGAAGTAGCAGGGAGTATCCCAGATGAGACGAAGAACCTGCTGAGGAAAGACAGTACCGAACCAGATGCCGACTGGGCAGACGACTTCTCATCGCTGGGACGCAAGGGTTTCGGCACACCCGTGGAGATGGATCTGGCTCTAATTCGCTACCTGCGCGAGGAATTCAAAAAGAAGGATCCGACCTGGGGTGGCTTGCAGCCGAAAGACGATGCTAAGTTCGGCCGCATCTGGGTTCATCCCAACAACGCAATATTTTAGGCATCAAGCCGCCAACACTTATCTACACAATGCTGATCTCCGAGATCTTTTATTCTGTGCAGGGCGAGGGATCGCTCATTGGGACGCCGTCGGTGTTCGTGCGGACTTCGGGGTGCAATCTGCGCTGCGGGTGGTGTGACACGCCGTATGCATCCTGGAAGCCAGAGGGCGATGAAATGAGCGTGGCGGCTATTCTCGATGCGGTGAACCAGCATCCGACGCGATTCGTCGTTGTGACCGGTGGCGAGCCGATGATTGCGAAGGAGATGGCGTTTTTGCTAGCGACCCTGCGGGAGAATGGCAAACACATCACCATCGAAACGGCCGGAACGATCTCGCCAGATGGTGTGCCGTGTGATCTGGCCTCCATCAGCCCGAAGCTGGCGCATTCGACGCCGGATGAGGCGACGGCGGGCAAGGCATGGGTGGAGAAGCATGAGCGTTTGCGGCTGCAACCGGAGGTGTTGCGGGCGTGGTGCTCGACGTATGCGTTTCAGCTCAAGTTTGTCGTCGCAAGCGAGGCGGATGTGGATGAGGTGCGTGCGGTGGTGGATTCGATCGGCGTGCTGGTGCCGCCGGAGCAAATTCTGCTGATGCCGGAGGGCATCAAACCCGAGGTGCTGCGGTTGCGGCAGGCATGGCTGGTGGAGGTATGCAAGCAGACCGGCTGGCGCTATTCGCCTAGGCTGCACATTGATCTGTTTGGCAACCAGCGCGGGACATGAAAAAGCGGTCCAACCTCTCGCGGAATCTCTGGATTCTGGTCTGGCTGTCGGTCGGGTTGATTCAGGCTTGGGATTATTTTCGCGACAAACCGACGCCGCCTGCGCCAGAGCCGGACGGACACTATGTTGCGTTGAAACACGCGCGTCTGGTGGATGATTCGGGCAATGATGGCGACAGCTTCAAGATCGCTCACGACGGTGGCGAGCATGTGCTGCGGCTGTATTTCGTCGATTGCCCGGAGAAGCGGCAATATTCGCTGGTGAACGGTCGCTTGAAGGATCAGGCGGGTTATTTCGGCGGCCTGAGCATCCCGCAGACGGTGAGTGTGGGTGTTGAGGCGAAGGCGTTCACGGAAAAGCTGCTGAACGAGCAGCGGTTCACGATTCAAACGCGCTGGGAGCGCGTGTATGACAGCGAGCGTTCGTATGCGGTGGTGCGATTCGCGGATGGAGAAGATCTGGCTGAAAAGCTGGTCAAAGCCGGTCTCTGCCGCATCCATACGAAAGGCACCATGATGCCGGACGGTCAGCCCGAATTTGATTATGAGAATCATCTGCGTGCGCTGGAGCGCGAGGCGAAGGCCGCCAAACGCGGCGCCTGGGGCAAGCCAAAGCGCGCTCCGCCTAAACCCAAGCCGTGAGCAACGGCACATCGGCAGGCGCAAAATCATAAGCGCTGAGCTTTGCTCGCTCGACCCAGGCGAGCGCGGTGTGCTCATGCGGATGCGGTTCGGAGCTTTCCACGGCAAGTTCACAGACGAAAGGGATCAACTCGATGCTCCCCCATGGATAAGCGTGGACGAAAGCAGGCAGGGTTTGGGTGATGCGCACGGCGCAGCCGAGTTCTTCGTGCAACTCCCGATGCAGCGCAGCCTCGGCGGATTCGCCTGCTTCAACGTTCCCACCGGGAAACTCCCACAGGCCGCCCAGCTTCTTTCCAGGCGGGCGTTGCGCGATCATGATGCGCTCATCTCGCACGATAATGGCGCAAACGACAGGCACTGGCGGTTCGGCTTCCATCCGCAGATCAAGAGGCGGCGATGGTGAGCGCCGCGCGCGCGGTGCGCACCGCGGCATCAGGCACGCTGATCTTGGCCATGCTGGCTCGCATCCGGCGCGCGACCGCTCCCTGGTTGGTGAGGATGCTCTCGACGGCGGCGGCTGTTTCGCGCGCATTGTGCGTGACGATGCCGCCATCGTGCTTGGTCACCATTTCGGCGTTTCCTTCCTCCTGGCCGGGCACGACGTAGTCGATGACGGCAGGTATTTTTGCCGCGAGGACCTCGTGCAAGATGGCTCCGCCGGCCTTGCAGATGACCACATCATGCGTGCGCAGAAACTCGGGGATGCGGCTGGTCCAGCCGATGATCTCGACCTTGTCCGGTGGCAGCGAATCTGTGAAACGACGCAGCACATGGTACAGACGTGAGGCGTGCTTGCCGACCGGGAGCGTGAGTTTGGCCCCACCGAGAAGGACTGGCTTCAATGCGTCCAGCGTGGCGGCCACATGACGCCCTGGCGTGGAAGGCAGGTAAAGTATGCGGGCGCCCTCATGCAGCGGCTCCTTCGGCAGCGGTTCCGTGAAGGCGAGGCTGACGGGGAAACCGGTGGTGCGGATTTTTGCCTCGGGCACCCCAAAACCGGCGACGACCTTTTTCGTTTCGTCATCCGCCACACAGAAAAGATCGCTGCCTGACATGACCCAGATGCGGTTCACACTGATGGAATCGGTGATCACGGTGCAAAGCGGCGGCACGTCCTGCTGTTTGGCCAGTGTCTCCAGCAGCACGGCGTACAGCGGATAGGTGCTGATGATGAGACGTGGCTGCTGCTCCTCCAGACGCTGTTTTAGAGCGTTCACCATCGCGGTTTGCCAGACGGAATCCGGTCCGGTGACCGAGCGCCTGCCCATCAGGTCATAGGTCATGCGCCAGGCGGCAGGGAAATGGGTGATGGCGAGCTGATAGAGGCTTTTGCACACGGTCGCGACCAGTGGCTGCGCCTCGCTGATGAGGTCGCTCACCTCGACTGTCTCATCGGGACACAGACGGTTCAAAGCCTCCGCCACAGAGCGTGCGGCGGTGTTATGCCCGTCGCCAAAACCTGCGGTAAGGATCAAAATCACCGCGCATCGCTGGCGGAGAAACGAACGAAAACAAGCAAAAAGGCGGGC
>CAMCWM010000094.1 GCA_945882215.1 Akkermansia muciniphila | reverse complement strand
CGCGAAGGCGACATGGAGGTGATAGGTGTCCTTGAACACCTCACGGATGCGACCGAATTGGAGAATCAAGCCCCCGAGCAGCAGCAGCCCGACGAAGAGGAAGAGTCCAACGAGCATTTCGGTTTTTTTGTCGCTGTCGATCATGAGCTGAGAAGGTGAGGGTGAAAAAGCACGGGTTTAACCGGTGACGTCGGAACGTCCGTTGATGAAATCTTGTACGATGGGGTCAGGCGAGGCGCGCAATTCGTCCGGCGTGCCGAGAAAGTGAATTTTGCCGCGGTAGAGCATGGCCACGCGGTTGGCGATCTTGAAGGTGCTGCGCATGTCATGCGTGACGATGATGGAGGTGACGCCGAAACGGCGCTGCATGCGCAGGATCATCTGATCGATGATGTCGGAACCGATGGGGTCGAGGCCGGAGTTCGGCTCGTCGTAGAGGATGCATTCACTGCGGCAGATGATAGCGCGGGCGATCCCGGTGCGCTTGCGCATGCCACCGGAAAGGCTGGTGGGGTATTTGTCCAGATGTTCCGCGAGATCGACGGCTTCCAAGGCTTCGAGTACGCGCTGTTTGATCTCCTTGCGGTCACGCACACCGCTTTCCCACAGCGGGAAGGCAACGTTTTCCTCCACGGTCATGCGGTCGAAGAGCGCCGCGCCCTGGAACAGCATGCTGACCTTCTGCCGGATGGGGGCCATTTCGCGTTCGCCCAAGCGGTTCACATGCATGCCTGCCACGTAGACATCGCCTGCATCTGGCCGGATGAGGCCGATGATGTGCTTCATCGTCACCGTCTTGCCCTCCCCGCTGGGACCGATGATGCAGAGTGTCTCTCCGTGATAGAGCTTGAGATCAATGCCGCAGAGGATCTCCTGTTTGCCAAAGCGTTTGTGGAGATCCCGCAGTTCGATGAACACCTCGGCAGCACCGTTTGGGGCTGCAGGTGGGTTCGTGCCGACGGTGGATGTTGCAGCCATGGCTAGACGCTTCCAATCGGAAAGACGTAGTTGAGCAGGATGGAGAGGAAGAAATTGACGATGAGCAACACGAGCGAGGAGATGACCACCGCGCGCGTGGTGCCTAAACCGACTCCGACGGCGCCGTTTTCCGCTGCCAGCCCTTGATGGCAGGAGATCAGGGTGATGAGCATGCCGAACACGAAGCCCTTGATCATGCCGATGGAAAGATCCTCCATGTTCGTGTGGTCGATCATGTGAGTGAGGTACCATGAGGAGGGCATGTCATAGCCGACACTCGTCACCAGATAGGACGCTATCAGGCCGAAAGAGATGCTCTCCGCCACAAGAAAGGGCATGGAGATCATCATTGCCAGGAAACGGGGCAGCACGAGGTAGTCGACGGGATGCACGCCCATGACGCGCAGTGCATCCACCTGTTCAGTGACCTTCATGGTGCCGATGTCCGCCGCCATCGCCGCCCCAACGCGGCCGGCAACCATCAAACCGGCCAGCACCGGGCCGAGTTCACGGCACAATGCCACGGAAACCACCGCGCCAACTGTGGTCTCAAAGCCGAACTCCTTGAACTTGGCGTAACTTTGAAACGTGAATACCGCGCCCGTAAAGGCGCCCGTCACGATGACAACCGCCTGCGAACCATAGCCGATGGCGACGATTTGCTGCGCCACGAGTTTTAATCGCCACACCCGCGAGCGCACGGCAAGGAGTAAGTCGCCCATCAGGGCGGCAAGCTGGCCGAGGTAAGTCAGAAAGTGTAGAAAGGTGCGCCCGGGCAGGGTCAGCAGTCCAGTGGAGGAATCCATCGCCGTGCATCATGACATGATGTGACGTGAAGGCAAATCACGGAACCGTTGACCGGAAAATGAAAAGCCCCGCCCAGATTTACTCCAGACGGGGCGACACGATGATCACTTGGGCTACTGCGGCGGAACGCGGAAAAGCTTGCCGGTATAAGGGCATTTGACCTCCATGCCGACGGGCAAACCCGTGACATCCACAAGTTGATGCTTCGCTGCAAACGGACTGTTCACGAAGCCGGGACGTCCCGCGATGGGTGAGCCATATGGCAGTTCGATAGCAGGGCTGGAGGCAGGAGCAACCGCAGGTGGAGTTTGTGGAGTGGTGGGTTTGCTCATCGCAGCCACATTGCTGTTTGGGGCGACTGGTGCAGTGCGAGGACGCTCAGGGGCGGATGGAGTCTTTGGCTGCGAAGAGGCCAGACTTGAAGTAGCAGTGACACTGCCTGGCACAAGGAAAGGCCGTTGTGTGTAGGGGCAGACCACTTTGGAACCTGCAGACATGCCACGCACATCAACCAAGCGCGGGGGATTCGTGAATGGGGTCCGCACATAACCAGGAAGATCGGGCACCGCTTGGGCGACAGGCATCGTGGAGGCATTGAGCATGGACGGCGGTGGCGTGGAGGGGCGATCTGGGCCAACGAAAACTGTCGTCGGTGTTTGCAAAGACGTGCTGTTCTGAGCTAGCATCTTTGAACCGCCTGAAGTGCCCAAAGGACCGCTGTCTCCAGACAAGTAGGTGATTAGTCCGCGGGTTTGAATTTGCTGCCATGCTTGACGTGGAGGAACGGCGCAGGAGGCCAGCATGAGAGCCGATATGCTGGCTGTAGCGAGGCGAACCGAGGGAGGAAGTGCTTGGAACATAGGCGTGAACATGCGGTTAATTTTGAATTAGCATTCTCATTTTAACGATTTTTTTAAATTATGCAACAACAACGATGGTGATGCTGGACAAGAATATTCAATTAATCCATAATTACTAAAATAAGAACAGGCCTTGTCTGTCTCTTCGAGATACGCTCTTACTCGTCATGCAATGGCGCATTATCACCATCGGGAAGCCTGGTCATTCATGGGTCAAGGAGGCTATGGCAATGTATTGGAAGAGGTTGCAGCATTACGCTCGCTTTGAGCATGTGGTGATCAAGGAAGCTTCGCTAGACCGGGTGGAGCAGCAGATACAAGCGGCCTGTGATGGAGATCTCTGCATCATCCTTGATGAGCGTGGCAAGCAATTACGCAGTGTGGAAATGGCTAGGTGGATCGAGAATGAAGAAGTTTCAGGTCGCAAGCGTGTTTGCCTTGTCATCGGGGGGGCAGATGGTCATTCGCAGGGTTTTCGTGCCAATGCACAGGTGTGCTGGGCACTGTCCACACTGACCATGCAGCACGACATTGCCCTCGTCGTACTAGTGGAGCAGATTTATCGTGCTTACAGCATCATGCGCGGGGAGCCTTACCATCGTGAGTGATTTCAGAAAGCTTCAGCGTTGATGAAGCTTGCCTCCCGGTGCATTTATTGCTGAACTGAGTCGCAATTCTTTGTATTTTCGCCTTGTCGAGAACTTGAGAGGGGCTTATTTTTAAACTTCCCGAACAAATCCTCTCATGTCTTCTTCTGTGTTAAAAAACGTCATTCAACCCAAGGCACAGACCTCGCCTTTGGAGAAAATGCGTGAAGAAGCGAAAGAGCAGAGGCCCGGAACATTGGCAGGCTTCTCCAACACTCAGGAGTATTCCAAACACGAATCCGAGGACATGGAACTTGTGCTCGGCGTTCTGGTGGAAAACGCCCCGGTTGCCATGGCCATGTTTGATCGTGGAATGCGGTACATGCTGGCCAACCGCCAGTGGATTCATGAGTTCGGCCTGCAGCAAGTGCAGCCCCTCGTCGGCCGGAGCCAGTATGAAATCTTTCCTGGCCTGCACCCTGGCTGGCGTCAGGTCTATGAGCGAGCGTTGCAGGGACACATCGTGCGTAGCGAGCACGATTCTCTCAGTGGGCCGGATGGCCGTCATTTGGTCTATCGTTGGGAGGTTCGTCCTTGGCGCAGGAAGCGTGATGCCTCTGTGGGTGGCTTGATGGTCACGTGTGAGAAATTCAGCTCTCCCCAAGCTGCTTCTGCGGATGAATCAAGCGTCGGTTCTCCTACTGAGAACAGAGAAGCCTCTCCGTCCGCAAAAAAAACACCGGATCCTTTGGACTGTGCCCTGCCCATGCTGGTGCTGGACGCTCAGGGCACGATTCTGCGTGCCAACGTCGCTGCTGCACATCTTACCTTGGACAAAGGCATTCAAGTAGGCACCACCTGCTTCTGGGAGGTCTTTGGCGAGGGTCGTGACTTCAGCGCGCTGCGTCAGCAGACGCTCGAATCACTCGCCAGCGTGGTTGAGGCGAAAGAAAACTCCCCGGGCTGTGTCGTCATACAGTCCGGACCTTCTTCTTCAGATCATAACAAGCCTTCGCGCTGGTTGGTTTCAGCACTGGCCGGCAAAGGATCTGACGTGTCGGCGTGCCAGTTCATGCTGATGGCACTTCCACCACAGATTGCGGCAGAAACGGTGACGCGCGTCACGTTCCAAATGCCCACGCAGGCTCCTGTCGCCGCTCCTCTCGTGACATCAGACGATGCAGCCGCCATGCAACGCATGGAAAATGAGCTTCTGCGTGCCCGGCAGGAACTGAGAACTCTCACGGAAGCGCAGCACACCTTCGGCAAACGTGAGGCACGCTTGCGCAGCTATCTGGAAGGCGTTCCCTGTGGCGTATTCGTTCTGGATGAGCGTGGCGTTCCGGTGTTTCAAAACGAGCGTCTGGCCAGATTGCTGGGGCGTCCGCTCGAAAAAGATCAGACGGTTGAAAGCTGGCTGGCTCATGCATGTCCGACGGAAGAACATCGCGAGCAAGTCACACTCGCATGGCGCGAAAGTGTCTGGCGCCGCCAGCTCACACGCACCGTGTCTCTTGCCACGGCGGACGGCCTCCTCAAAGAACTCGAATTTCATCCCGTCGCGCTGCCTGGCGGTGGCCTGCTTGTCAGCATTCAGGATACCACCGAGCACACGCGTCATGAAGAACAGCTCCGCAGCATGGAGGCCAAGCTCCGCACACTGTTGCAGGGCAGTCCCATCGCCATCGTTCTGACCGATAAGGCCGGCGTCATCTTTGAAGTCAATCAGCATGCCGAATCGCTGCTCGGACAGGCCAAGTCCGAGCTGCGTCGCTATCCACTCGATGCCTGGCTCGATCCAGACAGCGCCACCGCTCGACGTGACGCACTGCGTGCCTTGCAGGGTAGTGGCAGACAGGCCGAGGCGCTCGGTGTTCGCATCAAACGCGTCAATGGTTCCTTCTCGAATGCCATTCTCCATCTTGCCGCTGTTCCCGACGCGCAAGGTGAAACACACTGCACGATCCATTACCTGCAGGAGGTCACGGAGCCTGCAGCAGCTCCAGCTTCAGTTGTTCCTATCGCAGTAAGTGCCCAAACAGCCTCCGCCGCAGGGCAGGCACATGCTCTCCTGCTTGTCACCGATTCCAATGGCCGTATCCGCAATTGGACCGGACATGCGCAGGAGGTGTTCGGTCTTGACACAGGTGCAGCCATTGGCCGCCCGCTGCATCAATTCTTCCGCCCGTCCGACGCCACTGGCTTCTTTGCCGATCTGGCCCGGCAGGCCGCTGATCCGCATAGCATCGTCGAGCGCCGCTTCTTCGGCGGCAGTGGCAAACGCGGTGAAGTGAAAATCAGCGTTCGTCTGCTTGATGACGGCGGCTTCGAACTCACATCTCACAGCGCATCCGAAATCGAAGCCCACGTGGCTGCCGTGCAGCCGTCACATGCCCTGAGGGCCGCCGTTCCGCTCGCATTCCAGGTTGTTTCGCCGTCGAGCCAGCGCTGGCCCGTCGTCGATCTTGAGCGTGAAAAACTTCTGCTCACGGAGACGCATCATCGAATCAAAAACCATCTCCAGATCATCTCCAGCCTGCTGAACATGCAGATCAACGGCGTGAGCGATCAAGATGCCCGCGACGCCTTGCGCTCCAGCCAGAATCGAGTGCGCGCCATCGCCGCCCTGCATCAGCATCTGTATCAGGTCGCACTTGGGAAGGGTGATACCTTCAGCGACTTCACCCGTGATCTCGTCTCGCACTTGCGTGAATGTTACGAGCTGGCGGCGGACCAGATTGGTGTGCGCCTTGAGATTCAGGAAGGGCCGGTGCAGCAGGAATGGCTCATGCCGCTCGCCCTCACGCTCAACGAGGCGCTCTCCAACTGCTTCGAGCACGCTTATCCCCATGGTCGTCAGGGGCAGATCACCGCCACGTTGAATTACGCCCAGGCCTGCGGCGAACTCGTCATCAGTGACGACGGTGTCGGATTAGCACCCGACTTTCATCCTGGCGAAGGCGGCGGCCTCGGTCTCAAAATCCTCGCGGTTTTCGCGGATCAGATGCGCGGCCAGCTCTTCGTGCAGGGTAATCCCGATCAGGGCACCGAGATCAAGCTGCGTTTCCCCCTCGCTTCCTCCGAAGGAAAAAGCTTCTGCGTAGCACATTCCTTTTGCGAAGTGCCGTGTCACTGTGACAATGCCGGGTGCGAATCTTGCCCACGGCCTCTTTGCGCCTCCTTGCGTTCCTGACGCTGGGCATCAGCGGCATCGCCGCACAGCCCGTTACCACCCGCACCGACAACGTCGCGAAGTTGCTCAACGAATGGTTCGTCAATGGCACTGCCGCAGGACTCAAGGCCATTACTTATGAAAATCGTGACGGCCAGCACTCGCCGCTGAACACCGCGCAGTATCCGCTCCTCCAGGTGTTCAAAGGCGCGGAGAATGACAAAGGTGCCGCCACGCAACTTCGTCTCCAGCCCACGCTAGGCAACTGCTCCATGGCCTCCGCTGCCACTCAGCTCGGTTGCTTGCCGCGTCTCTACATGATGGACCCAGGTGGCAACCGCTTCCTCGCGCAGCAGTACCTCTCCAACAATCTCTTCATCTATCCTGAGCACCAGGATTACGACATCGGTGCCAATGGCATCGGCGGCGGCTACGGTGATCTCTTGCCGCTGAACACGCCGGGCCTCCTCATCTCGCAGGGTTCCTCCGGCACTGATCAGCCCTTCCTCCAGGCCATGCTTTCCACCGCGGCCGCCCTTCCGCCCGACACGCAGAAACTCCTCATCGAGAAAAAGCTGCTCATGCCCACGCTACAGTCCATCTTCCGTCGTTCGAACAAGATGGTTCAAACGCCGGAAGACTACTTCACCGGCAAAGCGCATCCGCCCGTCTTCGACGGCGCACAGATCGACGAGGAAAAAATGGTGCGCATCGCGCACGAGATGACGCCGGAGAAAATCCCTCCGCTCGTCCTGCTTCAGGTCATTGAGGAAACCAAAATCGAGACTGGCAAAAACTTCTTCGAGTTGCCCGGCGTCTATCCATGGCAGCTCTCCGACACACCCGTATCCATCGCGCGCATCCTGCGTGGCAACGAGGCCGAGCACGGCATGCTCATCGGCTTCGAGAAAACACTCAACCTCACGAAGGCTCCGCTGCAATTGCGTGCCACAGTTCTACAAGGAGATCCACGCTTCGTCCGTATCGAATCCGCTCCTGGCGGCAATGTCATGCGCCTGCGTGTCCGCTGGCAGCCGCCCGTTTTCACCGCCACCGGCATTCGCAGCCATCGCATCGACATCGGTGTCTTTGCAGACAACGGCGCCAGCATCAGTGCGCCTGCGATTGTGAGCTTCTACATGCTGCCCAACGAGATGCACTTCTACGACGAGCAGGGCCGCGTCTCCGAGATCCACTATCAAACGCACAATCCAGACTTCGGCCTGCCTGTCACCGATACCGATCCGCGCTGGGTCAAAGTCCTGCTCGCCTTCAGTTTGAAGGACACCAATTTCCGCAGCCGTCTCCTCGATCAGATACTCACTCCCGCCGAACGCGACGGCCTGCAAAAGCATTACCTCGCTCTCAAACCTCAGATGGACGCGCTCACTGCCGCCGAACGCGATGACAAACGCAAAGACGAAGCCGCCAGGATTCGCACGCAACTCGGCACCGCCATCAGCACCGCCCTGAAAATGCGCATCGAGGAAAAATCCGAGCTCACCACCCGCACCACCATCGAAAAAGTACTCCACGTCATCGCCAGCTTTCACGCCTTGTACCTTGGCTCGCAGCGCGAGCTCGATGCCCTCGCCTCTGCGTCGCCCAAATCATCCGCTGTGGCCGATGTCAGGGCCGAGCTACACCGCCTCATCATGCAGGGCGTCCTCGTCGAGCATGCCTCCGGTCAGATCGACACCATGTCCCCGCCTGACACACTCTCCCTTGGCGAGCGCTACATGATCCGTGGCCTGAATGTGACCCTGCTCAGCCAGGTGCTCTTTCCTGATGTCCTCGAACGCTCCACCGCTCCCGCTTACGTCAGTCCGCGCCTCACCACGCCCAAGCCGTGGCGGGATGTCTATCGCTACGACTCCGACTCAGGAGCGTTGCAAGGATGGATTCGTTACTCCGGCGCCCGCATCGCCAACTTCGACGTCGAAGGACGTCTTCTCCCCGACGGCCCCAAAGGCAAAGCCGTCCCCGTCATCTACGCTAAAGACGCAAACGGCTTACTCACCTGGCAGCCCCAGGCTGAACCTGCTGTCGTCTCACCGAAATAGTGGAGTGTTAGAAGACCACTCGCCACTTTGGTTGGACCAGCGATCACCAATCGTCCAACAGGGACGAGCGTCTTCTTCAACCCATGAAGCCCAAAGGGCTTCCGGCATGCAGCCCAGGGTTGGAACAACCCTGGGTGGTGGCAAAGAGAAAAAGTTTCTCAAGTGCGAACCCTGAAGGGGTTCTGTCGGTTGGCCGCGCAATTCCCATCAATCGTAGCTCAACACATCGTGCATCTTCCACGACAGGTTCCCTCTCCCCATCCCCTCGTCGCTCCACACTCGCAGATCCATCGTCTCAAACGGCTCCATCCATTTCAGTGCCGCCTTCAATCCGTCCGCACCGCCGTTCTGCGCACGCACTGCGGCAAAGGCTTTCAAAAACTCACGCAGTTTCGTGAAGCTCATCTTCATCCGCATCCCCGCCGCCAATGCGTTACCTGGCTGCCTTATATTCACCGCAAATCGATTCTGCTGCGCCCGTGAGGTGCCCAGCATGAACAACTTCTCCGTCAGCGAAGCGCACGGCACCAAGTCCTCCGATTCAAACGGCAGCTTATAAAGGTAGCTTGTCAGGTCGCCGCTCTGCTTCGTCACCACCGGCGGCAGTTCCACCGGTTGCGGTGCAGGCACCTGTTTCAACATCTGCTGCAACGCCGTCTCCATGTTCTGCCATGACACGCTGATCAGCTCGCGGTTCTTGATCTCATGCACATTCGCAAAGCGTGGCAGCGGCACCGCCTCACCACCCGGCGGCAATCCTGGCAGCGGCGGCATCTTCCCGCCCACATCGATGACAAGCGCGCCGTCACTCCCCAGTGCCTTCTGCCAGATCGTCTTCGTCCCATCATACACGCTGAGCACACCCGGCAGCACCGCTTGATCCACCAGTTTGAACGTCTCGACGGCTTTAGGACCACCCACGCCTGCTTTAGCCAGTTCGTGTGCTGCCGCATAAGCCATCCGCATCCACGCCTCAAAATACGCCCGCCCAGTTCCTGTTGTCGAACCGTGGCCGCTCATGCCAAACACCACCTCCGGCTCATCCAGCAGTGCCGCGAATTGCGATGTCTTTGCCAGCGTCTCCATCTCCGCCTTCACGATCCCTCCCGCAAAATCCACCTGCAAACCACCCTCCCACCACGCCACCGCCGCGCCATTCGTGTGTTCGCGATGATAAAACGCCCGTTCCGCTGCCGCCAGTTCCACTGCTTGCGGCCCCAGGGAGCGCGCCATGCCTGCAAACATCTTTTCCGACTGCAAGCCCGCCAGCAACCCGCGCACGATCGGCTGAAACGGCTCGTCGGATTGCAGCACATCCCAAAACGGCCCGTCCCAGCACACGATCAATCCCAGGCTCTTCAGCGCATCCACATCCAGCCGTCGCATCTCCGGCCGCGCCAGCATCGAATCCTCCATTGAGTTCGCCAGTCGGATCTGCTCCTTCGACTTCGCCACCGCCACATATGCACGTTCGGTGCTCAGGCCCAGCGCCAGCACCCATTTCTTCCGCGCCAGCACATCCAGCCCGCGCGTGATGCGGTCTTTCATCTCCGGCGTGATCTGCGGCATCGCCTGCATCAGCGCCGCCATCCAATCCCTCCGCCGCTCCACTGTCAAAACAGTGTCCATCGCGATCTCATTCACCGTGATCTTCTCCCCATGCGTCGTCATGATGCGCGATTGCGGCGCATCCCCCAGCCACTCCGAAAGGTGCAGTTGGTCGCTCGCCAGCTTCAACACCTTCTCCGGCTCCGGTGAAGCCACACCGATCATCACCGGCGGCATCTCAAATCGCTCCAGCAGCAGGATCAGCGCCTCCAGAACCTCGGGATCACGCAGCGCCGCCTCCAGCAGCTTCTTCGCATCAAAACTCGTGCCCAGACCCGCCAGCACACCGCCGCTCATCATGCCGCGATACGCTGTCTCGTTGTAAAGGTCGTTCAACTGCCGCAGCAGCGCGATGCTCTTCGCGCTCTCCTTGCCAAATGCGATGAACATCTCATCCACCACCACATTCATCGCTTCGCCAGTCGCTGGCGTCTTGTCTTCCACCAGCGCCATCATCTGCCTCCACCAGTTCGATGCCTTCAATGCCTCCACATGCTTCTTCAACTGCACACTGCTCACGCAAAATTCCACATCCCCCGCCACACGCCCTGCCAGCCCCAGCTTCGCCGCCTCCGTCATCAACGTCGGCTTCACCACGATCGGCGCATCCGCCTTCATCTTCACGGGTGCCTTCTTCTTTCCGCAGCCGCAGATCAGCAGCGTCGTGAGCAGAAGGCAGCCAAGAACTCTCATGCGCGTTAAGTCCTCACTTCAGCGCCGCATACACCCGATGCACATCATCATGCCCGTCGAGTGTTTGCAGAAAACTCGTCACCTCTTCGCGCTGCTCATCCGTCAGCTCCGGGAACTCCTTCGGCTGATAGCTCATCTCTGAAGTCGTCACCTGCCAGCCCGCAGCTTTCAACGCCTTCGTCACCGCATCCAAGCTCGTCATCTGGCAGAAAAACCGCGCGCCGAGGTGTCCCGCCGCTTCTTCATCCTCCACCTCCATTGGTTCCACATTGTCCGCCTCCGCTTCCAGTGCGGCGACTTCAATGTCCAGCGTCTTGTCCGCATGATGCGCCTCGATCAGGCCACAGTGATCAAACATCCACGCCACCTTGCCCATGCTGCCCGCGCGGAACAGCACTTTGATGTCCGAGGACGTGCGGTTGTTGTTGTCCGTCAGGCATTCCACGATCACCGGCACCCGGTGCGGCGTGAAGCCCTCATACGTCGTCGTCTCATACTGCACTGCGTCCGGCCCCGTGCCCGAGCCCTTCGCAATCGCCCGCTCAATGGTGTCTCGCGTCACACTCTGCTTCTTCGCGATCGCCACCGCCGCCGCCAGCCGCGCATTGTACTCAGGATGCGGCCCGCCCAGCTTCGCCGCCACCTGGATTTCCCGCACCAGCTTCCCCGTGATCTTCCCCTTCTGGTCTGCGGCCATTTCCCGCCATTTCTGTTTCCATTGTGCTCCCATGATGTGTCGTTCAGTTCAAAGTTAGGCACGCATCAAAGGTGGGAGCGCTGGGAATGCAAGCCGTCACAAAAACCGCGCCGTCCGGCTCTCCTTGCACTTCTTCACCTGCTCGGGCGTTCCTGCGGCGACGACGCGGCCACCTTCGGCTCCGGCTTCGGGGCCGATGTCGATGAGGAAGTCGGCTTCGGCATAGACATCGGGGTGATGCTCAATGACGACGACGGTGTGGCCCTCATCGACGAGGCGATGGAGCACGTCGATGAGTTTGGCGACGTCCTGGATGTGCAGGCCGATGGTTGGCTCCTCGATGAGGTAGAGATTGCGCTTCCCGGCCTTGGTGATGCCTTTGAGCTGCTCTTTGATCGTGCGTCCGTCACCGCTGCGCAGTTCGGTGACGAGCTTGATGCGCTGCGCCTCGCCGCCGCTGAGCGTGGGGCTGGGCTGGCCGAGTTGCAGATAGCCCAGGCCGGTGTCCGCGAGCAGCTTGAGTGGTCGTGCGATCTTCTGCACCGGCGCGAAGAACTCGGCGGCCTCGGTGATGCTCATGCGCAGCACCTCGCCGATGTGTTTGCTGTTGTACTCGACCTCGAGCGTCGCGGCGTTGAAGCGCAGGCCGTTGCAGGTCTCGCAATGCACGCGCGTGGTCGGCAGGAAGGCCATTTCGACTTTGATCTCGCCATTGCCACCGCAGGTCTCGCAGCGTCCGCCTTCGGTGTTGAAGGAGAAGCGGCCTGACGCGTAGCCTCGCGTTCTCGCGAGCGGAACCTGCGCGAACAGCTTTCGAATGTCATCCCAGATGCCCACATACGTCGCCGGACAGGAGCGGCTGGTCTTCCCAATCGGCGATTGATCCACCTCATGCACCGTCTGCAAATTTTCAAAGCCCGTGATGCTCTTCCAGGCGTGAACGATCTTCGCCTTCGACTTGCTGATCTTCTCACGCACCGCTGGTGACAACGCCCCATGCATCAGCGAGCTCTTGCCGCTGCCGCTCACGCCGGTGAGCACGGTCAAACGACCCAGTGGAATCGCGACATCGACGTTTTTGAGATTGTTCGCCGTCGCGCCGGTCACGCGCAGCCAGCCGTCTTTCGATTTGAGCGCAGGCAAGGCTCGTCGCTCGCCGCGTGAGGGATGCTTGAGCGGCTTGTTCAGGCTTTGGCCCGTCACACTCTTTTTGTTCTTCAGCAGATGCGCCAGCGTGCCTTGCGCGATGACTTCGCCGCCGAATTTGCCCGCGCCCGGCCCGAGATCGAGAATCGTGTCCGCACGCCGCATCGTTTCATCATCATGCTCGACGACGAGCAGCGAGTTGCCCTTGTCCCGCAGCGCGGAGAGCGTGTCGAGCAGTTTCTCGTTGTCGCGCGGGTGCAGGCCGATGGTCGGCTCATCGAGCACATACAACACACCGCGCAGATTGCTGCCGAGCTGCGCCGACAAACGAATGCGCTGCGCCTCACCACCGCTGAGCGTGTCCGCACTGCGATTGAGCTGAAGATAACCCAGGCCCACCTCCTGCATGAATTTGAGCCGCTGTTCGATCTCCTTCACGATGTCGCGTGCGATGATCGCCTCGGTGCCTGCAAATTTCAGTTTTCCCATCAGCCTGCCCGCATCGCCGGCCGTGAGCGAGGTGAAGTCTTGAATCGTGCTGCCCTGAAGCTGCACCGCGCGGCCGATCTCGTTGATGCGGCTGCCGTGGCAGCTCGTGCAGGTCTGGCGCGGCGCATCTTCTTCGTCTTCGCTGTTGAAACGACGCTCCTCCTCCATCTCAGCCTCCAGCACCGAAACATCGGGCTGACGATCACTCAGATCGAGTTTGCGACCGACGACGCCAAAGCCACGGCAGTCTTTGCACCAGCCATGTGGGCTGTTGAAGCTGAAAAGTCGCGGATCAAGCTCCTCAAACGACAAACCGCACGAAGGACAGCTCATCTCCGTGCTCAGCACCTGCGTCGATTTGTCCGCCAAACGCAGCCTGATCGTGCCCTTGCCCATTTTGATCGCCGCTTCGACGAGCGGACGCAATTTCTCATCCGAATCGGCCTTCGTGACCTTCGCGATCACCGCATCGATGTTGTGCTCCTTGAAGCGCTCCAGCCGTTGGAAGCCCAGCGTCTCGCGAAACTCGCCATCGACGAGCAATGTCTCGATGCCATGCCGCTGCGCATGATCCGCCACCTCGTTGTGGAAACCTTTGCGCGCCTTGATCAGCGGCGCCAGCAGATGCAGCGGCCCTTTGGTCGCCTGCTTCATCACGGCATTCAAAATGGACTGCACGCTCTGCTTCTTCACCGGCACGGCGCACTTAGGGCAATACTGCGTGCCCAGCTTCGCAAACAGCAAGCGCAGAAAGTGATACGACTCCGTCACCGTCGCCACGGTCGATTTGCCACCGCCGCGCGAGATGCGCTGTTCGATGGCCACCGTCGGCGGCACGCCCGTGATCAAATCGACCTCCGGCTTCTCCATCTGCTCCACAAACGTCCGCGCATACACCGACATGCTGTCCAGGAAGCGCCGCTGCCCTTCCGCAAAGATCAAATCAAACGCCAGTGACGACTTGCCGGAGCCGCTCAGGCCTGTGACGACCACGAATTCATCGCGTGGGATGTCGAGCGAGATGTTCTTGAGGTTGTGCTCTCTGGCTCCTCGGATGCTGATCGTGTTGGCGACCTTTAAGTGCTGAGTGCTCAGTGCTGAGTGCTCAGTCTTCGCTTTCGAGGTCGCCTTGTAACTCGCCGCTTCTTCTCTAAGCACTGAGCACTGAGCACTGAGCACTTGTTTGAGATATCGCCCGGTATGCGAAGCCTCGCACTTCGTGACCTCCTCCGGCGTTCCCGCAATCACCAGCGCACCACCCGCAGCACCGCCTTCCGGCCCCAGATCAATGACCCAGTCGGCGCATTTGATGACTTCGAGGTTGTGCTCGATGACGAGCAGGCTGTGGCCTTCGTTGACGAGGCGTTGCAGCAGCTTCGCCAGCAACGCGATGTCATCGAAGTGCAGGCCGGTGGTCGGTTCGTCGAGCAGCAGCAGGCTGCCGGAGCCTTGCTTTGCTTTGGGATTCGTGGGGTTCTCGATGAGGTGACCGATGAGCTTCAAACGCTGCGCTTCACCGCCGGAAAGCGTGTTGAGTGGCTGTCCGAGCTTCAAGTATCCGAGACCGGCCTCGTTGAGCATCTGAAGCTGCACCACGATCTGAGCGGCTTTCTTTGACGACTCAAACAACGAACTGCTGAACCACGCCACCGACTCCTCGGCGGTCAAACCGAGCACATCATGAATGCTTTTGCCATGCAGCAAGATTTTCAGCGCATGCGGCTGATAGCGGCGACCTTCGCACTCAGGACACGTCACGTAGAGATCGCTGAGGAACTGCATCTCGATCTTCTCGTAGCCATTGCCTGAGCAGCGTTCGCAGCGGCCTTCGCCGGAATTGAAGCTGAAGAAGCCCGGCATGATGCCCTGCGTCTTCGCATCCTCGGTTTCAGAGAACAGCGTGCGGATGTGATCAAACGCACCAAGAAACACCGCCGGCGTCGAGCGCGGCGTGCGCGCCAACGGCGATTGGTCCACCATCACGACCTCGCGCAGATCTTCGTGCCCCGTGATCTTGCTCACACGTCCCGGTTCGTCCTCGCAGACCTCACCCCGCAGCTTTTGCAGATTCCGGTAGAGCACGTCATGCACCAGCGTCGATTTGCCCGAGCCGCTGACGCCCGTGACGCAGCAGAAAACGCCAAGCGGGATGTCCACATCGAGCTTCTTGAGGTTGTTTTGGCGTGCGCCGATAATTCTCAAGTGCTGAGTGCTCGGTGCGGAGTGCTCAGTCTTGGTCTTTTTGGTTTTCGACGCCTCACTAGGCACTAAGCACTGATCACTGAGCACTTTCCGCCTCTTTTCAGGCACCGGCACGGACTTCCTCCCAAACAAGTAATCTCCCGTCAGCGAACCCACCTTCGCACTCAACTTCGACAGTGGCCCGCTAAAGACCAGCTCGCCGCCTTTGTCACCACGGCCAGGTCCAATGTCGATGACGTTGTCGGCGCTGCGCATGACGGCTTCCTCATGCTCGACGACGAGCAGCGTGTTGCCTTTGTCGCGCAGGCCTTCCATGACGCCGATGAGGCGGCCGATGTCGCGCGGATGCAGGCCGATGCTCGGCTCATCAAGTACGAACAACGTGTTTACCAGCGAAGCGCCGAGACAGGTCGTTAAATTGACGCGCTGCAGTTCGCCACCGCTCAAGGTGCGCGTTTGGCGGTCCAAATTCAAATAACCGAGGCCCGCACGATCCATGTAGCTAATGCGACTGGCGATTTCATCGCGCAGCATCGCAGCGGCGTGATCGCCTTCCTTGAGCTGCCAGGATTGCACCAGCGGATGCAGATCGCTCACCGGCAGACGCCACAGATCCGCCAGCGTGTGCTCGCCGATGCGGAAGTTGTGTGCTTCTTTCTTCAAACGCCCGCCGCCGCAGTCCATGCACTCGGTGTAGGCTCGGTAGCGACTCAGAAACACGCGCACATGCATCTTGTAGCTGCGCGACTCCTGCCACTTGAAGAATCCGCGCACGCCATACCACTCGCCACGATTGTAGGCCTCCTCGGGGTCATCCCGCGTTCCTTCGATGAGCCATTTGCGATCCCCATCGCTGTAATCTTCAAACGGCTTGTGAATATCGACGCCACGCTTCCGTGCTGCGCGTTCGAGATCGAGCTGCGACTCGCCATAGGTGCTGCCTTGAAACGGCCGCACCAGACCTTGATTGATGCTCAGCGACTCATCGGGAATCGCCTTGCCCATGTCGAGACCGAGCGTGCGGCCAAAACCACGGCAGGTCGGACAGGCACCGATGGGTGAATTGAAGCTGAACAGGCCCGGCGTCGGTGTCGGCAGCGTGATGCCGCAGTCCGCGCAGCTCCAGTCGGTCGAGAAATGTCGAATCTCATCGTCGATGTTCGTCGCGACCTTGCCTTTGCCGAATCGAATCGCCGCTTCGACGGCTTCGCTGATGCGCGCGCGCTGTTTTGAGTCGAGCGTGACGCGATCCTGCACCACCATCACCTGCGCCGGTAGTTTGCGCTCAGTGATTTCATCCAGGCGAACGATCTGCCCATACAACCAGATGCGCACAAAGCCCTGCGCTTGCAGAAAGGCCGCAAAATCAGCCGAAGCCGTATCCTTCGGCACCGCTACGGGAAACAGAATGAGTGCCTGCTTGCCCGCGTGGCCGTGCAGGAGTGTGTGCAGAATGCTCTCCGCCGTCTCTGGCTTCACCGCCTGTTTGCACGACGGACACGTCGCTGATGCGAGGCGCGGGAACAGCATCTTGAGGTAATCATTGATCTCCGTGATCGTCCCGACCGTCGAGCGCGTGCTGCGCATGTTGTTCACCTGCTCGATGGCGATGGCCGGCGGGATGCCTTCGATGGAATCCACCTGCGGCTTGTCCATGCGCTCGAAGAACTGCCGCGTGTAAGGCGAAAACGTCTCCACATACCGCCGCTGGCCTTCCGCATAGATCGTATCAAACGCCAGCGACGACTTTCCGCTCCCGCTTGGGCCTGTGATGACATTCAACTTCCCCAGCGGCAGATCGAGATCGATCCCCTTCAGATTGTTCTGCCGCGCCCCGCGAATGCGGATGACGTCATCAGAGACAGGGCGGTGGGCAGTTTTTTTCGGAACACGAGACATGGGAAGCGCGAGATTAGCGATACGCCCCGAAGTGGCAAACAGGCGCTCATAACGTTCTCAATGGAGCGATTGCGGTCGGTGTCTGACCGTCATTTCCCCAGCACCTTCTCCAACTCCTCCACTGTCGTCACCGGAGCCTGGCATGTGAAGTTTTGGCAGACGTAGGCGGCGGGTTTGTCGCCGACGGGTTTCATGCCGGCGATCGCTTCGTTGTGCTGGCCGAGCCATTGTTGCGCTTCGCCACCGTCGGCATGCAGCAACGCCGCATTGGGAAGGAAGCGGCGGTGCAGATGTTTGGCGAGGGCCTTGAACTCGGGCGTGGTGGAATCGCCGGCGAGGACGATTTGCTGCTTGCCGCGATGGTGCAGGTCGAAGGCGATGGCCATGACGGGCACGGAGGACGGGCTGCTTTGCAGCGTGGAGCCGAAGAGGGCGAAGATTTTCTCGGCCTGCTGCTTCCAGGTGTCTTTGGCGAGCAGGGCGCTGAGGCGCACGAGGTTGAGGGCGGCGAGGGAATTGGGTGAAGGCTCGGCGCCGTCGTAGTCTTCCTTGATGCGGAGGACGCTGTTGGGCATGTCGGTGTGGACGCTGTAGTAGCCGCCGTTTTGGGTGTCGAGGAAGAGGGCGTCCATCTCGCTTTGCAAGGCGGTGGCCCACTGGAGCCATTTCACGTCGAAGGAGGCCTGGTAGAGATCGAGCAGGCCGTGAATGAGGCAGGCGTAGTCGATGGCGAAGGCCTTGGGGCCGCGTTCGCCTTCGCGCCAGGAGCGGTGCAGGCCTTTGCCGGGCGTGGTGCAAAGCTGATCGTGGATGAACTGTGAGGCTCCGGCGGCGAGTGCGGTCGTTTCGGCATCGCCAAAGGCGGCTCCGGCACGAGCTAGGCCGGAGATGGCGAGTCCGTTCCATGCGGCGATGATTTTGTCGTCGAGATGCGGGCGCGGACGTTTGGTGCGGGCTTCAAAGAGCGTGCTCAGGCCTTTGTCGATGATGGCCTGGACCTCTTCGGGGGTCTTCTTGAAGAACTCGGCGGTCTTTTTGAAGGAGACGGCGCGGTAGAGGGTGTTGAGCCCTTTGAGTTCGCCCTGCGGGTCGCTTTCGGGGCGTGCGTTGCCATCACGGCGGGCACCGTAGGCGTAGCGGAAGATGCTGCCGTTTTCTTTGCCGAGAAGTTCGTCGATCTCGGCGGCTTTCCAGACGTAGAAAGCTCCTTCGGTTTTGTGCGCGGCATCGGCTGCGGCGAGACTGTCGGCGTCTTCGGCGGAGAAGAAGCCGCCGTCCTTGTGAAGCAGGTCGCGCTTGAGATAGGCGACGGTGTTGCGGGCGATGGTTTCAAAAAACGCGGTCTGCGTGATCTGCCAGCCTTCGACATAGGCCGTCAGGAGCTGCGCCTGATCGTAGAGCATCTTTTCGTAATGCGGGATGTGCCAGTAAGCATCGACGCTGTAGCGATGGAAGCCGCCGCCGATGTGGTCGCGCATGCCGCCATTGGCCATGCCGCGCAGGGTTTTGACGGTCATCTCCATGGCCCATTGACTCTCAGAGACGCGGTCTTCGCCCTTCCGCTCGGCGAGGATGCGGTGAATGCGCATGAGCAGGTTCAGCGTCGTGGGTCGTGGGAACTTCGGTGCGCCGCCGAAGCCGCCTTCATGGTAATCGAAGGAGCCGGAGAGGTCGTCGTAGGCCTTCTGCACGAGCGTGTCGTGATTGATGTCAGCGACGGCGGTGTTTTCGTTGTCGAGATGCTCCTGCAGCTTCTCCACCGAGCGCGCAGCACGTTCGTCGATGCCTTTGCGGTCTTCCGTCCACACCTTGTGCAGCTCGTTGAGCAGGTTCTTGAAGCCAATGCGCCCCGGCGTGTTCTCCGGCGGATAATACGTGCCGCCGTAAAACGGCTTCAGCTCCGGTGTGAGGAAGACACTCATCGGCCAGCCGCCGTGGCCGCTGGCGGCCTGAACGTAGGTCATGTAGGTGAGATCGACATCGGGACGCTCCTCGCGATCGACTTTGATGGGGATGAAGTTGTCGTTGATGAGCTTCGCGACTTCCTCGTTCTCAAACGACTCACGCTCCATGACGTGGCACCAGTGGCAGGTCGAGTAACCGGAGGAGAGAAAGATCGGTTTGTCCTCGGCCTTGGCCTTCGCGAACGCCGCATCACCCCACGGCAGCCAGTTCACGGGGTTGTGGGCGTGCTGAAGCAGGTAGGGCGAACGCTCCTTGGCGAGGGCGTTGGTAAATTTGTGGGGCTGGCCGGAATCACTCATTGGGGGTAATGAGTTAACGTCCGCACACAGAGCGGGGTTGCAAGGGCGCTTCGTGGTCGAGACGGGCGCTGTTACGACTCTTGGTCCGGCGTTTTGCCCGCCTGCTTCGGCAGCATCTTCGCGACGATCCACAGCAGCGCACCGACGACCAGCGCCAGCGCGGCCCAGAGCCACGGCGAGCCTTTGCCGCTGGTGAGCGGATCAGCTTCGTAACCGGGGAGTTTTTCTTCATCACCGAGCGTCGCGGAGACTTTGGTGGCGGTTTCAAACTCGCGACGGACGAGTTGGAGATCGTAGCGGGCGCGGGGGGCGCGGCGGTTGCCGTAGCAGAGGTGAAGCGGCTTTGTGTCAGGCACGCGGAACAGCAGGCGCACGATGGGATACACAACACGCATGGAGGTCAGTGTCAGCGGCGCGTTGTCGCCGTTGTCAGTGGCGAGGCGGATCGTTTCGGCGCGCGGTGCGGTGTAGAGGGGAAGGTGGAAAGTGGTGGGCGGTTGCCCCGGCGTGCGCTGCCAGTTGGCGGTGCCGAGAATGCGCTCGAAGTGGCCCTGCTCGTTGTGAATCTGTTCGGTGGCGCTCAGGGTGCGTCTGAACAAGGGCGTGGGCGAGTCGAGCAGCAGGGTGTGGCCTGGAAAATTAGGAAAGGGCATCGTGATGTCCCACTTGGACCATGTGGGAGCCTTTGGGTCAGCGACTTCGACAAAAGACACGGCACGTTCGCGCTCCAGGCCCGGTTTGATGGCGAGAAAGGGAATCTGACGGCCCTCACGAACAATCCGCACGTCGTTGAGATCATTCTCGCAGCGGGCGAGCACGGCGGGATCGAGTTCCAGCTCAATGACGCCGGCTTCGCTGAACTGAATCGCCCGTTGAAATGACCAAGCGGAGACATCAATGGCCGCTCCAACCTCGCCGACTTCGGGCGCGGTGGCGGTTTTGCGGAAGGCGGCGTTCGGTTCGACGGTGCTGGCAGTGGCGGAGTTCGCGTTCGCATCGCGTAGTTTGTCGCTGAGCGCGGCGATGTCGTAGCGTGGCTCGGAAGCCTGCGCGTTGCCGATGTAGAGCCGCCACTCGCCAGCGGTGTCGGCTTGAAACACTAGCGGCACCAAGTGGCGCGTGACTTCGACGCGGTCGATGCGCAGCGGCGGACTATCGCCATTGTGAATGACGAGTTCGACCTCGCGTTTGGCGGCGAGCTGATGCGCGGGGATCTGGAGGTCTTCGGCGGTGAAGCCTTCGTGCT
>CAMCWM010000093.1 GCA_945882215.1 Akkermansia muciniphila | reverse complement strand
GTTGTACGGACGCAAAATGTGGTTTCACGACCACCATCGGCATCGGTGGCGGGCGAATGTTTGAGGAGGCTTCGGGTTACTGCCAAAAATGTGCCAAGTCCGTGTCCGTGACATGGAAGCGCGAGGGCAAACCACGTCCGCTGCCCTTGAGATTCTGGGATGCGCTCACGGGACGAATGAGGGAGATCTTCAACTGCCCTGCCTGCAAGTCGCCATTCGTGAACATGGAGCAAATTGAGGATCTGAAACACTGCCCGAAGTGCGGCAAAGACTCGCTGAAATCAAAACGGACGGTCATGTACGATTGACCCAATGGCGGGCGCAAGAAACGGCTCAGAGTGCCCAAGAGCCGTGTGGAGTTCGCGGCCCTTGAGTCTTATCATGAGCATCATGAAGACACTGACTTTGCGGCAGATGGTTCTGGCATTGGTGGCTGGCTGCCTTTGCCGTGGCGAGGAAATCCCCTCGGAGCCGACGGTGCTGGCAGCGGATTTGAATGGCGACGGCGTGGCGGAGCTGATCTCACGGCGCAAGCTTGGGTCTGACACGCAGTTGGGCACGTTTTATCAAATCGTGGTGAAGGACGCACAGGGAGCCGTCCTGTGGAAGAGTCCGGAGGTTCTCGATGTCGATCATCCGCTGGCGTTTGGCGAGTGGGACTTCGGCATCAGTCTGCCGCAACTCGCAGGTGATGTGGATCGCGATGGGAAGATCGAGCTGCTGGCACCTGCGCCGCAGAGTGATGTTTCGCCGACGTTTTTCCGCCTGCTGGAGTGGACGGGCGCGGCATTTGAGCCGCGACAATCGAAGGCCCTGGTGGGCAAAGGACAGCAGGGTGCGGCGTTTCGCTGGTCGGAGTCGCCATCTTCCTCGGCGTATTGGGTGGAGAAATGGATCGGCATGAGCGCCGAAGGCGGCTGGGTGGTGAAGCTGGTAACGCTGCCGGAAAGTGGCGACATGATGACTGCGATTGGCGTTCTCTCCGCGAAGGGCGATGGCTTTGATCTCGTGCGCTGGATCGAACCGCCGGCCCCGCTGGGCGGTGGTGGCGATGCATCGGCAGGAGTGCGGCCGGATTCCTATCGCGCAAGGCTTAGTGCCCGGGATCATGCGAACTCCGCTGGTGTGCCGCTCAAGAAGGTGCTGGAGGTGCTGCGCCAGGACCGGGCGAACGTGCATCGCGGCACGCATCGCGACACCGAGGACGATGTGGATGTGTTTTTCCCCTCGGCGGAGAACCGTGAGGGCATGGCGCAGATGCCGCTGCGCGTGATCGGCGGTGCGAAGGCGGAAGCGGCCATTCTCAACGGCACGCCGGTCGTGGAGGTGCAGGTCTCGAACGACGGATTGCAGGTGGAGGTCATCAGCCCATGAGCACGCCGACGAACCAGTCCTGCTGCTCGAAATGTGGTGCCGCGCTCGCCGAGGGCGTGCGTTTTTGCGAACAATGCGGCAACGCGGTGACGGCACCACCGCCACCGGCAGTGAACACGCCTGTGCCTCCAGCGAAAACGGGCGGAGGCATGCTGTGGCTGCCGATCATCGCGGCCATCATGGCCGGAGCGCTGGGTTTTGCCGGTTACAGCCAGCGCGAGCGGCTGATGAGCTGGTTCAAGCCAGAGCCAAAACCAGCTTTACCATCAAGCGCCATTCCAGCGCCCACTGTTCCAACCAAGCCAGCCGTGCCAGCGGACCCGGCAGTCGCCGCAGCACAGGATCTGGCGGAGATGACGCTGTGGTTTCAAAAACAGCCGTGGCTCATCGAACTGAGAAAATCCCTGCCCCGCGGCGTCGGCATGACGATGCACGCGGAGCCATATGATGCGGAGGGCTGGTCGGATGTGTCGCTGCGTGAGACGCATTCGGCGGATTCGGGCTACGATCCCAATGTGAGTCCGATGATCGGCCTGTTTCGCATTTCCCGCGCAGACCGGCGCATCGAGTGGATGGAGCCGGTTTCGGGTGATTATGTGGCTTTGGAGGTTTTTCTCAAAGATCGCGGCCTGGGCAGCAGCTCCACGGTGAAAGTGCCCACCACTCCCAAAAGCAGCGCGAGCGGCGTGGTGGGTGGTGATTTCGAGTCTGCGGCTCCCGGCGGTCCGAACAGCGACAACGCCGTCATCGTGGCCGATCCGACGCAGAAGGGAAATCATGTGGCCTGCATCACGGGACCGGATGAGATGAGTTTTGATCTTCCTCTGAAGCTCGCGGCTGGCACTGAGGAGGCCACCATCGCACTGCGGCTGCTGCACCCGATGAGCTCAAAGCTGATTCGTTTCGATGATGGCCGCATGCCGGAGGGCATCCGCCTGCGCGTGCGGCTGGTCAACGACCTCGGCAATTCCATCATCCGCGACGCCGTGGTGCGGCCCATCGGGCAATGGCGGGAGCTGGAGTTCGCGTTCTACGACCTGCCGAAGAAGGTGGTGAGTGTGAGCGTGGAGGCCATCTGGATGGAGGGCCCAGTGTATTTCGATGACGTGAAACTGATTCCCACAAAGCCATGAACCGAGACTTCAAAATCGCCCGCCGCGCCTGGATTGTGGCGCTGGTTTTCTTCCTCGCCTGTTTCATCCCCTCGCTGGGTGACTGGGACATGATGAACGGCGGCTATGCCATGATCGTGCTGTCAGGCTTTGTGTGCCTGACAGCGGTGATCACGGCACTGATGTTCCGCAGCCGTGGCAAGCAGGCCGAGGCGTTGCTGAGCGGCACGGGTGAGTTCATCACGGAGTGGAGCATTCCGGCGGACCTGTGGCGCGAGATCCTTCAACGTCAGTATGAGGAGGAGAAGTCCGCGAAAAAGATGCTGCTGCGCATCGTGTGGTTCTTCTGCATCACGATCGGCGGCGGTTTCATCATCTACGACCCGGAGGCGGGCGTCTGGGTGGCGGCCATGCTGCTGTTCGTCATGGTGGCCACCGGCCTGGCGGCCACGCTGACACCTGGGGCACGGCTGCGCCGGCTCAGCACCACGGAAACACGCGTTCGCGTGGGCAAAAAATGCGTGATGCTCGGCGACGAGCTGCATTCGTGGTCGATGGTTGGTTCGTGGCTCCAGGGCGTAGATCTGGAGACGGAGGAGGGCCGTTACTGGCTGCGCGTGCGTTATGCGTTCATCACGCGCACCGGTGTTCAGGAGGAACAGGTGCTGCTCCCCGTGCCGCCGGCTGAAATGCCGAAAGCGGAACTCGCCGTGACGGAGCTGACGAAGCTGAAACGAGACAAGCCGCCTTCGATTCAGGTTTAACGCTCCCACGCAAACACCCAAGCGCTGCGCCAAGGTTCGCCGGGCACGGCAAACTGAAACAGGCCGCTGCCGGACATGGCGTGCGCCTTTTCCGACTTTGCTGGCAGCACGATTTCGACTCCGGCGCTGTGGTGGCCTTCTTTGGTGCTGCGGAGGCGGAGTTTCAGCTCGCGATCGGTTTCATTCCGCAGCGTGACCTCGGCACCAGCAGGCAGATGGATGTCACGCACGCCAGGATAGATCGCGGCGGGGCCGAAACGGATCACACGGCCGGAAAGCTCGGGATAACCAGCCACTGGCTGCCACGCGAGCACGAACCACACGGCCAGCGCGACAATAGCCGTGCCAGACCAGCCCAATGAGACGCCAAGACCGCGTGTCTGGCGATCCTGGCAGATGCGGCCGAGCGGGTAACCATAAAACAGATGCGCCACGAAGGCGATGATCACCGTCTGCGAGACCGCACGCAGGCCAAACAACTCACCAAACGGCGTGACCACAGCCATCACCTCCAGCCCCAGGCCAAACAGAACTCCCCAGCCCCAATGCCGCCCGGTCATCAGCAGCGCATAGATCCAACCAAAGGTGATGCCGTTCGAGACATGGTAGGTGAAACCGACGAGGTCTGTCAGCGGCGTGGCGTGGTCCATGCCTGCGACCCACATGCCATAGGCGCGAATGGGCGGAAAGGGGTTCAAACCCATGAGGTGCAACGGCACGCGTACCGCGTCATAGCCCACCGTGCCCCACAAACCGCCCACGAGGCCGAGGCGAAGCCGCTCCGTGAGAAAGCGATCTCCTTTTGACGAGGCAATCCACCATGCGGCTGCGATCATAACCGCGCACGGCAGCGCCACAGGAAGGAGCAGCGCATGCATCGTGCTCAAACCAGCCACGTGGGCGATGAGCAGCGCGATGGAGCCAAAGCTGGCGATCCAAACGGAAATGGGCAGAGGACGGAGGGCGGTGTTCATGGGAAAGATGCGCAATTCTGGGTTGGAGGTTCACATTGTCAGCCACAGGCAGTGGCCACACGGTTCCCTCCGATGTCTAAGCCAGCACAAGAACCGGACGTGCTCAAATGCAACCATTGCTCCTCCGTTGTCGCGTCCGGGGCGAAGTTTTGTCCTGCCTGCGGCAAGCCGGTGGTGATGGAATCATCCCCTCAAGCGAAGGATGAGGCCAAACCGGCCTCGCAACGACAAGGGCCGGTGCATGTCATGATAAGCGGCGGCACTCCACCGCCGCCGTTGCCGCCTGCGGCGCTGGCAGATCGTGTGAAAGCCAGCACGATCGACGCGGCGATCATCTTTGGCAGTGCCTGGTTGATCGGACAGATGATTTGGGTCTCAGCATGGACGAGCTGGCGTTTCCCGCTGCCCTTTGGTGGTCAGACCACGACGCTCATTCCATGGCTGCCGCTGCTGGTGGCCGCGTTGTATTGGTTCACGGAAGTTGCGGGCGGGCGTTCGCCGGGCAAACGCATCGCCGGTGTGCGCGTCGTGACTGCCGAAGGTGGCAAGCCGGGCTTCGTGATGCTGAAGAAACGCTGGATGATCAAGATCGGCGTCTTCGCGGGTACGATGTTCCTCTGCATGGTGCTGTGGCAGATTCAGATGGGGTCGCCGATGCGCAGCGAGCCGTGGCTGCTGAATCGTCTCGTGTTTTTTGCAGGCGCGGGCATCCAGGTGGCGGTGCTGCTCTCTTTGCTCGGCATGCGCGGTCTTCACGACCGGCTGTCGGGTTGCTCGGTGGCGCGGTTTGATGCTGCGGTGGCGACGCATCCCGCATGGACAGCGGGGGAACTGCATGTGAAGCAGCTCATTCTCAAAACACCTCGTCTGCTGCTGCAGTTCGTGAAGAGCGCGAGCGGCATCTTTGACGCGCAGGGGAAGTTCTCGCTAAAAAGGCTGCTGCTCTACCCGGTGCGCATGATCAAATCCAAGACGCAGGCCTTCCTGCAAGGCGCGGCTCTCGGTTTGATCATCCACTTCTCCACCGTGGGCCTCAGCGGCGGCTATCATGATGTGGCAAAGTTTCCCACGATGCTGATGGTGCCCACACTGACAAAGACCGCGCCGGCCTCGACGTTCTTTTTCCCCGTCGCCACCGCCTTGTGGGGAACGGTGGCCTCGATGTTCGGTTTCATCATCGGTGTGCTGCGCGGTGGGAGTCCCCGGAAAGGCAAACCGCCTCCTCCGCTGCCCGGAACCGGTGTCGCAGCCGGTATGCTGGCTTTCCTGGTCTGCGAGGATCTTGGGGCGGATGACTCGGGTCTCCCAGAATGGGGCGCGGATCCCTCCCGCTTCGCCGCAGAAGGTGGCATGAATTTGCTCGGTCAAAGCGCCGTGGTTGGCACCGCCACGGGTGTTGGCAACGCCTTGGGGCAAACAGCAGGTGAAACCGTAGGCAGCGGACTGGCTCCTGGCGAAGGCCCGCCAGGACAGGGCTGGATGATGAAGGATGACGACGGCAAAGAACATTACTTCCCGACCGAGGAGGCGGCGAACAACTTCAGGAACTCACTCATCGCGGCTGAAAACACCCGCCAGACACAGAACGATTACAAGAACACCGTCGAGCAAATCGGCTTCGTGCAATCGATCCGCGATGGTTTGAAAGCCGCGGGCCGCGACACCAGCGAGCATGATCGTGAGATCGACCGCCTCACACGGGAACGTGACCGGCTGAACAAGGATCTCGCCGAAAAGGGAGCCACCATCTCCTACACCGCCCGCGAGCGCGACATCTGGCGGCCTGATCCGGTGCTGGAGCAGATGGTGCAACAGCACAAGCAGGAGGCGCAGACGCTGCAGGACATTCACAAGACCGCCGAGGGCATTCGCAACCTCCAGGCGCAGGGCAATCTCAGCTACACCGACGGCCAGTCGGAAAAGATGCTGGAGAAGCTCAATCAGATGTCGAAGGACCTGCTCGCGGGCAAACCACCGCCGTCAGATCAGATCAAGAAAATCCGCAGTCTCGTCGGCAAGGAGATGGATGCCGAGAAGTCACGTCAGGAGGCTCGCGACGCCAACTGGGTCAAAGATGGTGCGCAGAGCACCGCTCGCGAAGTTTTCACCGGCACGAACTCCGATGGTGAAACCTCCTACAAGGCAATGGTGCTGCGCGGTCTTCTCGGCGCGGCCACCGGCGGCCAGTCGGAGTATGGCATGGAGGTCGCCGAAAAGATGTATGGCGTTCACGACGATGTGATGGCGGGCAAGAGCGGCATGGAGGCTTTCACGAATGCCGCGGGCAAGGTCATCTTTGACGAAAGCGTGGGCCGCGTGATGGAAAAGGGCCTAGCATTGACCGGCAAGACTGCGGGCGCGGCCTACGACGCCACCTTGAAGGGCACCGACCTTGATCGCGCCGCGAAGGATCAGTTGGAGAAAGCGGGCAAATACCTGCAAAAGGACGTGAAGGATTTCGTGGGCGGGCCAAAACCGAAGAATCCCGATCTGCCCAGCACCAAGCTGCCCGGCCCGTCGGATGCCTCGGTCAAAGATCGCACCGATGCCTTCGAAAAAGGCCGCGAGATGGGCAGCAAGAAGGTCGATCAACTCGAAGAGGCGATGAACCAGCATCGCAACAATCCCACGCCCGAAAGCGCTGCCGATGTCCGGAAGGCACTGGATGCCGTGCAGCAGGACAAGCACGCGATGCAGTCGCTCAATGGACGCACGGGCGACGCGGCGGACAATGTGCGCAAAGGTTTCAGCGAGGATCTCGGCAAATCATACAACCAGGCGCACGACGCCGCGAAGCAGCGCATCGCCAAGGAATATGGAGTCCCCCCTGATAAAGTGAAGGTGGTTCAACCCACCAACAAACCGGGTGATGTGCCGACGCCTGATCCGAGCGGCTTCGCGAAGAAACCCAAGGGCGCGCCGAAAACGCATGGCGACGACTTTGTGCAAACACCCGGCAAGGTGCCCGACAACGTCAATCCGAAGAAGGCCAGCTTTGACCAGGACGTGACCTACCGCGTGCCGCAGGACGGCATCGACCCGCGCACGGGGAAGCCGTTCAGCGGCCATGTCGATGTGCCGAAGACGGATGCGAAACGCATCTACAACGAGGAGTTCTACAAAGCCCGCCATGAAGGCAAGCTGCCGTATGAAACGCACCCGGACGGCAGTGTGAAGCTCGACGGCAACGGCAAGCCCGTCGTCGATTCAAAAGCCATCAATGACTACAACCACAAGATGGACCAGTCCGTCACCGACCGTCTCGATGCGGAGGCCTACGGCACCGGTGACAAAGACCTGCAAACCGCCACCAACAGCAACGTGAAGGGGCGTGATTTCAGCGACGTCGAAGGCGTCGGCAAGACGATGGAGCACAAGCAATACGAATGGCGCAACGAGGCGCAGAACATGCAGAAGGACGCCACGAAGCTCACCGAACTCGCCAAGAAGGAGGCCGCCGCCGGAAACCTCGAAAAAGCCGCCGAACTTCAGCACCGCGCGAACAACCTCTCCTCCGCCGCCGAGGGCAAGATGGAGGAAGGCTTCCGCCAGACGACGAAGCAGTTCAAAAACCAGATTCAAGGCCGCGTGGACGCGCTGAACTCCAGCATGGGCAAAACCGTCGCCAATGTGCCGCCGAAGCTCACGGAGGCCGCCGGCATCATGGAGCAGTGCGGCAAACCCGGCTTCTCTCCCGCGCAGGTGGAGCAAAAACTCGCCCAGATCGGCTACACTCCGGAAAAAGTCGTGCAGCAGATGTCCAGCACGCTGGAGAGCCTGCAAAAATTCAAGCCCAGCGGCCTGCCAAAACCTCCCAAACTTGTCCTGCCGCCCAACACCGGCCGCATCCTCGGACAGACGCTCACCAAGGGCGCGCTCGATCAAAACTAACTCTTCATCCTAACCACGCTCATGAACTACGAAGGCAAAGATCTCGTCGCCACCGGCGCGGAACTCGTGGCGGCCTCATCGCTGATCGGCGAAGCTTATGGCAGTCTCTCGCGCCTTCCACGCGTCCTGCCCACGCCCGAGGTCGAGGCGGAAGTGAAGGCGTTTTTGGAGCAACTCTCCCCCGAGCGGCGAAACATCACCACCGCCATGATCTCCGCCGTGGCCAATCCCGGCCGCGCTGGGACGTTGCACTACACGCTCGGCGATCTCGAAGTGCGCCGTGTCATCCTCGCATGGCATCCCGCCACTGGTCCGGCCTGGACGTTCATGTTCTTCGCCGGCACACGCTGGCATCTGCGCCTGCTCACGCCGGAGGATCTGCTCCGCGTGCTCATGGAAGTGCTTCAGGAAAGTATCCCGCTGCGCAGCACGCCCTACCGCTGCTGTTTGAACACCTCCTCTTCCCTGCTCTTCCTCGGCATCCTGCATCTGCTTCAGGCCGCGCATCTGCATGCATGCCTCGGTCATCTCGAGTCACCGATCAGCTTCGATCCATCCGTGCTGCCGGACGTGATGCATGAGGGCAGCACCGAAGACTTCCGCTGGCCGCTCTACTTCTTCGACAAAGTGCTCCCGCATTCCGTCGAGGTCATGCCATGGGCGGAGGAACTCGCTCCCGCGCTCGCCGATCTCGTCGCGCACGACCTCATCACGCCGCAAGGCAATGATTACCGGCTCACCACGAGCGGATTCGCCTTCGCCGCTGCCTTCAGGCATCATCTGACCAAAATCGGGCTGCGCTTCACCAGTCAAAACGACGCCGACATCGAGACCCATGAGGCCGTTCTGCTTGTTCGCTCGCCACACGACCTGCATCTGCTCGACGTGGGCGGCAAAGAAAGCGCCCTCGCCTCTCTCACGCTCGACGACACACGCAAGTTGCTGGAAGAACTGCTGCGCATCGGTCCCGCCACCGCAGAGATGCCTGTCGCTGCTGCATCTGCTCCTGCACCAGCCGCCAAACGCACCTGCACCGTCTGCGGTGCTCGTTTCGCCATGGAAGCAGACGTTTGTCCGACCTGTGGCACGCCCTCCCATCCCGAGGCCACACCACCACATGCCACCGCATCACCTGAGCCACATCCTGCCGCCACGCCACCACCACAGCAGAAAGCATCACCCGCATCCACACCGCCGCTGTGCAAACAGTGCGGCAAACCGCTCGCCAAGGCCACGTCCAAATTCTGCGGCCACTGCGGCGCACCTGCATCCTGACCATGCCCGACTCCAAACCAGCCTTCTGCACTCAATGCGGTGCCGCGCTCACGCCCGGCAATTCATTCTGTGATCAATGCGGCCACCGCATTGGCACTACAACACCGCCCTCAACGCAGCCGTCGGCTCCACCTCCCGCCGTCTCCGCTGTTGCTCCGGCCCCATCCAGACAAAGCTCATCCACTGTCATCCTCCTCGTTGTTTTCGTCATCGTCGCAGCGGTCGTCGGAATTGGCGGTGCCATGTTATGGGAGAAGTTTAAAACTCCTGTTCCCGATGCTGCTGCCACACCGCCTTCGAGCGTTCCCGCTTCGGACAAGCCCGCGATCCTCGCTGATCCCGTTGGTGCATTCGATGACAAAGGCACGCCGCCCGTTGAAGTCGCCTACATTCACTTCCTCGACGAGGCACATCGTCTCACCGGCGGCAAAATCCGTGTCGGATCGCCCACCTACACACCCACACGCATCGAGGTCCGCGTCACCGTCAACAACAAGCCCGAAACCGTGGTCTGCCTCGAGAAAGCCAACACGGGCCGTCAGGCCACGGTCGTCGTCGGCCCCAAGGATGCTGGAGCCGTTCGTTCCTACACCCTCGTCCTTGGCCCCGGAGGCTGGACCATCCAGTCGTTCCAGGATCTGGATGGTTGAGTGCGCCTGTCCCTCGCAATCGGCGGCAACAAGCATCTGTCGGCTGTCGTTCGGAAACCATGCGGTTCTTTTTCTTCCTGGTTTCGTCATTCATCCTCCTGCAATCGTCATACGCCGCGCAGCCGAACGTGCTGCTCATCATCACCGACGATCAAGGCTACGGCGATTTCTCCATCCACGGCAATCCGCACCTGCAAACACCGCACATCGACCAGCTCGGCCGCAGCGGTGTCCAGTTCGAGCGCTTTTATGTGAACTCCTTCTGCGCGCCGACGCGTGCGGCGCTGCTCACCGGACGCTGGCCGCTGCGCACCGGCGTGCATGGCGTCACGCATAACAAAGAAGCGATGAAACCCGCTGAAATCACGCTGGCGGAGGCGTTCGGAGCGAACGGCTATCGCACCGCCTGCATCGGCAAGTGGCACAATGGCGAGCAGTTTCCCTTCACGCCGGGCGGGCAGGGCTTTGAGCATGTCTTTGGTTTCAACAACGGCCACTGGAACAACTACTTCGACGCCACACTTCTGCGCGGCACGCAGCCGGAGCCGACGAAAGGCTACATCACCGACGTGCTGACCGACGAGGCGATGCAATTCATCACCTCGAAGCAAAAGGAGCCGTTTTTCTGCTGCCTGGCCTACAACGCGCCGCACTCGCCCTATCAGGTGCCTGACAGGTACTTCGACAAATTCAAAGCCAAGGGCTTCGAGGACAACGTGGCCGCCTTTTACGGCATGTGCGAGAACATCGACGACAACGTGGGCCGCCTGCTCGCGCATCTCGACACGCTGAAGCTCGCGGAGAACACCATCGTGCTCTTCCTCACCGACAACGGTGGCACCGCCGGTGTGAAGACCTACAACGCCGGCATGCGTGGCGGCAAAACGAGCCTGCACGAAGGCGGCACCCGCGTTCCGCTCTTCATCCGCTGGCCTGCGGCGAAATGGCCGCCGCATGTCGCGAAACCCATCACCTCGCACATCGACTTGTTCCCCACGCTGCTCGATCTCTGCGGTGTGAAAGCTCCGAGCGGCCCGAAAATCGACGGCGTGAGTCTGCGCCCGCTTTTGGAGAACGAAAACGCCACCACCTGGCCCGAGCGCGTGCTCTTCACCCACAATCCCATCAACGAGACAAACAAGTTCCCCGGCGCGGTGCGCACGCAGCGCCACCGCCTCGTGCGCGAGATCCAAGGCTCCGGCGGCGGCTCCAAAGCAAAGGCCAACGACGCCAGCGCTACACCCTGGCAGCTCTACGACATGGAAAACGACCCCGGTCAGGAGAAGGACATCGCCAAGGAGCATCCCGATCTCGTCAAGGAACTCGCCGCCAAGTATGACGCTTGGTTTGCCGACATCTCCAGCGATGGCTTGAAGCGTTTCCACATTCCCGTCGGCCACGCGGAGCACAATCCCGTCGAACTCCACGCCCCGCAGGCTTTCTATGACAAACCGTTGGCTTTTGCGAGCGGCCCGGGCTTTGCCAACGACTGGCTCACCGGCTGGACCGACACGAAAGCGAAAGTGCGTTTTGACATCGAAGTCGTCACCGCTGGCGAATACGACGTCGAACTCGCCTACGGAGCCACCGCGAAAACCATGCTTCGTCTCAGCCTCGACATGCAAACGCTCGAAGCCCCGATCCAGGCCGCTGAATCTCCGGCAATCCCCCTTCCCCATCGCGATGAACTCGGCAAATCCCGTTACCGCAACCGCGAGTGGGCCAGCTTGAAACTCGGAACCATCAACCTGAAGACCGGCCCCACGACTCTCACGCTCGAAGCGCTTTCCCTGCCCGGCATCGACTTGAAGCATCTCAAACTCACCCGCCGTTAATCCTCTCCCATGAAGCGTCTGATTCTCTTTGCCCTCTGCCCTTCGCTCTTCTTGTCCTCCGTAGCCTTGGCGAAGGAGGGCGCAGCGCAGCCCAACATTCTCTTCGCCATCGCCGACGACTGGGGCGCGCACGCGGGTGTTTATGGCACGCCGTGGGTGAAGACACCGGCGTTTGACCGCATCGCGAAGGAAGGCGTGCTTTTTACGAAGGCCTACACTCCCGTGGCGAAATGCGCGCCCTCACGCGCCATCGTGCTCACAGGCCGTCATGCGTGGCAGAACGAGGAGGCGGGCAATCACATGGCCTTCTTTCCCGCGAAGCTCAAAAGCTGGCCGGAGGTGCTCACGGAGAAAGGCTGGCACATGGGCATCACCGGCAAAGGCTGGGGCCCCGGCATCGCGAATGACGCGAACGGCAAGCCGCGCCCAATCACCGGCAAGCCCTTCAACAAACACAAAGCCAAGCCGCCGGCCACAGGCATGGGTAGCAACGACTATGCGGCCAATTTCACCGACTTCCTCGACGCCGCGCCGAAGGATGGCCCGTGGTGCTTCTGGTATGGCAGCCTGGAGCCACATCGCGGCTATGAATTCCAATCCGGCGTGAAGAAGGGCGGCAAAAAGCTCTCCGACATCTCGAAGGTGCCCGATTACTGGCCCGATGACGAGATCGTGCGCCATGACCTGCTCGACTACGCCTTCGAGGTCGAGCACACCGACAACCATCTCGCCCGCATGATCGCCGAGCTCGAAAAACGCGGCCAGCTCGACGACACGATCATCATCGTCACCGCCGACCACGGCATGCCCTTCCCGCGCTGCAAAGGCTACGCCTACGAGGACAGCAATCATGTGCCGCTCGCCATCCGTTTTCCCGACGGCTTGAAGAAGCCGGGCCGTGTGGTGGATGACTTCGTCAACTTCACCGACCTCGCCGCCACGATCCTCGACTACGCAGGCATCGCCGAGAAAGACAGCGGCATGCAGCCCATCACCGGCAAGAGTTGGCGGCCCATTTTGGAAAGTGAGAAAAGCGGTCGCGTCATCGCCGAGCGCGATCACACTCTCATCGGCAAGGAACGCACCGATGTGGGAAGGCCGCATGATTGGGGCTATCCCATCCGTGGCATCGTCACCGACACGCATCTCTTTTTGAAGAACTACGAGCCAACGCGCTGGCCTGCGGGCAATCCCGAGACCGGCTACCTCGACACCGACGGCGGCCCCACCAAGTCGCTCATTCTCGACATGGGCCGCAAAGACCGCAGTGACAAGTTCTGGCAGCTCAACTTCGGCATGCGCCCCGCCGAGGAGTTTTTCGATCTCACCGTCGATCCACACGCCGCGCACAACCTCGCCGCCGAATCCGTCCATACAGACACGATCAAGAAACTGCGTGATCGCATGGAAAACGAACTCAAATCACAAAACGACCCGCGCATGGCCGGCAACGGCAAAATCTTCGACGAATACCCCGCCACCAACGGCGCAGGCTTCTATGAGAAGTTCATGCGCGGCGAGAAGATGAACGCCGGCTGGGTTTCACCCTCCGATTTCGAGAAGGAACCGATCAAACAGCCATGAAAACCTTCGCGCTGATTCTCCTTTCGTCATTCTTCATTCCGCATTCGCCTGCCCGTAGCGCTTCACGCGGCGATGCGGGCGGGTCATTATCGGCGAAGCCGAACGTCCTCTTCATCATCTCCGACGACCTCACGTCCACGGCGCTCGGCTGCTACGGCAACAAGGTGTGTCAGACGCCGAACATCGACCGCCTGGCGGCGCGTGGGATGCGCTTCACGCGGGCATATTGCCAGGGCACCTACTGCGGGCCGTCGCGGGCCTCGTTTCTCTCCGGCTACTATCCTCATGCGACGAGCGTGCAGGGTTACATCAGTCCGCGTGCTGCTATTGGCGACCGCGCGACATGGCCGCAACATTTCAAGAACGCGGGCTACTACGCCGCCCGCGTGAGCAAGATCTTCCACATGGGCGTGCCCGGCGGCATCGAGAAAGGTGGCGACGAGGCGGACGATCCTTAGTCTCTAGCTTGCGTGTTTCTTCATGTTCGCTAATGAATGGGGGTGATTGCTTGCAACCAAGACAAATCAAGGCCTCCAGCGTCAAACGCTGAAGACTTGCGCAAACATTCGGCATCAAGGGTGAACCTGAAAAGTGGCAGAATAATGGCAGACAAAACCAAGAGGGTGATCGGGAAAGGCGATTCGCGATATTGGCTCCAGCCGGGAAAGCTGCTTAATGATGCGCGTTCCCCTCATCTATCATGCCGGATTCAGGCCCGAGGACGGCGCACATCATTTCCTCTCAACACATCAAACAAGGAAGCGGCCGCCCAAAAGGCCGCGGGTATTTATACCGATGTGATTGCGCTGGGGTTGGAAGGGGCGCTTGCGAAGCACAAGCCAGAGACCATGACACGTCCGAAGTTTGCTACGATCGGTGCGTTGATCCGGGAAGTTGGATCAACCGCAGGGTTCAAGGCCATCACATTTGCTACGTATGCACGCTGTCTCCGCCACCTTGTCGCCGAAATCGAGGAGGTGGGAGATCAGCCGAAGCTGGACGAACATGGGAAACCGCTCAAGGACAGACGAGGTCGCATCATCTATCAAAGTCGTCGTCATTCAGCCGGGAATAGGGCATGGATTGCAGCCGTGGACGCATTGCCTCTCTCCACCCTGTCTGCCGTTGCCATCCAAAAATGGAAGGTCGGTTACATCGACCGGGCTGGAAACGCACCAGATGCCCGCAAGAGGGCTGAGAATACGGCCGCCAGCATTCTGCGCAATGCTCGCTCACTATTCGCTGAAAAGGCATTAGAGCACTCACGCTCCTGTCTCATTTTGCCGCAACCGCTGCCTTTCGTGGGAGTCCAACTGCCAAAGAAAAGCAGCACAGCTTATCAAAGCAAGATCGACGCAGCCACGCTGATCGAATCAGCACGGGCTGAGTTGGAACGGGAGCCTTTCAAGATTTTCTGCCTTGGATTGATTTGCGGGCTACGGAAACGGGAGATCGACTTGCTCATGTGGGCACAGGTTGATTTCGCCAAGGCGGTGGTTCGCATCGAGCGAACTGAGTTCTTTGCGCCGAAGTCCGAAGACAGCGTCGGTGAAGTTGATCTCGACCCTGCGTTAATAGTGCTGCTCCGATCGTGGAAGGAAAAGAAGACAGGCGTATTTGTCATCGAATCAACCCGCCCGGTCCGCCTCGAAGTGGGTCGCACTACATATCGCTGCCAGCCGTATTTCAAAACGCTTTATGCCTGGTTGAGGAAACACGGCATCACCGCACGCAAGCCGCTTCACGAATTGCGCAAGGAGCTCGGTGCTATTTTGGCCAGCACTCAGGGCATCTTCGCCGCCCAAAGCGTTCTCAGGCACGCGCAAATCAGTACCACTGCCGCCTATTACACGGACAAGAAGAAGCGCATCACCGCCGGCCTCGGCGCGCTTCTCGCATCCGGGCCAGGGCAGTGCGGTGGAAGCGAAGTCGTCAGTGCGAAAACTTTAATCTAGATTCGGGTGAAAAAAAGTCTTTCAACCATCAAAAGCACCGGAGTTCAACCGAAGATCGATTCCATTGATGGAGGATGTGCGCCTGAAATCAAATCTGACTTGATATTCACAGGCCTATTCAGAGTGGGCAATATTGACATCGGCAAGCCATTCGCCTGGCCTGACACACAGGTGTACATGAAATTCATCAAGTTGTTGCGACCGATTTCCACGGAAGCTGAGATAGCGACTTTAGCGTTGGCGCAGATCGGTGACTTGTGGCTACAACGACAACAGAAAAACGCGAGCGGTACACGCCAGACATTTTCAGAGATTGATCATCGCGTTTATGCATCGCCGACATGGGGTTTACTGGATGTCATAGGTCGGAATGTGCATGAACTACAGAATGGAGATGGAGCTGAGACTGACATTGAGACCCAAAGAACGAGAGCAGCGAAGGAGATCAAGTCAGTCGTATCGAAAGCATTGGATATATTGGCCAATGGTTGTGTTTCCGATCAATACGGAAAGCAAAATCTCATCCTCATGGAAAGAAGAGAATTCCCCTTCCTTATCATTCGGAGAAAAAAATCAGCCTGCCCAATTTTATTGGCCCCGACTGTGGCGCTCTTGACAGCCAATGGGACGCTCATGAACATGATAATAGCGAGATAATGGTCCCTGTTGCGTGCGTGGCTATTGAATATGCTCGGAGGTTGGTAGAGAAAAATCTCCGCCTCCCGACAAAGAAAGAAGTACGGACTATGGTTCAAGATAAACATCCGGACGAAACCAAAAAAATGGATGGTCCAAAATGGACTGATATCTGGACGGAGGCTGGGTTGGAGTCGCTACCCAGGAAATCCAATTGGTGAATCCCAACTTGGTGATTTCACAGCAGCGAATCGCCAATCAATTTGCGGACGCCAAGAAGTGACATGAGCCCATTTGAGCGGTTATTCGGGGTCCGATGAAAACATCTGACACCACCCTTCCCATCTATTTCACCGCTGCGCAGTTGGCCGCCAGATGGTCGATTACGACTATGACACTCAGAAGGTGGAGAAAATGTGGACGACTCAAGGCCTTGTATATTGGTCGTGGAATTCGGTTTTCCCGAGACGAAATCGAACGCTTCGAGCGCGAGGCTGAGGCATAAAAAAGCCGCGCGCCTGTTACGGACACACGGGTCTTTTTCGAGGAGACGAGTGAGTCTGCACTAACGGAGCGTCGGCGCAATCAAAATTGCGTCCAATGAACCCAAATACATCAAGCAATGAATGCGACCTCCAACAGGGTTTCTACCACGGGGCGTTCCACGGGGGCGTTCCCGCAGTAGCACCTCCCGGGCGCATCGCAGAGGTCGTTTCAGACTGCGCACTTTTCTCATCCCACTTGGAAAGGAATTCACCGACTTCAGGCTGGAACTATAGCAGGAGAGAGACGGACTGCATGGAAGGGCTCGGGGTCCGATGAAACCCTTCAATGCCAAGGAGCGCTTGCTGCTGGAGTCCTGTCCTAGGCCAAGCAACGGAGTACATGACTGGACCTACCGTGTTCTGTGCATGCTGGCACGGCGGCACCCGAGCGACAGCGAGCTATTTTATAAGGCCAAAAACCTTTTCCGTTTGTTTGCCAACAGGACGGTCCAGGATCGTGAAATCATTGGCCAGATCCCCAACACTCGCCGGCACACCAAGGGACAATGGGGGCAACGGAATGGCAGCCAAAACCGCCGCGCCCTAACAACCCGCTCTGCCGGATTGCCAGTCGCCGACCTTGGTGCTATCGAAAAGATAGTACGGGCGGGGGCAACCCTGTCGGAGCTGATCAAACACTCCCCGGTACCGGTTGATGGAGGCGCGTTTGCAGCGTCGCAAATCCTTGAAGTTTTGTTCCCCGGTGATCCGCTCCTTTGTTGTGGCTGGGAAAAAGATCGCTTCGATACCAGGCGCAGAACTGAGTGGCATGACCTGGGGCGCATGCAGTTCATTGTCCCTTCACCAATGGCGAGGGTACGCGGCATAACCAGGGATGGAGAGCCTTCGACCAGATGTCTGGACAACACTGGACCAAGGAGGTTCCTGGTCGTTGAATTCGACTTCTCGGCGGATGGCGCTCCTTGCGGGGACAGTCCCGCTGAGGGCGGCTCAAGCCGTAAGGGCCGGTTGGTCAGGTGCCTCCTGGAGGAGGGGTTTTCAGTTTCGGATATGTGCGCCGCACTGATCTGGCATCTGGCCCGGTTACGGAAATTAGCACTGGTGGTTCATTCGGGTGGCAAGAGCCTGCACGGCTGGTTCTACTGCGAAGGCGAAAACGAGAACAGCGTGCGGGCATTCATGAATGAGGCGGTGCGCTTGGGTGCGGACAAGGCGACCTGGTCGCCGTGCCAGTTGGTACGCATGCCCGAAGGCACACGCAACGATGACACCCGCCGTGGGATCCGGCAGGCCGTCCGCTATTTCAACCCATCTGCCGTCCCCATGCCGCACTGACCGGGCCAACAATCAATGAGCTGCCCTTTCACTCCATCCTCCATTCCACCACACCAAGAACCACTGCCATGAACACCGCCGATGATATGGTCGATCTCTCAACGTTGCACCCGCCGCCGCCGCCAATGTGGCCGGGCGGCGCGTCGGACTCCGGTTCTATCGCTGGGCCGCTTGACTGCCCTCCCCTTCCCCCGCCGTGGCCCGATCCCGGTGGACAATGGCCGCCAGCGAAAGCCAATAATGCAGATTTCGCAGATTTTGACACTGCGGATACGGACGAAAACAAATTTCCACTGGAGTGCCTGCCTGAGACCATGCGCCAGATGGCGGAGGAGGTTGGCAGGGCACACCTTCCGCCTGTTTCTTTGGCAGCTGCGTGTGGTCTGGGAACCGTCTCTGTCGCTTTAGGAGCAGGTTTGGAGCTTGAGACCGAAGGGGGGGCAATCTGTCCGGGGGAACTTGTACATTGCTGCAGTTGCGCCTAGTGGCTGTGGCAAAGGCGTGGCAGCAAATGCTATCACTGAACCGTTTAGAACGTTCGAGCACGAGGTGGTGTCGGAATGGAAGAGGAACGTCATGCCCGGTCTGAGTGCCCGGGCTGAAATCCTGGAGAAAGAGATCAAAGCCCTCGGTAAAAGAATCGGTTCGAACAAAGGAGAACCTGATCGGGAAGACATGACTCGACAAATGACGAGTTTGAAGGGGAAACAGGAGAAGGTGAAGGAGCGCCTGGTCGCCCCCTGTTTGATCACGGCCGACGCGACCAAGGAGGCATTGGCGCACCTGCTCGCGGCGGGGAAAAACGAAGCTTTGTCCAGCATCAGCAGCGAAGCGCGCGGGGCTGTGGATGTGCTTTGCGGCAGATACAACAAGATGACGGATGAGAGCATCTACACCAGTGCTTGGTCGGGGGATTCGACGACGGTCCATCGCCGGGGCAGCCCTCCCGTACATTTGCTGCGCCCCTGTCTCGCGGTGCTATGGCTGTTTCAACCGGACAAACTCGAAATGTTGTTAAGCAACGATTCAATGACCTCCAGCGGTCTTTTGCCCCGGTTCCTGCTCTTCAACACCCACGCACAACCGCAGCACGAAACCTCGGACCGACCAGGGATCGACGCTGCTGCCAGCCACAGATGGAGGGAGCTTATCGCTGACCTTGCAACGACGTTTCATCAAGCGGACGCACCGGCCAAGATTTGCACACAGCCGCAAATCAAGGCAACGTTCCGTGCCTATAAGAATGAAATCGTTACCCACCGGCTGCCGGGAGGCGATCTTGCCGACGTGAACGCGTACGCCGCCCGCTGGTGTGAAAACGCATGGCGGTTGGCGCTTGTACTCCACGCCGCCGAGCGCGGGAAAGAAGCGGGCAAATCTGGTATTTCACAAGAGACGGCAGACAACGCCATTAAACTCATGCGGTGGTTCGCCGCGCAGCAGTTACAGATCCTCTCCGCCAGCCGTGAGGATAAAAAGAGCGCGAGGCTTATTGCCCTTGTGGATATGCTAGGTTCGAAGCCAGACAGAGCTAGTACGCTCCGCGATCTGCGCGACCGCAATAAATACGATGAACACGAAATCAGAGCACTAGCAGCGGAGAACCCGGACAAGCTGGTCATCGAAAAGATTTATCCCGGGGGCGCCGGCCGACCTAAGGTGGTCGTCCGATTGGCTTGATAGGCGAGCAAGCCCCCCCCCAGTGTCTCATATTGTCGATTCCAATTTTATCTCTCTGACAAAATCTGCGTTATCTGCTTTATTCCGCGATACCCACCCAGTTACTTTTACCTTGGCGGTAACCTCACATCGCCCCCGTGCAAAAGTGTCCGATGGCGAGTTCGGCTACAAGTGACGCCTTTTTCTGTCGCACAGGCCGTCACGGCTAAATAATGCACTCAACAATCTGCTAGTTGTTGACACCTCTTACGCGCTCCCGGAGCGTTTTCATGTCAGCAGGTCGGCCACACCCGATTCGTCGGGAGTCAGGACGCCGAGATTCATCCATGGCTGCTGCTCTGTAGCTCAGAGCAGCCCGAACCCTTCAACGGATTGTCATCATGACAGCACCCACATCTCCCTCCTTCCCTGCTCCATCATCACCCAGTACATCTGTGGCGCCCCCAACTCCAGATGATCCCCATAACACCAAAAGGCCCGCTGTCCACTTTGGAATGTACATCGAAAGCATGGCAGCATGCTCTGGCCTTCATGCCGTTGATGTCGCGTTAGGGATTGCGGGTGTACTGGCCAACGTTGCCGGTCCTTATGCCGGCCTGCAGGATGCCACGGGAGGACGCGTACAGCCACATCTCAGCTTGCTGCGCATTGGCAGTACGACGCCAAGGATGCACGCCCTGGAGGCCCGCCTGTTTCATCCGCTACGCATCCGTACCAACTGGCTGCGCCAGAGTGCCAGCAGTCATTCGCGCAGCTTGGCCGACAAGTGGGTGTTCGGCGAACACACCCGGTCACCCGACAGTCACAAGAAATCTCCAGGGCCGTGCTTTCTCCAGGAGCGCCGCGGCCAAGCTGCATCACAGCAGGAGAAACTCCTCACGGAGCGGGGCCTCGATCCCAATGTCTTCAACGAGACCGACTCGCTGGACTACCTGCTCAACATTGGCCGCGCCGGCGACCCCGTACGGACCAGCCCGGGTCCAGTACATCTTCCTTCGCTCTTCTTCGATGGGCTGGCGCTCGAGCGACTTGCCGCTGCCATGAACGAATCGATCCACCGGGAGGCCCTGCTGTTCATGCCTTCCGGTGGAGTGTTCGACCAGTCACCCGGCCGCTCCAGCGCCGATGACCAACTGGCGGCGGTACTGGTGGGATTGCTTCGCGGCCGCGACAGCCAGTTCGCTCCGCTGCATGCCGACCAGGGACCCGGCACCTTCGAACGCGCGCGTGTACATTTGTGGGCGGCTATGACCTTGGAGCGGCTGAGTGAGACCTTGGCGGCTGATTCGTCCTCCTGGAGTGACCTGTACAAACACTGCCTGCTCTGGGATGTCGCTGCCTGGAAAACTCCTGAAAACAAGAAGCCCAATGCCGCTCCCGCATGGCTGTACTATGACCGGCAAGTACACGACTTGCTAAACCTGCGCTGTTTCGGCAAGCTGCAAAGGCAGATGCGGCTGCCGATCCCGGCTGCCTATGAGCCGTGCTTCAATCGCACCCAGAACGTCTATCTGGAAGAGCTGGAAAAGCTCCCCGCAGCCGACAGGACCCTCACGGCCCAGTTCCACGACCTGCCTGCACGTCTCTTCTGGGTGTTCATGCAGTTCCGTGGCAAGGGAGAAGGGTTCTGGTGTGGTAAGGCGGCCTTCAACACCGCGCTTTATGCCGCGCAGATGCATGTCCGACTTGTCCGAGAGGCGCGCGAACAGTACGCGGCGCGGGAGAACCAGGAGGCAGAGGAGCGGGTGGTGGCTATCTTGGTTCGCAAAGGCCCGTGCAAAGT
>CAMCWM010000092.1 GCA_945882215.1 Akkermansia muciniphila | reverse complement strand
GCGGGTGGTGGCGAAGGGCTGGAACAGCTTGCCCATCTGCTCGGGGCTGATGCCTTTCCCCGTGTCTTCAAAGCTCAGGCGCACCTCGAAGTCGGTGAAGGTGCCGTTGATCGTCAGCGTGCCGCCATTTGGCATCGCCTGGCAGGCGTTGCGGATGAGATTATACACCGCCTGCTTCATCTGGCCGGGATCGAGCGGCATGGCGGGCAGATCGGCCCGCAGGTCGAGTTTGAGCTTCACCTTGCACTGCTCGATCTCGGGCTGGAGGAAGCGCACGCATTCATCCAGCAGCTCGCGCAACTGCACACGCTGGAGCTGCGGCTGCGTGGGGCGGATCGCGGCGAGGAACTGGCCGATGATGAAATCGAGCCGCCGGATCTCGCCCGTGGCCACGTCGAGGTGCTCGCGCAGGCTTTCGCCTTTCGCGCCCATCTTTTTGAGGCGGCGTTCGAGGAGCTGGAGGTGGATGGTCAACGAATTGAGCGGATTGCCCAGCTCATGCGCCACCCCGGCCGCGAGGAGCGTGAAGGCGTTCAGGCGCTCGCTTTCGAGCTGTTCCTCGGTTCGCTTGCGCGTCTCGGTGACATCGCGGATCAGCATCACGAAGCCCAGCGGTGAATCATCGTCGATGCTGGTGATGTAGAAGTTGAGGTAGCGGTTCTCCGGGTAAAAAACCTCCAGATCGCGGCTCACCACCGTGCCGGGCTTGAGCAGTTCGTTCCAGTCGAGACCCCGCACGCCTTGGGCGAGGCGCTGTCCCAGCACCTGATCCTGCTGCATGCCGAAAAACGTGCAGGCGGCCCGGTTCACGTAGCTCACCTTGCCCTCGGTATCGAGCAGGATGACGCCCTCCTGCAAGGCCTCGAACACCTTTTCCTGAAATTTCTTCTCCCGCAGCAACTCCACCACGATGCCCTGGACTTCGCCCGGTTCGAGGCGGTCCATGCGTTTGATAAGCTTGTCGATGAAGGCAGATCTCATATGCTGGCGGTCATGAACGACATCCTGATCGTCCTTTGCACCTTCCCGGACCTCGGGAAAGCCCGCGAGACTGGCACGGCGCTGGTGGAATCGCAACTCGCCGCCTGCGTGAATCTCATCCCCGCCGTCGAATCCATCTACCGCTGGGAAGGCCAGGTCGAAACCGCCGCCGAGGTGCTCGCCATCTTCAAAACCACGACTGAGGTCTGGCCCCGCTTCGAATCACGCCTCCGCGAACTGCATCCCTACGACGTGCCCGAGATCGTGGCCCTCAAACCGGAGCAGGTGTCGGAAAGCTATGCGCGGTGGGTTGGAGAGAGTGTGGTGTAGTGGGGGGGATTTCACACCGCAGAGCAAGGTTGGAACGCCGCAGAGATTCGTTTTGAATGCCGTTTCAAAGTCAAAAATCCTCTGCGTTCTTCCCATCTGTTGCGGTGTGGCTTTAATCACCGTCTCCCTCAATGTCCCAGTAGGAGAGCTTGGCGATTTGCTCGGGCGTCAGGTAGTCGATCCAGCTTTTGCCGTGCTCATCGAGGTTCGATGGGGAATGCCAGTCGAGAGTACCGTCTTCGCGGAGTTTCTCCACCTGCACCGAGCCGTCATTGCGAGCGACGATGATTCGCCGTCCTTTCCATGCTCGCCCCTTCTTCTGATTGGCATCGTCAGACCACCATGACGCAAACGGCTGCACCACATCCCATTTCGGCGGCCACGAAGCGTTGAGACTGTTTTCGATGACAATCGGTGTTCTGGGATGAGAGACATCGGTTTGGTTCTTCAGCAGCATCCAGTGACATTCTCCAGGCATCAGCGCTTTCTCAAAATTGGGCGGCGGGCCAAGGTCATTGTCCGGCTTGAACATGCTGTCAGGGCAGCCAAAAATGCGCTCATCCACCACAATGTCGTCTTTGAAAAGCACCCGGAACACTTGATTGGCGGACTTGAGCTCTGGATGCTTCCCATCGGGATAGGCAGAGCCAGCGTCCTTGGCATACTGCTTCAAACTCAGAATAATCTGCTTGCAGTTGTTAACCGCTTTCATCTGCTTGCCCTGAACGGCGATTCGACTGCCTGGCGAATTGGGAATGAGCATGCTGAAAAGCAGCACAAGCCCCCCAACCACAATCCCCCACTGCAAGCATCCCCAGCGCTTTCTCGGTGGCTCATTCATGCTCTCATTCCACCAAAGCCACCCGCTTGAAGCAATCCCATTTTGCGATTCATCCTGCCACATCCGCTTTCCCGCTTGAACCCGCCCCCTGAGAGCGTTTAGACAGTTCCACGCATGATTTTTCTCGCCGCCCTTCCCGAACCCAGCCGCATGGGGGACTTCCTCATGGCTTTCCTGAGCATCATTTTCGAGGGTGCTCCCTACATCCTGATCGGGACGATCTTTTCGGGCATCATCGACGCCTTCCTGCCGGCGAAGCTGCTGGATCGCGTGCTGCCGAAGAGCAAGGTGCTGTCCACGCTGATCGCCGGGTTCCTCGGGCTGGTGTTTCCGGTGTGCGAGTGCGCGGTGGTGCCGGTGATCCGGCGGCTGGTGCAGAAAGGCCTGCCGCTGTCCTGCGCGGTGACCTACATGCTTTCCGCGCCGATCATGAACCCCATCGTGGCGATCAGCACGCTAACGGCGTTCAAGGAGTTCGAAGGCCTGTCCTGGGCCACGGCGGGCAATGCGACGATGACGATTGCGCGTCTGTCACTGGGCTATCTCGTGGCGGTGATCGTGGGCCTCGTGGTGCTGCGCTTCAAGCCGGGCCAGGTGCTGCGGGCGAGCATCGCGAACAAGATCGAGGCCGCCAACGCGGAAGAGGGCCATGAGCATGCACCGGGCGCGAACTTCAACGGCAAGCTCGTCCATGCCATGCGCAGCTCCATGCGCGACTTCCTCGACACGGCGATGTATTTCGCCATCGGCGTGATCATCACCTCCGCCTTCAACACACAGATCAATCAGGCGATCCTGAACACCGTGGCGGGCAACGAGTGGCTGGCGCTGCCCTCGATCATGGGCCTGGCGATGGTGCTCTCACTGTGCAGCACCTCGGACGCCTTCATCGCGGCGCCGATGGCCGCCTTCTCGATGGCGGCGAAGCTGGCCTTCCTGGTCTTCGGCCCGATGATGGACATCAAGCTGCTGTTCATGTACTCCAGCGTCTTTCAGCGCAAGGTGGTCGTTTATCTTCTTGTCGGACTGTTTGTGCTCATCGGCGTGCTGGCCACGCCCTGGATGAACCTGATTCAAAGCTTTTACATCAAACCTTAAACTGCCATGAGCGCCACACGCACCCTCGTTCATCTGATCAGCATCGCCATGCTCCTGCTGTGGGGCGGCGTGCTGCTTTACTTCTATGCCAGCGGCCGTTTGATCAACTACCTGCCGCCTGACGGCATCTTCCGCCCGATGGTGCTCGTGTCCGGCATTGGACTGGTGGTGCTGGGCCTCTTCAATCTGCTCACCATGACCGCCGAGGACGCCGGATGTGAAGGTCACGATCATGCGCATGACCATGATCATGACCACGATCACAAGGATTGCGGTCACGATCACTCGCACAAAGCCGGCTGCGGTCATGACCACGGCCATGAGCACAAACACGAGCACGGCACCTGCGATCACGATCACGTACACGACGAAAGTTGCGGGCATGACCACGGTCACCACGAACCTGCGAAGAAGGAAGGCTGCTGCGGTCACGAGCACGGCCATGCCCACAGCCACGAAGGCCACGCGCACGGCATTCTCGAAGAAAGCTCATGGCCAGGCCGCATCGCCGTGCTGCTCATCCTCGCCGCGCCGCTGTCTTGGGCCGCGCTTGCCACCCCGGACCGCTACAGCCCGAACGCCGTCGTGAACAAAGGTCTCTACGATCCGAACTACGCCGACACCTCGCGTGCCGAGCAATTCTCGCTGCAAAACAAGCCCAAGACAGTGCCGAAGACTGAAACAGCCGCGCCTGCCGTCATTGCCAGCGTCACGACCGAAAAACCAGCCACCGCACCGCCTCCTGGAGTCGCCGCCGTCAATGCTGCGATGGCCGACGGGACCAAGAAGGTGAACGAGAAGGACATCCCGCCTCCCGCCCAGGAATCCAAAAGCTACGGCACCTTCACCCTCGAAGACCTCAAGGCCCAGGTGCCGCAGAGCAAGGAAGGCAACTTCATCCTCGAAGTCCCCGAGCTTTACTACACCGGCGGCGATGTCGAAGTACAGAAGGTCATCACTGGCCAGATGGTCGAAACCGTGGCGCAGATCCTGCCCGAGAAGGTCAACAACGCCGACGGCCACCGCCTGCGCATTTTCCGCATGCTCGTGCAATGCTGCGCCGCCGACGCCCGCCCGTATTCCGTGCCCGTCGATTTCGGCAAAAAAGCTCCCGAGTTCAAGGACATGACCTGGGTCAAAGTCGTCGGCAAGATGAACTACAAAAAGGAGGGCGATCAAACCGTCCCCATCATCGAAGCGACGAAAGTGGAGGAAACGACCGCGCCGGACAACGCGATGATTTATTGAGGCGGGCGGACGGGGCTTCACTTGTTGCCCCCCGTGCAGATTTCCATCGCCAGCGGCGTGGGGCGTGCGCTAGGATTTTCCTGTTAACGAGCATCCGCGCATGAGCACCGCTTCCCGCCCCGCTTCCTCCCATGCCGGCTCCAAGCCGTCCGGCATGTGGCAGCCGCCTTCGTTGGAGGAGATGCAGGCCATGCTGCCGCAGTATCAGTTTATCTCCCTGCTCGGTCGTGGTGGCATGGGCGCGGTTTACAAGGCGGTGCAGGTCTCGCTGGACCGGCCTGTTGCCATCAAGGTGCTGCCTGGCGATTTGATCGACGATGTGGACGCCCAGTTTGCCGAGCGTTTCAAGAACGAGGCACGCACGATGGCGAAGATGAACCACCCGGCAATTGTGAACGTGTACGACTTCGGTGAAACGCAGACCGGGCTGCTGTTCATCGTGATGGAGTTTATCGACGGCACGGATGTGGCGAAAATGATCGCCTCGCAGGGAAAACTGCCGCCGGATTACGCGCTGGCGATCACGGCGCATGTGTGTGACGCGCTGAACTACGCGCACAGCCACAGCATCATCCACCGCGACATCAAGCCGGCGAACATCCTCATCAACATGGACGGCGCGGTGAAGGTGGCGGACTTCGGGCTGGCCAAGCAGAGCGATGCCGGGGCAGGTGGCCTGACGAAGACGAACATGGCGATGGGCACGCCGGATTTCGTGGCCCCGGAGGCGCTGATCCCCGGCCTGCCGCTGGATGGCCGCGCGGACTTGTATGCCATCGGCGTGATGCTTTACCAGATGCTCACGGGTGAAATCCCACGCGGCATGTGGACGATGCCCGGCTTGAAATTTGGCACTGATCCGCGTTTTGACGCGATCATTGCCAAGGCGATGCAGACGGACCGTGAAGCACGGTATCAGACGGCGGCGTCGATACGGCGTGACTTGGACGTGATCATGACCACGCCTGCCGCCGTGAAAAAAGCAGCAGCGCAGGTGCCGCAACAGCGGAGCGCGGATGCCCCTGCCCGCAATGCTTCGGATAGCGATGCAGGCGGGCCCATCCGCAAAGAGGCCACGACGAAGCCTGAGGCTCGCATTCTCGCCAAAAATCTAGCACCGGCTTCTACCTTGGCATGGCGGCGACGGTGAGCGTGCTCGGTGCGCTGGTGTTTTTGTTTTCGGGCGGAACAAAGCCGCAGATGGCAGAGAATTCTGCTGTGGCTGAGGTGAGCAAGCCCAAGCCGAAACCACCGCCACCCGCGCCTGCCAAGAGCACGGTGACCGCGCCAGTGGAGGCAAGACAGAAGCCCGTCATTCCCGCCGCACCGCCTTCAGCACCCCAAGTCTCCTTTGTGAACACGCTGGGCATGAAGTTCGTCGCGCTGCCAGGAACAGATGAGCTGATCTGCATCCACGAAACACGCCGGAAGGACTATGCGGCCTATGCTGACGCGGTTCCCGGCGTGGATGAGAGTTGGAAAGCACCGGTGATCGATGGCAAGCCGCTGGTACAGAGCGACGATCATCCCGTGGTTGCCGTGAGTTGGGAAGACGCCACCGCGTTTTGCGCGTGGCTGAGCCAGAAGGAGGGGCGGAGCTACCGCCTCCCCAGCGAGCATGAGTGGAATCTTGCCGTCGCTGACAAGCTCGATGATCCGAAGGCCATCAGCCCTGCTGATCTCGCGAAAAAAATTGCCCCCCAGAACCCGTGGGGAACGGGAAGTGTTGAAAAGGGTGGCAATTACGATGGCGGCAAAGATGGCCACGCTGGCACCGCTCCGGTGATGAGTTTTTTGCCCAATCACCTCGGCATTTACGACCTCGGTGGCAACGCCTGGGAATGGTGCGACGACTTGTTCGCGCCTGATCAGAAAGAGCGTGTCCTGCGTGGGTGTGGCTATCGCAACTTCGGCGGCTTCCTCAAGTCAGGCAACCGCCAGGCCACTCCGTCCGACTTCCGCACCCCGCCGCGCGGTGACAGCGCCCGCCGCGTGCCGGGTTTCCGTGTGGTGGCCGCCAGAGCGGCGACTATGATTCCTGTCGCCACAGTGCCAGCTACGACACCTCCGACTGTTCCGGCGATGAAGCCCGGTGCTTCTGACGTTTCGGTGTCGTCGCCTGCCGATCCAGTCTCCGCGCGGCTCTCATCGTTGGAGAAGACTTTCCAGGACGCTTATGAAAAACAAGCCGGCGCCGCACACAAGGCCGCCGTGGCCGATCTGAACACGAAATTCACCGCTGCACTGGACCGCAGCATCGCCGCCGTGTCGCAGGCGGGGAAGCTGGATGAGGCGCTGGCGCTGCGGAATGAGAAGACGCTGATTCAGACCAGCGGAGCTGTGCCGGAGGAGGACGCGGCGGACACGCCGGAGATTTTGAAGACGCTGCGCAAGACCTACCGCGCCACGATGACCACGCTAGTCGCGAATCGCGACAAAAGCGCCACGCCGCTGCACGCCGCGTATGATCGTGCGCTGGCCTCGTATCAAGAGGAACTCACCAAGGCGCAGAAGCTCGATGACGCCCTGCGTGTGAAGGCCGTGCGGGAGCATGTGAGCACGCAGCGCGAAACACCGGTGGCACCGCAGCCGACCACACCCGCAACCGGAGCTGCCATCTCGTCCGCCGCTAGCGGCAAGACTTCCGTGCCCATCGCCCCGACCGCGCCGCCGCTGGCAGCCGACAAGGTTTTGCCACCGCCACCGAAGGCGACATCCGAAGAGATGCCTGCCATCGCGGAATCACTGCTGCAGGTGATTGCCAAGAGCAGCGGCAATCTCACCATCTTCGACGGGGTGCAGCAACGCACAGTTCAGTCCCTGGCCGATCTGCCCAAGGGCAAGATCAACATCGTCAGGGTTTACATTTACGGTTTGCCTGCCGAGGACACGGACAAGACCATGGCTCTCATTGCCAAGCTGCATGATTTGGAGTCGCTCGCGTTCAAAGCCAATCCCGGCAAGTTCCCCATCGAGCAACTGCGCGGCCTCACCAAGCTGAAGAACCTGGAGTTCAGCCCGCGATCACTCGACGAGGCGGCCTTTGCGCATCTTACCGGTTTGAAGGCGTTGGAGAATTTCGCGATTAACGGCTGCCAGCAGTTTACCGGCCTCGGCCTTGGCTATCTGAACAAGGATCTGAAAGTGATCGCGCTCGCCAGTTGTCCCCTGAGCGCGGAGGGGCTGGCCTATCTGCCACGCTTCAAAAAGCTTACCAAACTGAACTTGACCAACCTGACGACGCTCAATGACACAATGCTCACAGGTCTGGCGGCTCTTCCAGACCTTGACGACCTGTATGTGCCGTCTTCCAGCATGGATGGTTCGTTCCTGGGGCATCTCCCTCCGACAAGCAAGCTGCGCCTGCTCACGCTGGGCGACATGAAGACCTTCAAGCCGGAGAACCTCGCGCACATCGCGAAGCTCAAGCAGTTGGAGGTGCTCTCATTGCCGCCGGTGACGATCGGCAGCACCGAACTGGCCGCCCTCGGCAGTCTGCGCATGCTTCGCGATCTGTTGGTGATCTCCAACGCCACCTTCACGGGCGAAGGCTTCAAGGGGCTAAAGGGTTTCGGCAGCCTCACCCTGCTCGAACTTGGCGAAAGTCCCGTCACCGACGCTGGACTGGCAGCCATCGCGGAGACGTTGCCGCATTTGAAGGATTTTCGCATGACGCATGCTCCCGAATTCAAATCGCCCTCCACAGCGGCGGGCTTCGCCGTCCTCACTTCACGACTGAAGGAACTCAAGGAACTCCAGCTTATCGGGAGCGGCATCACAGACGACTGGATGCCCGCCATCGCCCAGGCGAAGGGTGTGGACTACCTGATGCTGTTCCGTGCCAGCGTCACCGACCAAGGCGTCGCGCAACTGATGAAACTGCCGCTGGGGTATCTCCGCCTCGATAACACCCAGGTCACCGATGCCGTGATTCCCATCCTGAAAACCTGCCCCACTCTTGTCAATGTGCCCGTCAATGGCACGAAGATGACCGATGCCGGCAAGGCGGAACTCCTGCGCGTGCTGGACGCGCATCGGGGGAAGTGATGTGATCGCCAACAGCAGACACGGAACTCACGGAATTCAGAAGTTGGTTTTTCTTTCTGTGACTTTCCGTGCGTTTCGTGGGCCATGGTTCTTTTCGGGTGAAACGAAAGCGTCGTGATCACGAAAGAGATGGCAGCACAAATCATCATGACCGCCCGACTTTGGGTCGCCACACCGACACTTCTCGAAAATAACCATCGCCAGCGGTGCGGGGGTTGCGCTAGGATTTTCACGATAAGGAGCATCTGCGTATGAGCACTGATTCCCGCCCCGCTTCCTCACGCACCGGCACACAGCCTGGCGGTGGCTGGACTCCCCCCACGGTCGAAGAATTGCAGGCGCTGCTGCCGCAGTATGAGATCACCGCCATGCTTGGCCATGGCGGCATGGGCGCGGTATATAAAGGGCGGCAGAAGTCGCTGGATCGCGTGGTGGCGATCAAAATTTTGCCGCCGGGGCTGGAGAACAGCGACGCGAAGTTTGTGGAGCGCTTTCAGAACGAGGCGCGCACCATGGCGAAGCTGAATCATCCCGGCATCGTGGCCGTGTACGACTTCGGCGAGACGGCGGAGGGCCAGCTCTATTTTGTGATGGAGTATGTGGATGGCACGGACGTGGCGAAGATGATCCAAAGCAGCGGCAAGCTGCCGCAGGATTATGCGCTGGCGATCACGGCGCATGTCTGCGATGCGCTGGCCTACGCGCACGGGTTTGGCGTGGTGCATCGCGACATCAAGCCCGCGAACATCCTCGTCAACATGCAGGGCCAGATCAAGGTGGCCGATTTTGGCCTCGCGAAGGCGGATGATCCCGCGCAGACCAGTGGTTTGACCAAAACCGGCTACGCCATGGGCACGCCGGACTACGTCTCGCCCGAGGCGCTCATCATGGGCAGCAGCATTGATGGGCGCGCGGACTTGTATGCAGTCGGCGTCATGCTGTACCAGATGCTCACGGGTGAAATCCCGCGCGGCCTGTTCCAGATGCCGAATGTGCGCACCAAGGGCGAGACGGACCCGCGCTTCGACGCCATCATCAGCAAGGCGATGCAGACCGACCGAGAGGCGCGCTATCAAACCGCCAGCGAGCTGCGCAAGGCGCTCGACGTGATCCTCACCACGCCGCACATCAAGCAGGACTCCTCACAGGCCGTCGCCGCCGTGCCGCAGCAGGCGGTGGCCGAGACGCCGGGCAAACGCTCCGCCGTCGCCGCGAAACCCGCTGCCAAGGGGCCGAAGACTCCGCAGCAGGCACCACAAAATCTCAAATCACCGATTTCAGATTCCAAAGCGATATCAAACGCCGGCCTCTACATCGGAATCGTCGCCGCGGTCGTGGTGATTGGTGGGGCCGTGTTCATGTTGAGCGGTGGCAAACCGGACGTGGCTCGACCTTCCAAGATCGAGAACCCGGCATCAGCCGACTCGACTTTGGAAAGTCGAGCTACGTCGCCGAAGTCCAAACCCGCGCCACCGGCCTCGACACCAGCTTCGAAACCTGCCGCCATCGCTCAAACGAACTCCGCAGGCTGGATCGACGGCCTCGCGGAGTGGCTGGCAAAGCCGGAGAATGCCGCGCAGAGCACTTTGCAGAAGGAGGGAGCCGCCTGGCGCTACAAAGGGCCCCAAGCCATCGGCCTCGGCGCGAGACTGTCTCCTCCGAATACTCTCGCCAACGTGGCGGTGCGGTATTCCGTGCGCCTTGATAACAAAAACTCGTCCGCCAACATCATATTGCGCACGCAGAAAGCCGCGGGCAGCTTTTATCAGGTGACGGTCTATGGGAGCGGGGTGGCAGGGATGGCTCTGTCGAAAGACAAGCAGCTCACCGAGCTTGTAAATTATCCGAAGCCGGCTGGCTTCGATGAAACTGCCGCCCATGTCATCGAATTCCGCGCCGAGGGTGACAAGCTCACACTCCTGGTGGATGGTGTTGAGCGAGGTTCGGTCAACGATTCCACCTATGCCTCCGGTGGTTTCTCCGTTGCCAGAGGCTTGATCGATAAAATCGAATACCGCGACCTCGACCGCGCTCTTGCCGCACCCGTGGAGGCTGGAACAGGTAGCGACGGCTGGACCGACGGCCTCGCTGAGTGGCTGGCGGTGCCGGGGAATGTGAACACTGGGATTTTGACTCAGGAGGCCGGAGGCTGGCGTGTCGCCAAGGGAGAGAGCATCAATCTCGCCGCGAGTCAGTCTGGCAAGCGCGGCAAGGCGCTGGCCAATCTGGCGGTGCGCGTCACGGCACCGACTCCGGCCAGTTTTTTGACGATCAACCTGCGCGGCCAGCAGCCCCTCGGCTACTCGGCGACTTTGCTGAAGGACGGCAAATCCCACATTTCTGAGGCGAAGGACGGCCAGTCGTTGCGTCCCTTCGAGAACGGCCAGTTTGCGCGGAGCCCGGATTTCGATCCCGCAGGCCGGCACGTCATGGAATTCCGTGCCGAGGGCGAAGTGCTGACGCTGATCATTGATGGACGCACCGTCGGGACGATCCAAGACGCCAGTCTCTCCAACGGCAATTTTTCAGTGCATGGCAGCGTGGGCAGTGTGATCGAGAAGGTCGAGTACCGCGAACTGCCTGCGCTGCCGGCCGCAGCGCAACCAAGCGCGCCCAAGGAGACCGCTGCCCCGGCTCCTGCCGCCACAATGGTTCCACCGCCCGCCTCGCCCGCAGATCCCAAACTCATCGCGCTGCTTCCAAACTACACGAAGGCGATCACGAATGGCCTGGCTGTAGCCGCGCCCGCTGACAAGCCCGCGTTTGAAGCTGAACTTGCACGCTTGAATAACAATACGCCACTGCCCGCTGCTGCGGAGGATGCCAAGCTACCCGCCGAGTTGAAACGCCTGCGCGGCATTTTGCGGGAGCAGTTGAAGTAGGAGCAGGGTCACGAGGCAGTAGCGACACAGCTGCAAAATTTCTCCCCATCCTTACCAAGCCCTCTCCAGAGTCACCGCCTGCGGCGCAGAATGAGGCCGACGAATCCCAGCGCGGCGAAGATTGCGCGAGAAGGCTCCGGTACAGCGTCAAAAGTGGCGATGTAGAGATTGTCCACCATGTTGTTGGCGTAGTCTCCGGTCCGCAGCGACATCTCAGTCCAGACAGAGGGGTTCTGGACGGGCACGCTGATGTTTTGCAGACCCGCCACGGCAGTGAAGCCCGTGTCACCATCCGTGAGATTCTTGTAGAAGAGGCTGGCGGTGTTCAGGTTCATGTCCACGGTCATCTGGATGCTCACCCAGTCGTTGGCGTTGATGGTGCCGGGCAGTGACGCATCGGAATCGCCGAGCATGAAACTATCGCCCTCAAAGCCGAAGATCGGAGACACCACCGAGTTGGCGGCGTTGCGCAATTTGAAGTGAATCTGGTCGCTGCCGCCACCGACGAAACGCCCGTCAAAACCCAGCGTCAGAAAATTACTGCCAGAGAGATCGCCGAAGTCGAAGCTTCCACCGTTGGTGCGTTTGACGAACTGGCTGCCGCCAAAGTTGACGTTGCCCACCACCTGGGTGCCGTTCCCCGGAAGTATGTCGGTTGAGACTATGTAATTGGCCCCGCCTTCATTCACCCAGTTGTCGAAGCCTCCCAAGGCGCCATTGCTTAAATTTTCAAAATCATAGGTGAAGGTGGCGGCACGGGCGGTTTGCCCCAGGCAAAGAATGGGCAGCAGCAACGCGGCGAGCAGGTGGCGGCGGGGAGTCGGTTTCATAGGTTTAGGGCAGATGGCAGGGGTAAATCAGGCCGGACAAGAGCGGCATTCGCCAAGGGTGGCATGTCGCCTCATGGGGTAATCTCGCAATCGAGTTAGGGTTGTTTCACTTGCCCTGCCAAAAATCTCCCGGACTCTGGCACAACCTGAGTCATGCATCCCGCCCCCTCCCCAGACGATCAGCGCAGCCGTGACACACTGCTGGGCGTGGCGTTTCCCACCACGCGCTGGAGCCTCGTCCTGAGCGCCCAAAAAGACGGGGCCGAGGCCGGGCGGGCCATGAACGAGATCTGCCGCCGCTACTGGTATCCGGTTTACGCCTACCTGCGCTGTCGTGGCTTCTCCAGACCGGACGCACAAGACATCACTCAGGGCTTTTTCTTGAAGCTCGTAACGGGAGGCTTCATTCAGAACGCCGATCCAGCCCGCGGACGGCTGCGCAGCTACCTGCTGGGCGCGCTGGGCCGCCACCTCGCCGATCACCTGCGTCATGAGAATGCCGAAAAGCGCGGCGGTCGCGCCATCGTGCTGCCCTTGGAATGTCAGAACTCTGAGGAACGCTACGAACGGGAGCTCATTGAGCATCGCGATCCTGAAACGATCTATCTGGCGGCCTGGGCGCGTGAATTGATCGAGCGTGTGCGTGAGAAACTTCGGGAGCATTACGAACGCACCCGACGCTCGGAGTTGTTCGATGCGCTGCATCCTTGCCTTGGCATGGATGAAGACACCGCGCCCTACCTTGACCTTGCGCGTCAGTTCAACGCCAGCGAGACCGCCATGCGCCTCCAGGTCTTCCGCATGCGCCGTCGTTTTGGCAAAATGCTTCGAGAAGAGGTCGCCCAAACAGTCGAATCCCCCGCCGAACTCGATGAGGAGCTGAACCTGCTGGTGAAAACGCTGCGCGAGGCCCGGTGAGACGCGGAGTGCGCCCACATGTCATACATCAGCGGCTCCACCAAGATGGCTTCCGGGCGTGCGGCGTAGAACTCCAGCGCTCAGCCTGGACATTTTTCTTGGCTTCACTTCACCCTTCCCCCCAATTTTTTTATCTTCACATGACCGGAGGAGCATGGCAGCATGCGGCTTCATCCGTCATATGACATGAATCCCAGCCCGCCAACCGCCGGAGAAGTGGCCGAAGCCGCTTTACGGCTCCGCACAGCGGAGGAACGGAGCGATTATATCACTGCCACCTGCGAGGGGTTGCCTGAACTGCTTGTCGAAGTGGAAGGCTTGCTGGCCCGGCATATGAAGCAGTCCCCTGATGATGAGGTGGGCGCGAACAGCACCCTGCTGCTGCCGCATCTGGAAACCAAAGGCGAAACCATCGGGCGCTACAGGCTGCTGCAACGCTTGGGCGAAGGTGGCTTTGGCGTGGTGTGGGAGGCTGAGCAGCGGGAGCCGGTGCGCCGCCGTGTGGCATTGAAGATCATCAAGCTGGGCATGGACACGCACGAGGTCATCGCCCGCTTCGAGGCGGAGCGGCAGGCACTTGCCTTGATGGATCATCCCAACATCGCGCGGGTGCTCGATGGCGGTGCCACCGACACCGGCAGACCCTACTTTGTGATGGAATTGGTGAGCGGAATGCCGCTCACGCAGTACTGCGACGCGAACAAGCTCAGCCTGCGTGAGCGGCTGGAGCTGTTCATCCCCATCTGTCAGGCGGTACAGCATGCGCACCAGAAAGGCATCATCCACCGCGACCTGAAACCCTCGAACATCCTGGTCTCCACCGTCGATGGCAAAGCACTGCCGAAGGTCATCGACTTCGGCATCGCCCGTGCCACCAACCAGCAACTCACCGACAAAACCCTGTTTACCCAGGTGGGCCAGCTCATCGGCACGCCCGAGTACATGAGCCCGGAACAAACTGGGCTCGACGGACGGGATGTGGACACCCGCACGGACATCTACGCCCTCGGCGTCGTGCTTTACGAACTGCTCACCGGCCGAACACCGCTGGACCGCGAACGTCTGAAACACGCCGCCCACGCCGAGATCCAGCGCATCGTCTGCGAGGAGGAACCGCCACGGCCTAGCACCAAGCTCACCACGCTGGGTGACAAGATCACCGCCATCGCCGAACACCGCCATATTGAACCGGAAAAGCTCAAACGCACCCTGCGCGGCGACTTGGACTGGATCGTGATGCGCGCGCTGGAGAAAGACCGCACACGTCGCTATGACACGGCGAACGGCTTCGCCCTCGACATCCAGCGCTACCTCAATGACGAGCCTGTCTTCGCCGGGCCGCCGTCGATGCGCTATAAGATCGGCAAGTTCGTGTCCCGCAATCGTGCTGGGGTGGCGGCAGCCGCGGCACTGGTGTGCGTACTGCTCAGTGCCACCGCTGTAAGCCTCTGGCAGGCGGTGCGGGCCACCCGAGCACAACGACAGACGGAAGAATCGCGTGCCAGCGGTGAAAAGCTGGTTTCCTACATGCTGGATGACCTTAGCCAGGCCCTCGCTCCCGTCGGACGCTTGGATCTCATGCAAGGCGTGGGTGAAGCCGTGCTGAAGCATTATGAAGACCTGAAACAGCAGGGCGGCACGCCCGAATCCGACCTGCGCCACGGCCAGGCACTGACCCTCCTCGCGTCCGTGGCGGAAAGCACCGGCAGGGCACCGGAGGCGGATCGGCTGGGCAATGAAGGCATCACTCTTATCAGAAAATGGGTGGTGGCCAATCAACGCAAGGCAGAGGGGCTGCGGGCGCTGGCCGAAGCGTGCGAGCAACAAGCCAAACTCAAATCCACGCAGCGCTGGGGGCGCGAGTCTGATTCGACACAGACAGAAACGCTCATGCTGGAAGCAGTGACGCTCAGTCGTGAGATCTGCGCTCTTCCCTCCGCCACGGATGCCGATCGTTTCTCCCTGGCCAGAACCCTGCTGGAATTCATTCGACTGAATCCGGACGCAAACACGGACGGGCTCATCATTGAAGCGTCGGAGACCCTGGCCCAAGTGGAAGCAAATACCCCCTTGTCTCCTTCAGCGAAGTTGACCAAGGCATTTCTAATCCACCATGCTTATTGGGGGAAAATCCCGCGAGAAAAACTCCCCACAGGATGGGTCAAGGATGACAGAAGCATGAGAGGGGCTGCCGCATGGTCACTGGCGCAGGAGGTTTACCAAGATTATTCAGACGATGTGAACGTAAAGCTGGAACTGGCCCAGCTTTTGCAGAACTGGCGACGTGACCTGAAACACAACCCCGAAGGTGGTGCGTCAGCGCTTGCCGCGAAAATTGCCGCCGACTTGAAGAACCTGGACCCGAGCAATCAGCTATGGGCTGAGAAAGCGGCCAATATCCATCTTAACCTGGCTCAGCAACTTGAAAGAATGCGTGGGCATCAGGATGCCGCCCCGCACTTTGAACAAGCCATTGAGATATTGGAATCCCTCACGAAAAAACAACCTCGCAACATTGCTTTGAAAGAGCAGCTTTGCGGCGCCTATCGGAGCCAGGGTTTTTTTATCCTTGATCAAAAGGAGACCGCACGCCGCAGCTTTGCACAAGCACTCAAAGTCTTGAGTGATATTCACAAACTGGGCCATGCCCAGGAAGCCGAGAATGAACGGGTCTGGCTGAATATTTTCATGTCGCAGGTGATGCCTACGGTGGATGAGCAGGTGCAGCTGTTGAAGGACATACGCCCGCTCGCCTCCCAACAGGCCATGGATGCGAAAGATGGCCAGGCGCAACTCGCAGCCTACTATGTGCATGGCGAGGCGGTTCGATATCTCGAATCCGCACGCCGCTATGCAGAAGCCCTGCAAGAGGCCGATTTGAGCATTCAAGCAATCAATGTCTCCCGTCAAAGAGCCGGTGACGAATCCTACATGCTCTGGCACTGGCGTGAAGCGCACCAATCCCGCAGCCGAATCTTATGGCGGCTTGGCAGAGATGCTGAAGCACTGCGTGACATCCATGCCGCCATCGACATTGAGGCCGAGGCGCTGCGTATGCATGGTGCCAAATCATCCGGCTTCACCAGGCTGGAAAAGATGAGCGCGTTGTTGCAGGCTCTTGCAGCTAGATTGCAGATCAAGCCGTCCCCCGATAAAAGCGAGTTCACCAGGATGATCGACCTGCTCAAGCTGGTGGTAGCTGGATTTAAAGACACCGAGCTTGCCGACAGCGCCTCGGTCAAAACTTTGGGTTACTTCCTGGGGCTGGCGCGCAATTCCGCTCTCGTAACACAGACTGAGGAACTTGCCCCCATCCAATCACAGATCTGGACCCTGCTGCTCGAAGCCCATGACACTGCGGCCACCACCATGCCCAAGGAAGACGCTACTCACTGGAACGTCCTGAAGCACAAAGCCGGAGTGCTGGCGAACGAGTCAGCGTTTGTCACCCAACTGCAAAGACAGGGTCGATGGCTCGATTTGCTGAAGACGGAGACCAAACTTTGGCGGGAAAAGTGTGATGCCACGCCAAATGACCCTGATGCATGGTTGTATCTGGGGCAGTATCTGCTGGCGGTATCCCAAGTCACTAAGATGGACACCGTGGAACCACGTTCTGCACTTCAGAAGTCAACGGACCTATGGCTGGCATTGAAAGATGATCTCAGCGAGAACAAGATACAGTCGCTCAAACGTCTGGCCTCCATCTGGACGGAATTGAATGAAGTGGAGCACTCCATACTTCTCCATCAGGAATGGATCCGCTGCGCCAAGCTGATGCAAGGCTCCGAAGATTCCACCACTGCCAGCGCCATCGCCAGCCTCATTTCCACACTAAAGCGATTCGGCCGCACCTCAGAGGCACTGACGACGAGCGCAGAACTGCTGGACCTGCGGCGCAAGATCAATGGCCCCGAATCCCATGAGACTGCCGTGTCCTTGCGTGAAGTAGGGGCCTTGCACGCCCAACTCAAATCCTTCGATGAGGCCCGCAAACACATCGGTGACTCCATTGCACTCTGCCGAAAACTCGGCGAACCCGAACTGCCGGAGCTTGCCAGTGCCTTACTCGAACTGGGGCGACTGGAAAAAACTGCCGGAAACTGGGACAGTGCGATCAAGCTGATGGGCGAAGCACTCGATCTGCGTAAGAAGCTGCTCCCAGCGGAGCACCAAGACCTGGACAATCTCACGGCGGAGCTGAGCACCAGCATGTGGAACTCTGGCACGCACAAAAAGGAAGCACTGCGACTGCGGGAAGAATTGCTCAACCTCAAGCGCGGTCAGGCCAATCCTGGCCCCGGCACCTGGGTGTACTGGCTGTATGAATATGCTTCTTGGCTGAGGACAGAGAAGGAGTATCCACGCGCAGAGGCCTGCGCACGCGAGGCATTTGAGCGCTACGGCACATACTATGCCTCGGGTCATCAGCCCTGGATGGCCCGGAAACTGATCGGGGTCATATTAAGCGCTCAAGGAAAACACGATGAGGCGGGACCACACTTCTTTGCGGCATTTGAGGCGATGGCGGGACTGGCATCCACCCTGCCATCGAACCAGCGCGGTGAACTGGCATCGAGCATGAACTATCTCATTGAGCATCTCAAAGCGTCCCCAGGCCCACCCGACCGTCTAGCAAACTGGGCGGCCAAGGCGCATGAGTCGCTCCTTGCCGGGAAGAACGAAACCGCTTCGATCCCCGGTGATGCCCTGACACGCCTTGGCTACCTTTGGACAGAATTGGGCCAGCACGAGAAAGCCATCGCCGTGAATCGCAAGCGCGTGGAACTGGCCAAGAAGACACCCGGTGATGCCCGCGCTGAAGCGGCGTCCTCATGGATCGAGCTGGCGCGGGCGCTGAACCGCAGCAAACAGCTTGAAGAAGCATACACCGCCTATCACGAAGCCATCAAGATCCGCCGCACCATCCCTGGCAGTCAGATCAATTATCTCGACGGCTATCTTCATGAACTCGGACTGCTGGCCAGTTCGCTGCAGAAACGCGACGAGGCCGTGCAACTCCTTATTGAGTCGCTCGAACTTCGCAAGAAGGCCGGGAAGCCCGCGATCCTGCAGGTGGCCGCCGTGGAGCATGCGCTCGGAGGGGTGCTTCGTGACAAAGGAGACATGACATCGGCCATCCCACACTTCCGACAGGCATTGGAGATCCGGGAGCGGGAGCTTGGTCCGGACCACAAGGATTCGACATCCAGTCTTCTCGATCTCATCCGCCACCTGAAAACGGCGGGTCAATTCGATGAAGCGCTCACCTTGATGGAGCGATTGATCAAGCTCAAAAAGGTGAAGCCCGGTGATGCCGATCCCAGCTGGATCGAGCACCTGCATGAACACTACCAACTTCTTCTGAGCATGAAGCGCCACACGGAAGCTGAGGTCGTCTGCCGGGAGGCGATTGCTCTCAATGAAAAACACTTCCCCAATGGCTGGCAGCCCCTCCGCGCCCGCAGCTATCTGGGATACTGCCTCATCGCACAAAAGAAGCATGAGGAGGCCGAACAGCAACTGCTGACCGCCTACGAGGGCCTCAAGGCCCACGAAGCCGGCCTTTCTCCAGATCAAAAGAAGGACATCAGCATCGTGCTCGATCGCCTCGTTCTCGTCTATAGAGCTTGGCACAAACCCGATAAAGAAGCCGAATGGACAGCCCGTCAGAAAGCGGATACATCGGCACGCCAGAAGTGATAGTGGCGCTGACGCTCATTCTGCGCTCACGGCACATCGTAAGTCCCCAAACCCGCCACATCGAAGCGTGCCGAACCGACTTCATCGGCGATCTCGTTGAGCGCCTCGACTTCGGCAGTGCTGAAGAGCAAACCGCCCGCCTTGGCCGTGTGAGCGGCGTTTTGCGCCTCGGGCTGGCCGGGGAGCAGGCAGCCCTCGTTGCCGTGACCGAGGATGTCGTCGATCACCGCCTTGACGTTCTGCGCGAAGTTGCGGCCGTTGGAGAACAGGCCGGTGCTGATGGCATCAGGATGGATGACCTGGAAGTAGAAGCTGCTGGTGCGCTTCTCGCCCGCCGGGAACGGCTTCGATTTGATGTCGGGATGCGCACCACCACCACGCAACGTCGGCAGACCGCCGCCGATCATGCCGCCCATGACTTCGATGAGCAGGCTCAGGCCGTAGCCCTTGTGCGCGCCGAAGGGCAGCAGCCACGCGGCTTCATTGGCGTCCGTGGTCGGTTTGCCAGCGGCATCGACGGCAGCGCCTGGAGGCAGTGGTTTGCCTTCACGCTTGAGCTGCTGCACGCGGCCCATGGCGACGGTGGAGGTGGCCCAGTCGATCACGATGGGGAATCCACACGCATCCTGTGTCGGCAGTCCCCAGGAATGCGGATTGGTGCCGAGCACGGGGAATTTGCCGCCAAAGGGCACCACTTCGCCGAGCGTTGAGGTGCAGTTCGTGTAAGCGATGTAGCCTTTCTTCGCCGCATCCATGACGTAACCGCCGCCCCAGAGGTAGTGGAAGGCGTTGTCCACGCTGACCTGGCCGATGCCGTATTTGTCCGCCATCTCCATGCAGCGCTCCATCGCGCTGAAGGCCACGCTCTGGCCGAGCTTCAGTTTGCCGTCCCAGGCTTCGCTGGCCGCGAAGGGTTTCTTGATCACTTCGATCTCCGCACCCGGCTTGCAGCCGCCGGTGGCGCTGCCAAACAGGTGGTCCAGATGCAGCGCCTTTATGGCGTTGTGCGTGCGGATGCCGTGCGCCGAAGCCATCTCGCAAAACCGTGCGCCATCATTCGCCTCCGCCTGCGTGTAGCCGCGGTGCTGGTAGGCGGCACGGACAAGTGCGTTGTGGGCTTCGGTGGGAACGATGTGGTAGGTGGTTGCCATGGTTCGCGGATGATGACGAGACACACGCGGCGCGCAAGGCGCTGATTACGCTTCGTCTCACCAACAAATACCCTCGTAGCTCCAAGGCAGCGCCTTGAGTTCCGGCCAGCCATTCACATCAATCACATGCTTCCCTGCCCCGGCCACGCCACGCAGCGATTCGACCTCCACGCACTTCTGGGAAGCGATGATGACATCGCTCTCGCTCACGACTTCTTCGGCGGATGAGCAGAGCAACTGCGCCAGATGCGGCATGCGACGCTGAATTTCGGCCTCGTTGGCCCCGATGAGGCGCGTGAGATTGATCGAGGGGTCGAAAATGCGGAGTTGGTAGCCGCGTCCGAGCAGCGTTTCAGCGATAGCGACCATGGCGCTGCCGCGCATGTCATCGGTATCGGCCTTGAAGGCGAGACCGAGCAGGCCGACACGCCTCACATCCTTGCGTGCGATTTGATCCAGCAGCGCGTCGAGATGCGCCTGATTGGAAGCGATCACATGATCGAGCAGCGGCAGATTCACTCCCTCGATGCGCGCCAGACCACTGAGCGCATTCACATCCTTGGGCAAACACGAGCCGCCGAAGGGATTTCCAGGGCGCAGGTAGTAGCGCGAGATGTTGAGACGTTCATCGCGGCAGACCACATCCATCACGCGTGCACCATCGACACCGAGATGCTTCGCCATGCGGCCGATCTCGTTGGCAAAGCCGACTTTGAGCGCGTGGAAGTAGTTGCAGGAGTATTTGAGCAACTCCGCGCCTTCCCATTCGAGAATCTGGGCGTTCGCGCCGAGCAGATCGAGCGCCTCAGTGGTCGCGGGAGTTTTGCCATCGTGCGTCCCGACTGCGACGAGCGAAGGATCGCGAAAATCGCGCACGGCGGTGCCTTCGCGCAGGAATTCGGGGCAGTAATAAACCTGCAGCAGGCCGGACTCGATGAGATCGGCGAAGAATTCACGCACCATCGCCCGTGTGCTGCCAGGCAGCATGGTACTGCGGAAAATGACCGTGTGCGGCTGCTGCTTTTCGCGAATCGCGGCAGCGATCTGCGCGGAGACTTTCTTCACGAAGTCGAGATTGAGTCTGCCGGCGGCCTGGGAAGGCGTGCCGACGCAGATGATGCTGACTTGCGAGTTTTTGACAGCCTCCGTCGCATCCGTGGTGGCATCGAGACGGCCTGCCTGTCTGGCGGCTTGCAGCAAGCTTTCGAGTTCAGGTTCGACGATGGGCGAAATACCCGCTTTGAAGGCATCCACCTTAGCCTGCTGCACATCCGCGCCGATGATGTGATGCCCAAGCTCGGCGAGACAACCTGCGGTGACGGCCCCAACATAACCGAGGCCAAAGATGCTGACGTGATGAGCGGGTGAGCTTGGCATCCGCCAATCAAGCATGCCCTCCGGCCACAAACAAACATCTTCACAAGAGGCCGGACATTTGCCAGATTGCCTGTGATGTGGCTCAGATTGAAAATTACACGGCAACTGATGGCATTGGTCATTTGTCATTCCGCCCTCGGCCATCCTGCGGATCAGAGCGAGATGCGCGTGAAGCCGGAGCCGCACAAGCTGGATATCCGGCTGACATTCAACATTTTCACACTGACGCGGTTTGTGCGGATCGACACGGATGGTGATGCGAAGATCAGCATGGCGGAGTTGAAGGCGGCGGAGGCAGGCATCACGGATTATCTGAACAAGCATGTCTTGA
>CAMCWM010000091.1 GCA_945882215.1 Akkermansia muciniphila | reverse complement strand
GGGAGCCGTCGTGGTTGCTCAGAAAAAATGCAGGGCATGCCGATGCGATCATCTGATTAGATGCCTCCCAGGAGCATATACTCGGTCTGTCAAACTTATTGCGCTGGCCCCGTTTTTCTCGTCTCATTTGTGTTCAATGCACTCAGACACGACAAGCCGTCAAAATCAGCTTTCTGCCAGGCCAATGCCATTCAACCCAGAACCGCAATGCTCTAGAATTAGAGGCGCTTGCCTACACTCTATATTCGTCATATCACTGGCCTGTGTCCTCATCCCACCCTCCAGGGCATGGAGCCGCACTTGGAGTGACATCTCGGGCAGCTATCGCATCGATGCGGAAATTGCTGAGATTCTCCAAAGTGACGTGGTGCTCAAGACTTCAGATGGCAGATTGGTGAAAGTCCCCATTTTAAAACTAGCCCCAGCAGATCGACAGTTCATTGAGGAAAAAAAGATGGCCAATGCTTCAAAAAGAGAAGCACAAACAGAACCATCTACAGACCAGAAACTCATCCTGGCAGCGAAAGGCAACGAGAAATACACCCTGACTACCAGGCCCAGCAAAAAAGTGCGTGCGACATACAAATACAAACTCACTGCACCAAGTTATTCTGCCAGCGAGTGGCTCCTCTATGCCATGCATCCCCCCGAGCTTCCTGGACAAATGGAAGTGCTGTTCACCATGTCGCCTCCCGGCAAGAAAGCCACGGAGTCTGCTGCGCTCGAACGATCTTTGTGGTTCGCAAAACTGCCGGTGCAGGAAGAAAAGGACAAGAAGCATCTCGAATGCGAATTCGAAATCAAAGCGCAGCTTTATTCTCGGAAGCTGGAGTCTCGCGGGGGAGGTGGAAAGAAAGGGCAGACATGGCTTAGCCCTGGGGAACGCTCAGAATATCTTGCGCCGAAAATCTGGCGCGCACACGACTCCCCTGAATTCGGAGAGTGGTTGAATCAGGCTAAATTAAAGATTCTAGCTCAAGAAGGGCAGATTGATTTTGCCCGACGGATCTTCAACCACATCGTAAAAGACTTCAGATATGAATATTTGCCGGGCATGGATCGCAAGCTTATGAGCATTTGTGAGAGCGGGAAGTCCGACTGCGGCGGGCTTTCCATCTTGTTCACCTCGGTGCTGCGTGCCAATGATATTCCTGCAAGGCTGCTTTTCGGCCGCCGGGCTGTGACCGGGCAGGCAAGTGATACTTACCAAGCACATGCAAAGGCCGAATTTTTTGCGGAAGGAGTGGGCTGGGTGCCCGTCGATTGCTCAAGCGCGATTGTTTCAGGTGAAGGCAATTTTTTTGGCAATGACGACGGAAACTTCATCGCCTTCCATGTGAACGATGACATAACTGTCGATGTTGAAGAAGGGCGTCAGCTAGGCATCGTTTGGCTTCAAGGCTTCGGCTATTCCGCCCGAGGCGAGGGAAGTTTTGATAAATCCAGCCTGAAGGAAGAGTGGATAGTCCGCCGGTGAACAACTTCTTCAGAAGGCACATGTTTCGATTGCCAGGGAGTGTCATGCCAGGAGGGACTGGCGAGGTTTCCTCGGCACTGCTGCGGTGATCACTAATCGGTGGTCCGTCATACACCGTCCACCGCTTGCCGATCATACGGCGAGAGCGTCTCGCGCTCGCATGGGTGGGTGGGTGGCTCATGGCAATGGAAACTGCGCACAATCGCGCAACCAAAGCCCACAGCCACCAGGAAGCGCCATCAGCCAGAGAAGTCTGCCGCCGGCCGATCTTAAATCCATGAACTGCCTGCTCAAACCTGCGCCGCTGAGCCAGGCAAAACGGCTGTACTGCACCGCCGCCCGCATCAAACGAAGCGGCGCGGCAAAAAACCAGCCGCTTTCAAGGTCGAGCACCATCTTGAACATGAGCCGGTGCCCGGCGGCGTTCGTGCGCGGATTGGAGCGGCCATGGACAAGCGAGGGCGCGTCCGTCCAGTAAATGCGCAGTTCCTCGTTGATGTGGCGCGTCTTGAACTGCCGGGAGACCTGGCACCAGATGAAGGACTCCGGAATGAAATTTCCCGGCACGTCCTCGGGGTAAGGGAAGCGCCGCACGACATCGAGCCGGAGGAAGCCCCAATGTTCCCCGCGCACCTTGTGGCGGTACTCCAGTTCAGCGGCCGAGCAGTCGAGCGGATCGGACGGGAAGCGTGTGCCGACCAGCGCTCCATTTTGATCCCGGCACAGGCCGGTGACGCCAGAAAATTCGCCGCGCTGATCCTGCGGGATGTTCTCCCAGTGATGCTTCAAGCGCTCCAGCGCCTGCGGCATGCATCCGTCGTCGGAATCGAGCTTGATCCACCACTCGCCGCGTGATTCACGCATGGAGAGATTGTGCGCATGATGCGCGCCGCGATGCGGCTCCTGGAGGTAACGCACCGTGAAGCCAGCCTCGGCTTGATAACGCCGCATGAGCTCCGCCGTGCCGTCGGTGGAGCCGTCATCAATCACCAGCCACTCGAAATCACGGCAAGTCTGCGCCTGCAAGCTGTCAAACACCCGCTGGAGCGTGTGCGCCCGGTTGTAGGTGGGTGTATAGACCGTGAAAAGCGGCATGCGGGGTCGGTTTGGGAGCCGGGAGGGGATCAATACGCGTTGTCGCGCTTGAAGAAAGTCAGCAGCATGATCTGAAAATCGAGCCAGAGGCTCCAGTTTTCGAGATACCACAGGTCGCACTGGATGCGCTCGCTGAGATCGGTGTCGCCGCGGAGGCCGTTCACCTGCGCCCAGCCGGTCATGCCGGGCTTGGAATGATGACGGGCGTTGTAGTGGGGGATCTGGTGCTTGAAGTCGGCGATGAGCTCCGGGCGCTCGGGACGCGGACCGACGAGGCTCATCTCGCCCTTCAGCACGTTCCAAAACTGCGGCAGCTCGTCGATGTTCCACTGGCGCATGAAAGCGCCCACGCGCAGGCGGCGCGGATCATCTTTGACGCACCATTGCGCGCCGCTGGACTGCTCGGCATTGAGCTTCATGGAGCGGATTTTGATGATGTCGAAGGGCACGCCGTTCACGCCCCAGCGGCGCTGGCGGTAAAACACCGGTCCGCGTGACTCCAACCATACGATGGCGCTGAAAATCGCGACGATGGGAGCGCTGACCAGAAGACCCACCGTGGCTCCCAGAATGTCGAGCGTGCGTTTCGCAATCACATTGAGCGTGCCGTCCAGTGGCAACCGCGTGACACCGAGCACCGGCGTGCCTGCGATGGTCTCCAGCGTCAAGCCGGAGACAAAGACGCGGAAGCAGGACGGGATGACCTTGAACTGGATCATCTCCCGTTCGCAAAGATTCGCCAGGGCCACCATCTGCTCACGCGGTCCGTGCAGATCGGCCACCACGACCATGTCCGTGGCATGCGTGGCCACGAGATGCTCCACCTCGTCCAGACTGCCGAGGCAGGGGAACGTTTCCTCCTGCGGTCGAAGATCATCGCCCCCGGTCGTCTTGACCCAGCCCAGGATTTCATAAGCGCAGGCATGGTCGCGCTTGAGCGTCTTCCAGAGGCTCAGCGCCTCCTCATTCCAGCCCACAAACAAGGCCCGCTGCCGCAGCGCCTCGACGCGGCCCGGAGTGCGCAGGAAATGGAGGAACAGCATCCGCCAGCCCAGCAGCAGCAGCAGAGCGGTGGCGCCGTTCAGCATCACATACACGCGTGAGATCGGGGGCTGTAGTTTCAGCGCCAGAGTGATGGCCAGGAAGCCCGCCGTCCAGATCAGCACGGCCTTGGCGATCTTGGAGGAGATCCAGCGGCTGCGCAGCAGCACGTTCTGGTGGTAAATGTCCTGCCAGCCCAGCACCAGCACCAGCGTGAGACTACCGAGGGCCATGTGACCGCCGTATTGGCGGAAGGTCATCGCGTCAAAGTTGCCGAAATCCCGCAGAACCGTGTGAAACCGCAGCCAGTAGGCCAGATAGGCCGCTAGCACGGCCATGATCAAATCTCCCAGAATGCTGATGAGAACCCAAAAGTGTGGTGAAACCTGCTCCTTCTCCCGCCACGCGCGCCGCGCCTCCAAAGCCTGCAACGCACCCGGAGCGTTAAGGAGACTGGCAGTGGGGTTGGTGATGTTCATGCTGTGGCTGACTTGTTAATAATTGAAATTATATTCATTATACCCAAAGCGGCAAGACATTATTATGACAATTATCTTAGATTTGGTCGATATGATCAATGAGGAGCCTCATTTTTGAGAAAACCCAGTGTGCCAGGGGCATTCCTTCCCGTGTCGGTCCTCAATCAGGCTAGGAATGGCCCGATTACCACAGGTTGGTCCCGTGGCTCTCCCTTCGCCAAAAAAAAACCCGCGTGCGAGTCTCGAACTCCAGCACGCGGGTTGCGCTCAACAGGCCAAGTGTCACTCAAAAAGTCACCTTCACCCCGGCCACAACCCCACGCCCCGGCAGTGGCAGGCGTTCCTTGAGAAATGAGGTGTGTTCGCGGGCCTCTTCATCCGTCAGGTTCATGCCTTTGACATAAAAATCGAGCGTCGTCGGCCCCCGCAACACCTGGTAGGTCAGGGACAGGTTCACGAGAAAGTAGCTCGGTGTGCCAAATTCGTTCGTGGCCAGGCGATGCTGCGGAGCGGCGTAGATGCCCTCCAGCCTCGCCCCGAAGCGTCCCTGCTCGAGAATCAGTGCGCTGGAGAGGTGGAAGGGCGGGATGCGCGGCAGCGAGAGACCGGTGCTGGCGTCACGGGCGCGGACGGCGTCTGCCTTGAATTCCCAGTGCAGATTCGTCGCGGGCTTGCCGGCTTCGCCGGTCACTGGATGCAGCAGGTGCAGCGTCGTTTCCAGCTCACCGCCAATGAATTCCGCGTTCACTGAACGATAGGCGAACTCGGGGTTGAAGTCCGGCGCGGGACCGACGCCGCCGGTGGGAAACAGACCGATGAAGCCGTCGTAGAGGCTGTAGTAGCCGCCCACGCTGCCGGTGACCCACCCGGTGCGCTTGCGCAGATTCAAGTCGAAGCTGATCGCGTGTTCGACACCCAGGCCAAAATTGCCGACTTCAAACGTGCTGGTGGCAGCGTGGTCGCCGTTCGAGAACAATTCCTGGGCCGTGGGAGCGCGTTCGGAGTAGGTGATGGTGAAGGCGCTGGAATACTCATCACGCGCATTGAACACCACGCCGGCGGAGCCGCTCACATTGTCGAAACTGCGCTGACGCGAACTGCCGAAGACGTCGTTGTCGCGGGAGCGTGTTTCAATGTGGTCATAGCGGCCGCCGAATTGAAAGCTCAGCGGCCCCCGTGTGATGTCCTCGAAAAAGAACAGCGAGTTTGATTCCGTCACCGACGGCGGCAGGTACGCCTCCGCTCCAGCCACGAAAAAATCGCTGCGCTCGGACTGGAAGCCCACCACGCCCTCCATGCCGGCGATTTTTTCATGCTTCACCTCCACGCGGAAGTCATAACCCTCGTTTTTGAAAGCCGTGTTGTCCGCACCGTCCTCGTACTCCGTGTGCTCGTAGTCCGACCAGGCAAAGCGCCAGTCGATCTCCTTGATCAGCGCCAGCGGTTTGTAGAACGCTCCGCGCACGTCCAGACGCGTCTGGTAAAGGTCGATGAACACCGTCTCTTCCGCCGGGGATCCGTAGATGTTGTGAAACTCCGTCCACGAAAAACCCACGAAGCCCTCGTCCCAGACATAGCTCAATCCAGCGGAGAAGCCCTCGTTGCGCAGCCTTGAGTTCAGCGCGATGCCGCTTTGATCAAAAGCGGGCGGGTTTCTCTCCTGCTCGCCCACCGTGCGGGTGTTTCCGGGAATGCGGAAATCCTCCGCCGCGCGCGTGAACGCCTCCACATGAAAGGCCAGACCTTTCCAGCCGCCTTCGAGCATCATGTTCGTTTGGTAGCCTTGGTCCACCGAGGAGAACCGGCCACCCATCGAGCCGCGGATCGTGCCGTCGAGCTTTTCATCCACAATGCGGCCATCGATCGCGTTCACGACGCCCCCGATGGCCCCCGATCCGTATAGCAGAGTAGCTGGGCCACGAATCACCTCCACCGACTTCAAATTGGACGGGTCAAAACTCAGCGCATGGTCAAAACTCGCGGCGGACACGTCCGTCGTGTTCAGGCCGTTCTGTAGAATGCGCACGCGGTCGCCCTCAAGACCACGAATGATGGGTCGGCTCGCCGCCGGACCGAAAAACGAGCTGCTCACCCCCGGCATCCGCGCCAGCGTCTGCCCCAGTGAAGGCTCCAGGGCCAGGTTCAACTGCTCCGCCGTCATGATCGAAGCCGCCAGCGCCTGCTGATGCAGTGGCCGGTCCAACGGGGCCGAAATCATGATCTCATCGAGCGCTATCACTTCATGATCATGGTTGTGCGCCGGGTCATGACGTTGCTGCGCCAGCGAATTCAAAGTGGAGCCAGCGGCCAGGACGAAAAGGAACAGGAAATGTGAGGTCTTCATGCGCGGTTTGTGATGCCATGAATGATAAATGCAATCTCTTTGCAATTGCAAGTGATTTGTATTTATGGACGCATGGCTCGCACTTTCCCCGCTCACAAACTCCCCGTCAGTTCGACGCCGCACTGCTCACGAACGCCGAGTTTAAAAAAGGCTCGAACGCCTGGATGCAGCTACCTGATCCCTTCTCGCAATGGCTGCCGAATGAGCCTCAGGCATCCTAAGCACGCCCTGCGCTGTGCTTTTTCATCCACCGCTTCGCGCACTCACTCTGCTCGCGGGTTTCCAGGCAGCATTTCCGGCGGGCACGAATCCACTGCACGGGATCGGTCTTCGCCGGGATGAAGCCCACTTTGGCACACCAGGCCACGATGAACTGCCCCGTCCGGCCGCAACCGGCCACGCAATGCACCACCACCGCCTCGCGAGCCGCGTGGTGCTTGTCCATCAGGGTCACGAAGTGCTCGATCTGCGCATCTGTGGGCACCCCATAGTCCGGCACGTTGATGTGATGATATACAAACTGCTCCGGCACATCGCGACGGTTGTCGAACTCACAGCAGTTCACGACCGCCCGGATGTTGTTCTCATCGTAAAGGTCGAAGACATACGGATCAGGCCACCACGAGGCCGCGATGACGCCCTCCACAATCCAAGTGAAGGGTTCGGTGCGTTCAGGTTGTCCTTTTTCAGGCCAATACCAGGGTCGGATCGGTTGCGGCATGCGTTTCTCTGCACGCACCGCACCGTGATTTCAAGGCACAGCGTCTGCACTGCCTCGTGCCAAAGCGTGTCTTTGACTCAGGTTCCGCAGAACGTCTGATACGACTCCAAGCCAGAAGGTTCGCTGAACTCGGGCCAATCCTGCGTGTGATCAAAGGGCGCGGCCAAAACCGTCAGCAAACGCCGCATCGGATTCAGATCCCCCTGCTCCGAGGCGGCGGTCAGCGCCTCCTCGACCTTGTGATTGCGCGGGATGAAAGCGGGATTGCTCCGGCGCATCAGTTCAGTCACTTCACTAGCTGACTGCGGCTGCCGTTTAAGCCGCTCGGACCAGCGCTGATGCCATTCCACCGGCTCTATTCGGCCATTCGTCAGATCGCGGAAGGTGTTGGTGAAATCCACCTTCGTGTCCCGCATCCAGTCGAGCAGCGATTGAATCAAGGCCGTGTCATCGCTCTCCTCGGTGAACAAGCCCAGCTTCGCACGCATGCCTGCGAGCCAGTGGCGCTTAAAGCGCCCCTCAAAGCGTGAAATCAGGCCGTTCGCGATCTCGATGGCCTGCTTTTCATCGTCGTGAAACAGCGGCAGCATCGCCTCGGCCAGCCGCGCGAGATTCCACTGCGCGATGTGCGCTTGATTGCCATACGCGTAGCGACCGTTGCGATCAATCGAGCTGAAGACCGTGGCCGGATCATACGCGTCCATGAACGCACACGGCCCATAGTCGATCGTCTCGCCGCTGAGCGCCATGTTGTCCGTATTCATCACACCATGGATGAAGCCGACGTGCATCCACTTCGCGATCAGCGCCGCCTGCCGCTCCATCACGGCCTCAAACAGCGCTGTATAGCCGCCTTCGACCTCCGGGTAGTGCCGCCGCCGCGTGTAGTCTGCCAGCGCTTGCAGGTCCGCCTTCTCTCCACGCGCCGCCGCATACTCAAACGTGCCCACGCGAATGTGACTGGCAGCCACGCGTGTGAGCACCGCACCTGGCAGCCCGCCGTCCTGCCGCCAGACTTTTTCACCCGTGCTGACGACCGCTAGGCTGCGCGTCGTCGGAATGCCCAGCGCATGCATCGCCTCGCTGATGATGTATTCGCGCAACATCGGTCCCAACGCCGCACGACCGTCGCCTCGACGCGAGAACGGCGTCGGCCCAGGTCCTTTGAGCTGAATATCAAACCGTGCGCTGCTCGGCGTGATCTGCTCTCCGAGCAAAATCGCCCGTCCATCGCCCAGCATCGTGAAATGCGCGTATTGATGCCCCGCATAAGCCTGCGCCAGCGGTTCCGCTCCTGGCGGCAGCGCATTGCCCGCAAAGATCGCCGCATCATCCAACGCCTCCGCGTTCAGACCCAAAGTCTCCGCCAGCGGCCGATTCAGCAGCACCATCTTCGGCTCAGGCACCGGCGTCGGCTCGACCCGCACATGAAACGACTGCGGCAGCCGCGCATAGGAGTGATCCAACCTCCAGCCGGTCGGTGAACTAAGTGTGTCAGGGGTGTTAGGCATGCAGACGTTGTAGCGCGGAATTCCGATTCCGCGAAGCAGACGAACTCAGCAGCAGCGTTTCCTGCCAGAAAAACTTCCTCAACCTTTGCCAACCCAGCTTCCCGTGCAAAATGCCGCCGAATGGCCACGAAACGCCCCAAAAAAGCCACGCGCACCGAGCTTGAGTTGAAATCTCTCAACCCGAAAAAAGCCCCCGCCGACCTGCGGCAGATCCAGGCCGTGCTCGGCAAAGTGCAGATCGCCATCGCCGACTACCTGAAGTCCGGCGCACCACTCAAGATCACGCTCAACCCCGTCGAAATCCTCAGCGCCATCGAAGCTGCCATCCGCGAGGCCGAAGGCCACCCCAGTCCCTGGCCCGACGGTGCCGACGCCCGCACCTTCTTCATCCACGGCCTCTACGACGACCTCATCCAGCAACCCAGCAACATCTTCGAGACCAAGCGCTTCCCCGACGGCACCGACCGCTACCTCCCCATCAGCCCCGCCACCTGGAAAGCCTGTCTCGAAAAACTACGCAGCCAGATCGTCGAGGCGGGATTGAAAATCGCGAAGCGGGAAGCGGCCAAGCGCAAAGCCTAATTCGCAATCAAGTTGCAACAACGACGCTTGACGGCTACTGGTAGTCCAACCAGCCACCGCCATGAAAACCTTCCTCGCAGCTTTTGCGCTGTCTCTCGCCATCGGTCAGGCCGCTCCGCTCAAAGTCGCCTCGCTGCATCCCATCGTGGCTGATCTCGCCCGACAGGTCGGCGGTGCGCATGTCGAAGTCATCGAAATCCTCAAGCCCGGCGGAGACATCCATCACTTCGAGCCTGCGCCGAAAGACATCGCCGCAATGCGTGGTGCCAGACTGCTGCTCGCCTCCGGCAAGGAACTCGAAACCTACCTCGACAAACTTCGCGACAGCCTCGGCGCGAGCATCAAGCTCGTCGAAGTCGGCGAAAAAATTCCCTCCATCCCTTACGTCTGCAATCACGATCACGGCGATGGCGACCATGATCATCATCACGGCCAGTTCGACCCGCATTGGTGGCACAGCGCAGAGAACATGAAGCGCGCCGCCCGCATCATGTCAGACGAACTCAGCGCCGCCGATCCCGCGAACGCAGCCGCTTACGAAGCCGGTGCCAAGGCCGCCAGCAAACGCTTCGGCGAGCTCAAAGTCTGGGCGCAGAAGGAAATCGCCAAAATCTCCCGCGCAGACCGCAAACTCGTCACCGCGCATGCGGCGTTCGGTTACTTCTGCAAGGAGTTCGGCTTTGAACCCATCTCGCTCCTCGGCGTCGGCCGCAGCGATGATGCCGACTCGAAACACGTCGCCGAAACCATCGCGGAAATCCGCGAGCATGGCATCAAGGCCGTCTTTCCTGAAGATCAGGCCAATCCCAAAGTCCTCGCCGAGATCGCCCGCAGCACCGGTGTGAAGATTGGCGAGCCGCTCATCGCCGACGGCACCGCCAAAATCGCCCACACCTTTGAAACGATGCTCGCGCACAACGTCCGCGCCCTTGTCGCTGCCCTCGCTCCCGCAAAATAATCATGCGCGGCTTCCCGCCCATCCAGCTTTTCCTGCTCTGCCTCGCGTTCATCGTGCTGGCGGTGCCGCTGAGCCATCTGACCGGGAACACCAGCAACGCCAAGGTCATCCAACCCGCCGTCAAAGAAGCCCAGAGCGTGAAAGCGCTGCTGCGTCTGCGTTTCGCGCACAAACCAGCCACGCTCAGCCTCAAACTGGCCGACAAGGAACTGATCACGTCGGCCGATGCCTCGCCTCTCGAACTCGATGCCGTGCTGCCTGCCACCCAAGAGGGCGTTGATGTCTTCTTGAGTGCCACCTGGCCAGAAAACACGCCCGACACCGCCCTCACGCTCGAAATCGAGCCCGACGGCCTCGAAGCACGCAGCGAGACACGCTGGTCCTCCGCCGGCAGTCTCGATGAAGTCATCACCTTCTCCTGGAAATGAGCGCCGCAGCCACGCATGACAAAACCAAGGAGCACGTCTGCTGGGGCGGCGGTTGTGAGCACACGCAGCACCACCGGCTCGAAGTGGTGAATCTCAGCGTGCAGTATCAGGAGGTGCGAGCGCTCGAAAAAATCCACTTCGCCACTGAATGCGGTCGCAGCCTCGCACTCATCGGCCCGAACGGTGCGGGCAAGAGCACGCTGCTCAAATCTCTCGCCGGACTCATCCCTGGCGACACCGGCAAGATCCTCTGGCGTGGCAAACCTCTCACCCGCAGCAGCCACGAAATCGCCTACCTGCCTCAACGCGGTGACATCGACTGGAACTTCCCCATCACCGTGCGCGGCCTCGTCGAAATGGGCCGCTACCCGAATCTCGGCTGGTGGCGGCAGTATTCGCGCCACGACGCCGAGATCGTCGAGCGCGCGCTCACCAGCATGGAATTGCGCGATCTTCAGGATCGCCAGATCAGCGCCCTCTCCGGCGGCCAGCAGCAGCGCGCCTTCATCGCCCGTGCGCTCGCTCAAGAAGCGCATGTGTTGCTGCTCGACGAACCCTTCACCGGCCTCGACAAGCCCGCGCAGGAGAATCTGAGCCGCCTTTTCAAAGAACTCACCGCCGAAGGCCGCCTGCTCATCGCCAGCCATCACGATCTGCAAACCGTCACCGGCAACTTCGACGATGTTCTCCTCATCCGCCGCCACCAGATTGCTTTCGGCCCAGTCTCGGAAGCTTTCATTCCAGCGACCATCGCCCAAGCCTACGACAGTCAGGATCAAGCATCCAGCAACTAGCTACCAGCATCCAGATGCCCACGATCACCGATTTCTTAGCCGAACCCATCGCCAAACGCGCGCTGCTCGCGTGTTTGATGATCGGTTTCTCCAACGGCTTTGTCAGCGCCTTCGTCGTGCTGCGTAAAGACGCGCTCAAGATCGGCACCATCTCACATTCGCTGCTGCCAGGGCTCGCCGTGGCCGTGCTGATCGCCGGACTCTCGCAGTGGAGCGCCCTGTTTGGAGCCATCTTCGCCGCGCTCATCGTCGGCCTCGGCTCCATCTTCCTTTCCCGCACCTCCCGGCTCGATCAAGACACCGCCATGGGCGTGCTGTACACCACCGCCTTCGCCGCCGGCCTGCTGATCCTCAAAAACCTCGATGTGCGGCAAAAGCTCGATGAATGGCTCTTCGGCAGCATCATCGGCATGGCCGACTCCGACCTGTGGATCGCCTTTGGCATCAGCGCCATCGCCGTCATCACCCTCACCGCGTTGCAACGCCCGCTGCTCATCTATCTCTTCGAGCCAAACATCGCCGCCAGCCTCGGTGTGCCCGTGCGTTTGCTCAACTACGCCACCTTCGCCGTCACCATCCTCGTGCTCGTGTCCTCACTGCAAGCCGTCGGCTGCATCCTCAGCGTCGGCCTCATGGTCGCACCCGCCGCCACGATTTATCTGCTCACCAACAACGCCCGCACCCTGTTCTGGGGCGGCGGCATCCTCGGAGCCGTCGGCTCCGTGATCGCCTTCTTCCTTTCGTATCCGCTCGGCTGGAGCGTCAGCGCCACCATCATCGTCGTCCTCGGCAGCTTCTTCTTCCTCGCCTACATCTTCAGTCCGAAATACGGCCTGTTCAGCAAGCGCAGAGGCGTGGCATAGTTGAACTGATGTTCCAAAAAGGCTGAAAACCTGTTCAGGTTATTTTTTGAAAGACGTCCAGGCGCTCATCAAATGACCAGAGAGATCATTGAGACTAATTTTCAAGGCGTTCGCTGAAATGTTGATCGGACTGCCAGTCATCTTGGTGTTTATTGAGTTCAGCCAAGCGCGAATTTGCCCTTTGCCTTGCGCATACTTTTCTGGAGACAATAGCAATATGGTCAAAAACTTCTCACTGGCGATCTCCGAGATTCTGATGCCAGTTATCTCTTCCCATGGAATGCGACCTGCTGCGATCGCACTGGAATTGTCCACAATGCCTTGGCAGTCGATGATCAAACCCGGCTTGTTATCAAAAAACTTCTGAACGCCAAAGACACCACACAAAGCGAAAAATAAGCCGCCTACAGCAACAACGATTTTGATGAATATAGAATTCATTCGCGGCACTTGATCACCGTAAAACAACAGTCCCAAACAGAGACCAAGCAGTGCAAAACTGCCGACCGCAATCAACACAAGCTTGCCTTTGCTCAGAGGAATCGAGATCGTTTCCATCCTACTTAATTTGAGAGTATGATTATTTCGCTGGCAGCACCTGCACCGCGTCGAGATGCACGTTCCCACCCGCACCCGCGGTGCGGAAGATGACAGCGGACTCTTCACCGGCGGTGAACTTGAAGGTGCCCAGGCTGTAAGCGCCCTGCGGCAGCGGCGCGGCCTTGGTTTGGTTCACCGTCACGGTTTTTTCGCCGTCGGCGCTGAGCACGCTCACGGGAGCCGTCTTGGCGCGATTTTCGTGGGGTTGGAAGAAGATGCGCACCTCGTAGCTGCCCGTCTGCTTCACGCTGAAGGCGAAACGGGCACTGGCACCTTTGTCGCTGCCATAGCTGTAGTGTTCGCCGACGTAGGGCTTCAAACCTTCGCCGTGCGCCCACTTGCCGTTCAACTCAGCTTCTTTGTCGTCGATGACGATGCCTTCGAGCTTCTTCGGGTCGATGCTGTCGGCAGAGAGTGCAGTGTCGGGAAGCTTCTTGGCGTTTTTGGGCAGGTAGAGATCACCTTCGAGATTGTCGCGGCGCATCGCGCCGGGCTTGTTCATGAGATCCTTCAGGATGTCGAGATACTGCTCATACACACCGCGCGGCGTGGTGTGGTGGCGCACGCAGATCCACGCGGCCTTGCCCACGACCTCGCCCATCATGCCGCAGGTGCGCATGACGCGGGTGGAGCCGAGCGCATGACGCTCGACGCTGATGGTGCGGCCTGCCATAAAGAGGTTGCCGATGTCCTTGCTGTAGAAACAGCGGTAGGGCACGGGATAACCGTTTTTGCGATCGGTGTGCTTGCCGAATTCGGCACGGCTGATGAAGGGATTGTCGGGGAAATTCTTCGCATACTGCTCTTTCGGGTAATGCAGGTCCTGGTCCCAGGTCGTCGGCACGCAGCCGTCTGGATGGATGATGCCTTTGACCATGTCCTCACCGTTCAAGATCAAGTCGCCGACGATGCGACGTGATTCACGCGGTCCGCCGATGTAGGCGAGCCAGGTGAGATCGTAGGGCGCATATTTTTCGGCCAGATTCGTCTTCAGCGCGGAGACAGCGCCATAGACAGCGCGGAAGTTGTGATCGCGGATGAGTTCGAGGTCGTTGATCGGGTGCTTGTCAAAGCCGCTCTCCCAGAACCACTCGCCGTGCAGGTATTCCTCAGGATTCGGCACCGGCGTGTAACCGAGATCAAACCCGGCCATGTTCGCGGCATTTTTCTTGCCCACGGGAGCCATCGCCTTCGGCTCCGGGAAGTCTTCCAGCTTCAACGGCAGCGCCCAGGGCGTTTTGGGCCACGAAACGGGTTTCTTGAGATTCTGCATCACCCACATGTTGCTCATGCCCATGCGGCCTTTTTCCTCCATCATGAACTCCGCGCCCGCCAGCGCGCCCACGCTGCCATGACCGGTGCAATCGACGAAGAGCTTGCCCACGAAGCGCGTTTCCTTGCCGGATTTCGTGTCGAGGCCGATGACGCTGCGGATGTTCTTTTTGTCCGCATTCAACTCGACGCCATAAACGTGCGTGTTGAGGAAAAGTTCGATGGTCTTCTCCCCCTTCACCGTGTCTTCCTTGAGCTTGTCGTTGAATTCATCCGGCGAAGCTGCCGGGCTGTTGCTGGCGCGATCCGCGAACTCCTCCACTATCTCGCCGAGATGCGGATACAAACCGCGCCGCGTGCCGCCCATCGCCCACACCTGAATTTCGCTCGAACCATTGCCACCGAGCACTGGACGATTCTGGATGAATGCCACCTTCAAGCCCTGACGTGCGCCCGAGATGGCCGCGCCCATGCCACTGTATCCACCACCGACGACGACAAGATCATACTCGCTCGTCTCCGGCGCTTTCTCTGGCAGACCGAGCATCTTTTTGCGCATCTCCGTCGTCGGCGTGAAACCCGCGTCATCGCTCAACACGATGGCGTCCACACGTCCGTCGAAACCCGTGAGGTCATGCAGCGCGATCTTGGTCTTGCCGGAAACTTTCACCGGTCCCGCCTTCTCCCACTGCCAGTCCTTGCCCGTGGCACCAAATTCATGCTTCAGCTTCTCACCATTCACGCTGATCTCGAAACGTCCCGGTGCTCCCGGCGCATCCCACGGTCCCACCCAGTTCTTCGTGCGTGCCCAGACCGTGTACTCGCCCGCTGGCAGCTCCACTTCCGTGCTGGCGTCCTTGACCACCTTCCCCATGCCATGCGCCATCAGGTAGGGCGATCCCATCACATCGATGAACTGTGTGTCGAGCACCCAGCCGCCGTGGTTGGCAAAAGATTCGGCTTCGACCCACTTCGGTTGCGCATGCGCGGCGGATAAAGCGATGAGTGAGGCGAGAAGGGCGGTTTTCATGACAAAGGGCGGGTTGGTGGAACGGGCAGCCATAAACGAACACAGGCTGTTGGCGCAATCAATTCGCTTCTGTTACGGTAACAGCCGTGTCTCGTCCCACTTTAAACGACATCGCCCGCGTATTGGGCGTTTCAAAAATGACCGTTTCCCGCGCTCTGCGGGGCGAGAAGCATGTGGAGGCGGAGTTGCGAGAAAAAATCGTGCGGACGGCTGAGAAGCTCGGCTACCGACCCGATCCGGACATTGCGAAGCTCATGACGCACATGCGGCGCACACGGCGGGCGGCATCGCCACGCACGCTGGCCTTCATTTGGGCGGAACGTGAGGCGGAGGAGATCGCGCGGTCGTCTTGGTCGCAGCAACTCATCCTGGGTGCGCACCGGCAGGCAAAGAAGCTCGGCTTCCAGCTCGAAGAATTCCACCTCGCGGCACGCGGCATGACGGCGCGGCGGCTTTCGAGCATCCTCGAAGCACGCGGCATTCCCGGATTCATTCTCTCGCCGCTGATCTCACGCAGTCGCGGGCATGTCTCGATGGTGTGGGAGAAATTCAGCAGCGTGGTGATCGGTCTGGGCTATGCACGACCGCAACTGCACCGCGTGCATCATCATCACTTCCTGGGCATGATGACGGCGCTGCGGATGCTGAAGAAGCAGGGGCGCAAGCGCATCGGCTTCTACTGCGGCAGCACGATCAATGAGCGCATGTTCCGCGCGTGGTCGGCGAGTTTTCTGGCGCATCATCCTCTGACGAAGCCGGACGGGCTGCTGGCGTTGCGGAAGACACCGTCGCGGGCGGATTTCCTGGCGTGGGTGCGGAAAGAAAAGCCGGAGGCGGTGATCGACGGCGGGCATGTGGTCATGGAGTGGCTCAAGACCTTGCCGGAGTCGAAACGACCGAGGCTGGTGACGCTGGCATGGCACTCGGATTTCCCACAGGTGGGAGGCATCGACCAGCAGGCGGGTGTTCTGGGCGCGGCGGCGGTGGATCTGCTGGTGACGCAGTATCAGCAGAACGAGCGCGGCATTCCTGAGGCACCGAAGATCGTGATGACGGAGGGCGTGTGGCGGGCGGCGCAGGATTGAGCTTGTTTTGCGAGACGGGGCGGCTTTGATCCCCGTCCCACCATGAAAAAGCACTTTCTTCTCGCCGCCCTCGCCCTTGCTGTCTCGATTCCTGCCTTTGCGGAGGAATGGGTGTCATTGTTCGACGGCAAAACGATGACGGGATGGAAGAATCCGTATGAATGGGGCCAGATCGAGGTCGTGGACGGGGAGATTCATCTCACGGGCGAAAAGAAGTTCTTCGTGGTGACGGAGAAGACCTATGGCGACTTCATCTTTGAAGGCGACATCCTGCTGCCGGAGGGCACGGCGAACAGCGGCTTCATGTTCCGGGCGCATGTGGAGAAGAACAAGGTCTTCGGCTACCAGGCCGAGGTGGACGGCGATCCAAAACGCAAGTGGAGCGGCGGTTTGTATGACGAGGGCCGCCGCATGTGGTTCGCCAGTCCGATCAAGGGCAACAAGGAGAGCGAGGCCGCCTTCCGTGCTCGTGCGGGCGACTGCTTCAATCGCAACGGCTGGAACACCTATCGCATCGAATGCCGGGGCAAGAGCTTGAAAATCTTCGTGAACGGCGTGCTGACGACTGACGTGGAAGATGACAAGGATGCCAGCGGCGTGATCGCCATCCAGCATCACGGCGAGAAGGGACAGACCTACAAGTTCCGCAATCTCCGGATTCAGGAGTTGAAGTGAGCTGACGCGTCAAGGCGGGGTCAAGTGCTTCGCGTCAAGAGGTCAAGAAGGTGGCGAGTGCCATTGTGCACGACTCTTGACGAATCCTTGACTACTTGACCTCTTGACCCGGCTAGAGTCCCAACATCGCATCCAACACCCGCTTGCTCAGCTCTGACACTGCTTTGCCATCGGTGAAATGGTTCACCATGAAGGCGAAGCAGAACTCTTCACCGGATTTGCCAGTGGCATAGCCAGTGAACGTGCGCACGCCGGACATCGCGCCGATTTTCCATCTCAGGCCGTCTTTGGAGAGCAGCGAGGCTTTGTAGGCGGCTCCGTGCGGACCCTGGCCAGCCACAAACTGCAAGCGGGCGAGATCGAGCGGGCGAATGAAGTCGGCGCGAGCGAGACCGCAGCCGTCTTCCATTCGCAGGCCGATGAATTCGAGGCCGCGAGTCTTCCAATGCTCGCGAATGACCTCGGCGGGTGGTTTGGCAGCCTTCAGCCCAAGCATGCGGAAGACGCACTCGGTTTCGTGATTGTCTGAACTGGCGTGGATGCTGGTGATGATCTCGATCAGCGGGGGCGAGGTGTGCCGCAGCAGCGAATGCCCTACCGGAGCCGTGCTGGCGCTGCCTGCGCTGACTTGAATGCCAGCCGCCTGCAAAGCGCGGCGAAACTGATGCGTGGCGAAGCCGGCGGGATCAGGCATCGCGCCGGTGACTTGAAGCTTCGCGGCGCCCAGCGGCACGGTGCCGCGCAGATGAATTGCGGAAGTGGTTTCACCGCCATGAATGACCACGCCATCGCCGGAATCAGGCGCTCCGGTCGTCACCTCGTTGTTCCAGGCCACGCCGGGGATTTCCACATCGGTGCCGAGGATTGAGGCGGGAGATCCCAAGGCGGCTCCAGCTCGAAACACGATGATGTAGCGGTTGTGATTGAGGTTCAGACCCGCGACGCCACTGCCATAGCCGTTGCCGATGTCTCCCCAGTTCCAGAAGTCGCCATAGAGACTGCCGCGAAACATGCTGCCATCCACGCGAACGCCGCCAGTGACGCGGATGAGTCCGCGCTTTTTCAAATCAGCGGCCCAGACGATTAAATCATCCACGGAAAGCATCGGGTCACCGCCGCCGCTGATGACGAGATCGCCCTGAATGACGCCGTCTTTGATCGGTGCCGAGGATTTCAGCTCGGTCGTGAAACGAAAGTCTGGACCGAGGACTTCGAGAGCGGTGGCGGTGGTGAGCGTTTTGAGGCTGGAGGCGGGGATGAAGGCGATGTTCGCATCCTCAGCGAGCACGGTCTCTCCCTTGGCATTGATGAGGCAGAAGCCAATCGCGGCACCGGACAGCGCTGTGTTGGCACGAGCTTCACGCAGTAGGATCGTGATGGGATGAGGCGGAGGCGGCTCAGGTGTCACGGGTGCAGGGACCGGCGGAGGAGGCTCGGGAACGGAAGGCGCCGGCATCACTGGCGCAGACACCACCGGTGCAGGCACCGGCGGAACAACATCACGCCGCAGCAGCAAAGAGGCGGCGAGAGCCAGGGCGAGCAGGATGATCAGGACGTTCTTCAAGCGCGAGCATAGTGTGCCCGGCTTGCGCTTTTGCCAAGTGCGAGCAGTTTGGCGCGTCATGATCGCGCCAGATCACATCATCAAGTTCACGCAGCCGGCGGTGGCCTCGTTTTCATACACGCCGTATTGCGGTGAGAAGGATCTGGATGCCACACTGACGGCAGTGTTCCAAACATGTGGCCCGGAGGTGCTGATGCTGCTGGCGATGGATGAAGATAACGTGATCCTGCAGCTTCGCGACGCGGTGCGGCGAGTGCCGCGCCGTGAGATTCGCGAGATCAGCGTGTATCCGGTGCTGCCGGCCAAAGCCTGTGGGCATGTGCAGATGCACCTGGAGCTTGGAGACGGAAAATCCTACAACAACGTCGAATTTTTCATGTGCGGACCTCACGGTGAGGCAGTGCAGGCGTGGTGTCTCGACAAAGCCACGCAGATTGCCAACATGCTGAAAGTGCCCGTGACCCTGCTGGAGCCGGGACACGACTGCTGAACCTCATTTCAAGACGATGAAACCCGAAAAAGTGAAGTTCATGCTCATGGCCGCTGATATGAAGCGTGCTGTTGCCTTCTATCGCGATGTGATCGGCCTGGAGGAAGTGTTTGTAAGCGATTTCTGGACGGAACTGCGGCATGGCGATGCGATCATCGCGCTGCACGGCGGTCATGACGGCTCGCGCAATTCCACGGGGCTCAGCTTCCAATACGAGGATGTGCTGGTAATGGCGGATACGATTGCGAAGGCGGGAGCGAAGATCCTGCAATCGCCTCAACAGCGCGAAGGCGAGCCAATTTTACTCGGCGTTTTCCGCGATGCGGAGGGGAACGAGGTGTTCATCACGCAGTATGTTGGGTGATTGTGGATTGCAGATGCCGGATTGCGGATTATCCAAAGCAGTCCAGATGCAAACCTCCTTCATCCCCACGCTTGATGCCCTCCCGGCGCGCAAATCGCCGCTGATGGAGCGGTTTGCGGCGTTGCTGGAGCCGAAGGCTCCGGCGCAGATCGAGGCGATGGCGCGTGAGTCGCAGATCATCACGCGGCGGAATTTTGGGAAGACGATGCGGCTTTTTGCGCCGCTGTATGTTTCCAACGAGTGCGTGAACAACTGCAGCTACTGCGGTTTCTCGCGGGACAACAATGCGATCCTGCGTGTGACGCTGACGGTGGAGCAAGTCGTGGCTGAGGCGAAGCATCTCGTGGCGCAGGGCTTTCGGAACATCCTGCTCGTGGCGGGTGAGCATCCGCGCTTTGTGAGCGATGGCTATCTGGAGGAGTGCATCCGGGCGCTGCGTGACTTGGTGCCGACCATCGGCATCGAGGTCGGGCCGATGGAGGCGCCGGAGTATGAGCGCATGGTTAAGGCGGGCGCTGAAGGCCTCGTGGTGTATCAGGAGACGTATGATCGCGTCGTGTATGAGCAGATGCACACGGCGGGGCCGAAGAAGGACTTCGACTGGCGGCTGGCGTGCCCGGAACGCGGTTATGCGGGCGGATTTCGCCGCATCGGCATCGGGGCGCTGTTTGGTTTGAGCGACTGGCGGCTGGAAGCGCTGCGACTGGCTGCGCATTTGGAGCATCTTTACAAGCACTGCTGGAAATCGACCTTCACCGTGGCGTTTCCGCGTTTGCGGCCGGCGGCGGGTGGATTCACGCCGATGACGGATTTTCCGGATTGGGCGCTGGTGCAGACGATCTGCGCGTTTCGCCTCACGTTTCCTGAGGTTGGCATCATTTTGAGCACGCGTGAGTCGGCACCGTTGCGCGATGCGCTGGCACCGCTGGGCATCACGGTGATGAGCGCAGGCAGTCACACCGAGCCGGGAGGTTACACGGGTGCGGGGAACGATGATCTGCATCTCACCGTGCGCGGCAAACGCGTCGAAGTGGAGACGAAGGCCGAGACGAATCGCGCGGAAGGCCAGTTCGGCATCGCGGATCAGCGTTCGGCGCACAGCGTGGCCGAGATGCTGCGCCAGAGCGGCCTTGATCCCGTGTGGAAGGACTGGGATGCGTCGATCCTCGCGACGATGGTGGCCTGAGGGCGCAATGACGAAATCAGAATGAGGAATGACGAATTTCTAATCCCATGAAGATCACTTTGAACGGAGAGAAGCGTGAGTTTGAAGCCCCACAGACGGTGAAGTCGCTGCTGGCAGTCGTGGGGCTGGCTGGCAAGCCCGTGGTGGTGGAGCAAAATCAAGCCGCGCTGCTGCTGCGTGAGATTGAGACGGCCACGGTGAGCGACGGCGATGTGATCGAGATCGTGCAGATCACGGCGGGGGGATGAGTAAAGGCATAAAAGCGAGAAGTTGATTTTGTCTTAATTACTCTCGATGTTCATCCCAATCACTTCATGCAATGACAGCCATCATCCCAGTTGATCGTTGCATTACTGCACTAAAGGCAGCGTCTCTCGGTTTACTTGTGTGTTGTAGTTCCATGGCCGTCGATCCAGCGACCATAAAAGGCATGGATGCTTCAGACGAGGAACTCTTTATGGTGTTAATGGCAACGGATGGGAAGCTTTTGAAGGCATGGGTCACCATCCTGAGCCGTTCTGAAACGCCGCAAAAGCGTGTGACCTGCGCCGATCTTTTGGCTTATGACAACTGCTTTGCACAAGCCCCGGAGATTTTCGGCACTGACTACCGAGTGACCATTCTTTCCAATTTAATGCGTGACAAAGTTGCCGAGGTGCAAGCTGCTGCCATCCAAGCGTGCTACTCAATAACCGCCAAAGAAGCTGAAGTAATGCTACCAAAGCTTAAGCAGGTGAGTGAACGCAAAAATGAGAAGAAAGCAGTTCATGAAGCTGCCTTGGAAGCCGTGAAGTATTTGAACAAACAGGTCAATTCCCGCACCCGGCAATAACCAGCACAGGGCCAAGTTTGGCCTTTTAAAGCCCCACATTGCCATACCCATGCCCGCTGGAGCAGAGGCGGAAGAGGTGGTTGCAGACTTCGTGGGCGGCGAGGATGCCGGTGCGGGGGAGCTGGTCGAAGTCGCCGATGAGGACGGGCCAGTCGCTGCGGTCTTCGGGGATGCGGCCGTGGGAGCCTTTGACGAGTGAAGCATCGAGCGGGATGACGTCCATGAGCATGCGCTGGCCGAGGGCTTTCTTGGCGAGCTTGCCGGCGATCTTGAGCTTGGGCCACTTGATGGCGGGATCGAGGAAGAGTTCGACCGGGTCGTAGCCGCATTTGCGGTGGATATCGACGCAGCGGGCGAAGTCGGGGGCTTTGCGGTCGTCCTGCCAGTAGTAGTAGGTGAACCAGCTTTTGGCGTCGGCGATGGCGATGAGATCGCCGCTGCGCTCGTGATTGAGGCCGTGGAGATGTTTTTCCATCTTGCCGAGCACCTGGGCGACGCCGGGCGTGGTCTCCAGAGCACCACGCACATTGGCGAGGAGGCTCGGATCGTTCACATA
>CAMCWM010000090.1 GCA_945882215.1 Akkermansia muciniphila | reverse complement strand
GGCGGTCTCCTTTCCGGTCTGCGGATTGTAGAGCACCGTGCGGTCGGCCAGAGGCAGCAGCCACGCACTCGGCGACAGCTCCACAATGGGATGCCGGATGACGCTGTGGATCTTCGGGTCGGCATTCTTGGCCAGATTCACCGGCGCGCTCCAGGTCAGGCCATCGTCGCTGCTCAGCGAGAAGGCAACGTAACGCGATTTGACCTTCTCTTCCGGCGCAAACCACACATTCCAGCAGTGCAGCAACCGTCCATCGGCCAACGTGGTGAGCGAGCCCGGATAGATCGCAATCTTGTCCGTCGGCGGGAACAGCGCCGGCGGCGACCACGTCCTGCCGCCGTCCGTCGAACGGGTTATTAGATGCGGCATGAACTCCTTCTTGCAGAACGTGGCCACCAGCGTGCCCTTCGTGCTGCGGCACAGCGCCGGATGAATGTGTCCGCTCACCCCTGATTCGATGCGCACCGGAGCGGAGAGTGCTGGTTCCTGGCTGTTCACCGTAGAACAGAGCAAGGCCGCGACAACCAAGGCTGCCGAAAAACTTCCAAGGGAGTGACCGACGCGGGGTGAGGGAGGGTAGTTCATGCGTCGAACAGTTACGTCGCGAGTGGCTGTAGTTCGTCGCATTCTCAACGGCAGCGATGGTTGAATACCGGGCATTTTCTCGTTCATTGACCGATGCCTTGCTCCTCCCGCGTCCGCTATCGTGTGGTCGGCTTCATGCTGGCGCTCGGGGCTGTCACCTATCTCGACCGTGCGTGCATCGCCACGTTGTCGCCGGACATCCGGCGCGATCTCGGGCTGAGCAAGGATGAGATGAGCTGGATCTACAGCGCCTTCGCCATCGCTTACGCGGCGTTCGAGATTCCCACGGCATGGTGGGCCGATCGTATGGGCACGCGCCGGGTGCTCACGCGCATTGTGGCGTGGTGGTCCGCGTTTACGATGGCCAGCGCCGCAGCGTGGAATTTCGGCTCGCTGCTGGTCATCCGCTTTCTGTTTGGGGCCGGTGAGGCCGGCGCGTGGCCAAACATGGCGCGGACTTTCTCCCGCTGGATCCCCCGATCCGAACGCGGCACGATCCAGGGCATCTTCTTTGCCGCCGCGCATGTCACTGGAGGGCTGACGCCCCTGATCGCGCTGGCGGTGGCGGGCCTGTGCGGGTGGCGCTGGACGTTTGTGATCTTTGGCGTGCCCGGCATTGTGTGGGCCATCGCCTGGCATCGCTGGTTCCGGGATGATCCCGAGCAACATCCTGCGGTGAATGCGGCGGAATTGGAAAAGATCGTCGCGGGTCGCGATCAAAGCACCGGGCAACACGAGGGCTGGGCCTATTGGCGGCAATTGCTGCGGCACCGCAACACGCTGCCGCTCTGCCTGATGTATTTTCCCAACAGCTTTGGCTTCTACTTCTGCATCACCTGGCTGCCGGATTATCTCCGGGAGCAGCACGGCTTCGACTCGATGCGGCTCGGCTTTTTCACCGGCCTGCCGCTGCTGCTGAGCCCGGTGGCTGACTTGCTCGGAGGATTGACCACGGATGCCGTCACCCGGCGCTTTGGCTTGCGCATCGGGCGTGTCGGCGTCGGCGCCGCCTCCTACCTCGTCGCCGGCATCGCCATGCTGTTGGCGACGACCACCACGCACCCAGAACTCGCGGCGTGGTGCATCGCCACCGCCGTGGCGGCGAGCATGTTCACCCTCGGTGCCTCCTGGGGAACGGTCATCGATGTGGGCGGCAGTCACACGGGCGTGGTGGGCGCAGCGATGAACACGAGCGGCCAGATTGGCAGCGTGATTTGTCCGCTGATCGTGATCTGGTTGCAGCAGCACTACGACTGGAATGCTCCGCTGTATCTCATTGGTGCCCTGTTCCTGGTGGGAGCTGTCGCATGGGGCTTCATCAATCCGCACCGGAAGATCTTTGAATAGTAGGAACCTGTGAAGCGCGGGTAGAATCACGCTGCCAAGACCTCACGTCACGCGTATCTTCAGGTGCGACATCCCTGCTGCCGCCGTGTGGATGCAGGACGGGAACCGACGGGGTGAACAAACCCTGTCATGGAAACGTCCCAACCACCCCACGGCGTCACGGCGGGTGAGGTCGCGCTGCCGGAACCGGCCGCTGAGATTCTGCGGTCACCTCCACCTTTTGCCCTCTTATCAGATGCCCACCCTCCCCATGACGGCCCCCTTCGGGTTCCCTCCCCTCCGCCCTTGCCATCCAAGCAGCGCCCCGGAGAGCGGGGCGAACTCGCGCTTTCCCACGGTGAAAGAGTGGAAGGCCATCGTGGCCGAGTACCAGCAGCCTTCCACCTGGCGAGCCACGTGGCAGTTGGTGAACACGCTGGTGCCCTATGCCGCGCTGTGGTTCCTGATGCACCACTTCCTGAGTGTGTCGTGGTGGATCGTGGTGCCGCTGGCGATGCTGGCCGGGGCGATGCTGGCCGGGGCGATGCTGGCCCGTGTGTTCATCATCTTCCATGACTGCGGCCACGGATCGTTTTTCAAATCGCGCCGTGCCAATGACATCACCGGCTTCATCACCGGCCTGCTGACCTTCACGCCCTACCATCACTGGCGCTGGGAGCACTCGCTGCACCATGCCACCACCGGCGACCTCGACAACCGTGGCGTGGGCGACCTGTGGACGATGACGGTGCAGGAGTATCTCGAAGCCTCGCGCTGGCAGCGCTTTGCCTACAAGCTGGCGCGCAACCCCATCGTGCTCTTCGTCATCGCGCCGTTCTACGTCTTCATCATTCATCAGCGCTTTCCCAAACGGGCCGCTGACCCGCGCGAGCGGCGCTCGGTCTGGTTCATGAACCTGGCGCTGCTGGGCATGGCGCTGCTGCTGAGCTGGTGGTTCGGCCTTGTGCCGTATCTGATCATCCAGTCCATCATCATCGGCGTGGTGGGCGCGGCGGGGCTGTGGATGTTCTATGTGCAGCATCAGTTTGAGGACGCCTACTGGGAGCATCACGAAGACTGGGACTACACCGCCGCCGCGCTGCAAGGCTCGTCCTTCTACAAGCTGCCGCGCATCCTCCAGTGGTTCACCGGCAACATCGGCTACCACCACATTCACCACCTCAGCACGCGCATCCCGAACTACAACCTGGAGCGCTGCCACCACTCGCACCCCGTCTTCCAGCAGGTGAAGCCCCTGACCATCCGCACCAGCCTCAAGTCCCTGGCCTTCCGCCTGTGGGATGAAAAACTGCGCAAGCTCGTGGGCTACCGCCGCATGCGCGAGGTGCACCGCGAGCAGGCCGCTGCGAAAGCCGCGCCGGACAAGGAGCTGGCGGTGCAGAACTTCGAGAACGAGGGCGGCCACGTCATCCAACCGAACGCGAAGTGAGGGAGGGGTAGCTGAGTCGCCGGTCTTGGGTATTGTAGTCCCGCCTTCAGGCGGCAAGGGCTGAGCCATCTGACCGCCTGAAGGCGGAACTACGGAACCGTCAGGGGGCCATGAAGGGCCTGGTGTCCCCAGTGCGCCGCCCCGGACTCAAGGCCGGGCTGTGCTGGTAGATGTGGCGGCAGGCGGCATGGCGTTGATCCAGCGTCGCAGCAGCTCGATCTCCGCGCTGGTGACGACGGACTTCTCTTTCTTCGGCGGCATCTCTTTGAAATGAATGAGCTCGATGAGCAGGCTTTTTTGCGCGTTGCCCGGCTTGATCGCAGGCCCCGTGTCACCGCCGGTGAGCATGGATTCCAGCGTCCGCATGTCGAGCTTGCCACCACGGCGCTTTGCACCGTGGCAACTGAGGCATTTCGCCTCGAAGATCGGCAGCACGTCCCGCTGGAAATCCGGTGCCGCAGCCTGCTTGTCGTCCGCCCATGCATCGACCTCGGCGAGGCTGCCAAGCAGCAGCCCGCAGAGGAGGACATGAGGACGGATCAGCATTGCCCGCCGGGAATGATCTAGGCCTGAGCGACCACGTTCACGAAGCAATGTACGTGCGGCAGCACCCGGTAGTTCCAGACGAAGCCGGGGCCTTCGATGCGCCAGGCGTCCCAGCGGTCATTGCCCTTCTCCGCGTTGTCCTTGTAGAAAGCGAGGCGCAGCTTCTCCATGCCGCCGTTGGTCTTGATGAGCTGCATCACCTCGTCGCCATCCTCCTGGCGGAAGGGGCTCAGCAGCTTGCGCATGACACCAGCCACCAGCGTGCGCTGGGATTCGTCCAGATCGCCGTAACCGACGCCAGTCGCGGGCTTGTCCACCAGCTTGGGCTTGAGCGCCCCCACACCGTCACCCGGTGAGCCGACGATGACCGCCTGCTTCCGCTGCGGCTCGTTGAGCATGTCAAACACGCTCATGACTTCCTTCGTCTGGTCATTGTAAACGTTCACGTCGCTGTGGCCGTTGGCGGAGTGGCCGTAATACATCGGGCCGCCGAAAGCGGTGTTCGGCTGCGAGTTGCCGTCGCAGCGCAAGGTCAGGTGATGCCCGGCGAAGACCCAGGAGAAGGGATCCTTGCCCGATGGATCGCCGAAGATGGCGATGCCGTTGTTTTCAAAAGCGCCGCTGTTGTCCCACTTCCCACGGCGGCTGATGCGGTCATAGGCTTCATCGCCGGACAGGATCGCCTTGAAGGTCTGCTGGATGAGATCCTGCTGCGGCTTGGTGAACTGCTCGCCGATTTTCTTGCCGAGCGGCGCGGCGTTGTGCGTCTTGAGGCGTGTCGCCACGCCCGAATCAGCGCCATGCGCCCAAGGCAGCACCACTGCTGATTTTTGCTCCGGCGTCAGCGTGCTGAAGAGCTCCCGCACCAGTCCTTCCGCAGGCTTGGCCGCGCGTGCCGTTTCATTCGCCGCACGCACCGTCGTGGGAGAGAGCAGCGCCGTGCCGCCCATCATTCCCATCGCTCCGCCCGTCATCACGCGCATGAAGTCGCGCCGGCCTAGAGCGGCCGATGGCGTGACGTGTTCGGAGCATTCGGGGCAAAACTGCGGCGCTGGGTTGGGATGTGTGTTCATGGCTGGTGACATCATACCGCGCCAGGGATTCACTTCTTGCTGCCGACGATGGCTACCGGACCTCAAAGCGCAGCGTCGTGGCCTGGGCCGGTGTCACCGGCTGGTCGCGATCCACCTCAAAGGGTCCGAGGAGGTTGTTCCCGGCGAGGTCTTCGAGCAGCGGGTCGATGACGATTTCGTAGCGACCGGGCGGCCACTCCTCCGCAGGGATCAACGACCATGACCGGGCGTCTGTCGCGACATGGATCGCTCCCTTCACCTCCTGATCGCCGCTGCGGACGTGCAGCGCGGAGTAGAGCATGGCGGGATCGAGCGGTTCATCGAAAAGGAGGTGCAGTGGATCGCGCGTGCCGCGTTTCGGAGCGGTAACCTTCCAACGCTGTGGATCGGGGCAGGCATGATCAACGGCTCCGGCGGTGATGGGGAAAGTGTACTTCTGTCCCAGCGGCACGCCCTCGGCGGAGCGCCACGTGGCGGCGAGCTTCAGCGTGTACGTCTCCCCTTCGACGAGCACCGGGCCTTCATCCTTGTTCAAATTAACGCCGGTCTTCTGCCGCCCGGGATGCAGCCAGAGCGTGAGGCGTTTGCCATCGGGCGACCACAGTTCCGTCTCGCGAAACGCTCCCTGCACCACGCTGCCATCCAGGCGATGCAGGGTGATGCGGTCGAGAAACACGCCCTGCTCCATCGGCTGGCTGAAGTGCAGGTAGAACTTCAACGCGTTCGCCGGAAACGGTGTGTCGGAGTGCAGCATGATGGCGGTGGGCGCCTCGGTCTTCGGCAGTTCAAAGCGCAAGCGCTGCGTGCTCCAGGTGCCGTCTGTCTTTTGAAACTCGACGCGATAGCTTTCTCCCGGCACGAAGGGCAGCGCGGGCGCAAAGCACACGATGGCCTGTTCCTTCGAGACGCTGCCAAACAAGGGCGCCTTCGCCTCACCGCGAAACACCCGCACATCGCTGCCCGGTGCCTCGACCTGTCCGGCTTCGTTCACGCGCACCTCGGCGGCGTGAAGCATCACGCAGCCGAGGAGATGCAATACCAGCCACCGTTTCACGGCAGCGCGGCGACTTCGAGGCTCAGGGTGCCCTCGGTGTCGCGCAGGATGATGGCCTCGGTGTTGCTGAGCTTGTCCACCTGCACGGCACCGAAGAGCGCATCGACGATCTCGATGCCCTCGGGGCCTTTGGACTCCTTCTCATCACGACGCGCGGCGTTTTCGTTCGTCTTGTCCGGCGTCTTGGCGTCGAGGTAGTCCATGCTGATGCGCGCGCCCCACATCTTGCTGGGACCGAAGGCGTTCTGCTTGAAGCGCTGCGTGTGGACGACGAGCCACTCCTTGCCGCTCTTGTCCTCGTAGCTGAAGAGATCGAGCGGACGGTTGCCGCTGCCGAGTTCCACCATGCTCACGCCTTTGACTTGCGCACCGCTCTGGATGTCATCGACCTTGAACTTAGCCACTGGCGTGCAGGCGAAAGCACCGACCACGAAGGTGCCCTCCTTCGATTGATATGGGACGAAGCTCTGAATCGGGGCCTTCGTCTCCCACTTGCGATGCGCCACATGATACGTCTCCGCACTGAACACGCTGGCCGTGGCGCCATTCTTGATCGGCACGGGGATGGTGAAGATGCGCGAGGCGAACTCCTCATTGCAGGTGCCGGTGGCAAACACGCGGTCCTTGTCAAAGGCGACGTCGGTGATGTTGGTGACCTTGCTGGAGGTGCCGCCGGGCAGCGTGACGCGCACCCAGGGCAGCGGATCGAGATTCAGCGGAGCCACCTTGCCCTCGGCATCGACGCTTACAATGAGCACCGCATTGTCAGGACGACGCTGCACGGCGAGGTAGATGCGGCCGCTGGCCGGATTCACCGCGAGATCTTTGACGGTGATGTCCTCCTTCTTCGCGCCGAGGCCGTCGGCGATCGCCCCGCCGACATCAGCCACGGTTTTTTTGAGCACGGCCTTCGTTGCAGCGGTGTCACCAGTCTGAATGGCGAGGATGCTGGCCGTGCCCGGTTCAGCGACGAGCAGCAGCCCTTCGGGACCGAAGCTGATCGAACTGAGGGACTTGAGCTGCAAACCGCCCTTCTGGGGCGATTCGATGAGCGCTGCGGAGGCCGCAAGCGTGGTGGCAAACACAAAGGAGAGGCAGATGGTTTTCATGGCAGGTTGGATTTGGATTCGCGGGATGGTACGGGATTGGACGTGCGAATGTCACGAACAAAGTAGTCCAGTGAAAAACGGGCTAGGAGTTGGAAGTGATGGGTTAGGAGACCATCCCTCATCACCTTTACACCTTCCTTCTCCACCGCATGCCCAGCGCCACGCTCCACTGATACTTCCGCGCATGCTCGCGGATCAGAAACGGCATGTCGCAGGTTTTGGAGAGATCAAAATGCGGCTCCAGTTGCGACGTGAGCCATTCCCGCGTCGAACCCTGCGGCCAGTTGCCACGCGGCGTGAATTCTTCCAGCCAAGTGCAGGGCGTTGTCAGCAAAAGCTGACCACCCGGCCTCACCAGGCTCGGCAGACGTTCGATCAACTTCAACGGATCATTCAAACGGCACAGCAGGTTCGCCGCATGCACGATGTCGAAGTCGCCGAGGTCACTGCGCAGGTTCATCGCATCCCCTTGCTCGAAGCGCACGCGATCCCGCCGCAGATTTTCTGGCACACGCGCCACCAGCGCTGTCCGTGCGCTGCCTTCATCCACGCGCTCGTAATTCATGCTCCCATCACGGGCCAGCGCCGCTGCGGCATCGACAAAACTCTGCGAGTAATCGATGCCCAGTACGCTCACGCCGAAATTCGCCAGCTCAAAGCTCGACCGTCCGACAGCACATCCCAAATCCAGCGCCACGGCTTCACAAGGTGTGCGAGGGAGATCAATCAACTCCATCACCGTGCGCACCGGAAACCCCAGCGCCTCACGCGGCCCATGCTCCCACGGCAGCACCTCGTTTGTAGCGCCATAGTGAAACAGCAGGTATTCGTCGAGCAGGCGACGGGTTTCGTAAATGTTCATCAGGCGTGCTTCTTATTCCGCCGCCAGCGCATCCAGCAGATACTTCGACGGCTGGAAGTGCTCGTTGAGCACGGTGATCTTGCCATCGCGGAACATGCGCGTCTGCTTGATGTCGAAGTTAGGCGTCTTGTGCGGCGCGAAGAGGATGTCGTCGTGCGTGGCGTTTTGATGACGCTTGAACTGCGCGGGCGTGATGTGACCGCCGAGATGATCGTCGCGACCGGTGGCGAGGTGGCAGGTGCCGAGCACTTTTTCATCCTGAATGTCAGCGCCGGACACCGGGAGCACCTGCGTGCCGAATCCAAGCTCGCCGAGCACGCCGGTCATCGGATCGTCGGCGAGTTTGGCGTTGTGTTCGTCGATGGTGCTCTGTTTGCCTGCGATCAGTTCCGCTTTGATGATGCGACCGCCGGTGACGGTGAGTTTGCCGAGCGTGCCGTCCTCGTATTTGAGCGGGAAGGTGCCTTCCGCGCCAGTGGGGACGAAATAAACCTCGCCCGCAGGCAGATTCGCGATGTCCGGCGTGTCGCCCTGGCAGAGGCCGTGGCTCTTCTGCGCTTCCTGGCGGTTCAATTCGAGGCGCACGGTCATGTCGGGTCCGTTTTCGACCGTGAAGTCGATCTCCACCCAATCCGCACGCGTCATGGCGAGACGCAGCTTCTCGGCATCGACGCTGACGACTTCATAATCGACGGCGAGACCAGAATTGAGGATCACATCATTCACGCCATGCAGCGTGGCTCCACGGAAGCCGTACTGTTTCGCGAACGCTGTCAGCGGCGCGGTGGCGCTGAAGGTGGAGATGCAAAGAATGATGTCGTAGTTCGGGTAGATGTCCTTTTCGAGGCTCAGCTCCGCGCCGCTCATATCGACGCAAAGGTCAGGCAGATCGAGATTGCTGCCGGTTGTCTGCGTGTAGGCGAACATTTCACCACCTTTAAGCGCCAATTCATCTGCGACACCGTCTTTGAGGCCCTGATAGAAATGATCATGCGCACGCTTCTGGATCGCACGGGCCGGATTCTTCAAGAACGCGTAATCTTTCGCCTCAGCAAGATCAGGCAGGTCGATGAGGATGCAGATTTTACGGCCAAAGGTCGGTTTGAACACGGTGCCGAGCAGGCGTGCGAGATCGAACTTGGGGAACTGGCGGCCTTTGGCCGAGGACTGAATGGTTGACATGGGAGCGGCGATCATAGGCATTTGGGAGAGTGAGGCAATTACGGCCTGCACATTCATGCCGGACGCCACAAATCATCACCGCGCGCCAAATTGATCCCACAGGAGTTTGATCACCATCGCGAAGACGACGGTGATGAAAATGACACGAATGAACGGTGCACCGTGGCGGATCGCCATGCTAGCCCCCAGCCGCCCGCCGATGAGCTGTCCCGCGATCATGGCAAACGCGATGGGGTAATGCACGCGGTCTGAAATCACGAACACGAGCAGCGAGGCCATGTTGCTCGTAAGGTTGACCACCTTCGTGAAAGCGGTGGCGCGTGTGAGCTCAAGCCCCAGCAGCGAGATGCAGGCCATCGTCCAAAACGTGCCGGTTCCAGGGCCAAAGAAGCCATCATAAAAGCCCAGCACGCTTCCAGCGAGACAAGCAAAGGCCTCAAGGCTCAATCTCGCCTTCGCCGCCGTCTTCCCCAGCCCCGGACTGAGCAGCACATACACCGCGATGCCCAGCAGCATCCACGGCACGATCTTTTTCAGCACCTCGTTGCTCACCTGCGTGACCGTCCAGGTGCCGAGGCAGGCAAAGACGAACGTAACGAGAACGGTGAGCCGCACCTGATGCCAGGAGACGAGTCCCGCCTTCGCATACTTCCGCACCGCCATCAGCGTGCCCCAGGTGGACTGCATCTTGTTCGTGCCGAGCGCCATCTGTGGCGGCAACCCGGCCCATAACAAAGCCGGCACAGAGATCAAACCACCGCCACCCGCGATGGCGTCGATGAATCCGGCGCTTAGTCCGGCGAGGAACAGGAGCGTGATGACCTCCCAGCTCATGATTTGCGACCAAGGATGCGATCCAGTGAGTCGGAGGTCTGCCAGATCAGCGCCTCCGGGTAATGCGCATACGGATGGAAGTATTCAAAGGTCAGGAAGCCCTTATAGCCGGTTTCAGCGAGCGCGTCGGTGACGGCGGGCCAGTTGGTGGTGCCGTCGAGCAGCGGGCGGAAGGTTTCGAGGCTGAAATCGGTGCCTTTTTTGGTAAACTCCTTCAGGTGGACGTTTTTCGTGCGGTTGCCGAGCACCTTGGCCCAGTGCTCGGGGAACTGGAACATGCTGATGTTTCCTGTGTCGAAATGCACGCGCACATGCTCGCTGCCGATGCTGTCCACGAAGGCGTTCATCTCCATCGGCGTCATGAGGTAGCCGTTGAAGAAGATGTTTTCGATGTTGAGGCAGACCTTGAGCTTCTCTGCCTGCTTCGCGAGCTGCCCAACGGCTTCGCGGGCACGCGCATCGCACACATCATTGGCGACAGGTTCGTGATCCGTGCGCCACGGGATGTGAACCGCGCCCGGCACAACGAGCACATTCTCCACACCGAGGTCATGCGCACACTGCGCGATCTTTCCGGCCAGTTCCATGCCTTGAGCACGCTTCGCGGGATCATTGCTCGTCAGCGGATACGGCCAGAAGAGGAAGGAGCACAAACCGCTGATCTGGATGCCGATCTCATCGGCCATCTTGCGAATTTTGACATAATCCGCCGTGCCGTGCATCGGCGAGAGGTCGTTATCGAGATCGTAGTTCAGCTCGATGCCGTCGAATCCGGCGTCTTTAGCGAGTTGCAGGCACTCACGCAGTGTCATGCGCTCAGGATACGGAAAGGCCCACAGGTTGATCGACTTGAGCATGTCGTATTTCTTCGTCGATCCGCGTCGTGCATCTGGGACTGCGGGTTGAACGGCCTTGGCAGGCTCAAACGCGAGCGCGGAAAGACCGACCGAGGCGATGGTGGCTTTAAGTGCATCACGACGGGAAAGGGAGTCGGTGGGCGGATTCATGCCGTGCATGCAATCAGAAGCGCAGCGCAGTGGCAAGAGGAAGAACGGGGCGACACCTCACCAAATCGAGGGAGCAGGCCGTGCTTGCCTTCTGCGCCGGGATTGGGAGAATCGCGGGCCATGAAGCGCCTCCTGTTCCTGCTTTGCCCCGCCCTGCTCTCTGCCGCCGAATCGGGTGCTCCCGTCGGCAAGTTTCAGCAGCTTGATCCCTCGATCCCCACGCCTTCGGCGTTGCGCAACGCCTCGGGAGCACCGGGGACGGGGTATTGGCAGAACCGGGCGGACTATGACATCAACGTGGAGTTGGATGATGTGAAGCGCACCATCACCGCCGAGGCGACGGTGACGTATCACAATGCCTCGCCGGACGCGCTGGAGTATCTGTGGGTGCAGCTCGATCAGAATTACCTGTCTCACAACGCGGACTCGCGCGCCGCGCCAAACACGAAGCGTGGGATTGATCCATCAAAGATCACCTACTCGGCGCTCGACCGGCTGCTGGCCTACGAGGACTACGATGGCGAGATGAAAATCAGCAAGCTGACGGACTCGAAGGGCGTGGCGCTGCCGCATTCCATCGTGAAGACCATGCTGCGGCTCGATCTGCCCAAACCGCTCGCCGCAGGTGCAGACTTTGTCTTCAAGATCGCGTGGAGTTACCCGATCAATGACTGCGAGCGCATCAACGCGCGCACGGGCTACGAGTTCTTCAAGGAAGATGGTAACTGCATCTACACCATCGCGCAGTGGTTCCCGCGCATGGCGGCCTACACGGACTACGCAGGCTGGATCAACAAGCAGTTTCTCGGCACCGGTGAGTTCACGCTCGAATTTGGCAACTACACCGTGCGCCTCACTGTGCCCGATGATCATCTCGTGGCTGCGACGGGCGCTTTGCAGAATGCGGATGCCGTTTTGACCGAAACACAACGAGAGCGGCTCAAGAAGGCACACGGAGAGATCAAGAAGCCAATGTTCATCGTCACGCCGGAAGAGGCGAAGGCAGCAGAGAAGGGCAAGCCGAAGGGAAAAAAGACCTGGGTCTTCCAAGCGGACAACGTGCGCGATTTTGCCTTCGCCTCGTCCCGCAAATTCGCGTGGGATGCGATGGCGGTGGAGGACGCGAGTGTGAATGGCAAGCCCGTGATGGCGATGTCGCTCTATCCGAAGGAAGGCATGCCACTGTGGGACAAGTATTCGACACATGCCATCGCGCACACGATCCAGGTGTACTCGCGCTACACGTTTGATTATCCGTATCCCGTCGCGTGGTCGGTCAACGGGCCGGTGGGCGGCATGGAATACCCGATGATCTGCTTCAACGGCCCACGACCTGAAAAAGACGGCACCTATCCCGAGAAGACCAAGTATGCGCTGATCGGCGTGGTGATTCATGAGGTGGGCCACAACTACTTCCCGATGATCGTGAACAGCGACGAGCGGCAGTGGACATGGATGGACGAGGGGCTGAACTCGTTTGTGGAATACCTCACGGAAGAAGAGTGGGAGAACGACTGGAAGCACCGCCGCAACGAGCGCGGCATGGTCGATTACATGCGCACGACTGACCGTGTGCCTGTGATGACGAACTCAGAGTCCATCGCCGACCTGGGCCCGAACGCCTACGGCCAGCCCACCGTGGCGCTGAATATCCTGCGCGAGCATATTCTCGGCCGCGAGGCATTCGATCACGCCTTCAAGACCTACGCGAAGCGTTGGATGTTCAAGCGGCCCACGCCGAGCGATTTCTTCCGCACGATGGAGGATGCGTGTGGTGTGGATCTCGACTGGTTCTGGCGCGGCTGGTTCTACAGCGTCGATCACGTCGATGTCTCGATTGATGAAGTGAAGTGGCTGCAACTCGACTCACGCGATCCGGCCATCGAGAAGAAGAAAAAGAAGCAGGAGGAGGACGATCTGCCGAAAACCACCACCAAGGAGCGCAACTACCCGCTCTCGAAGCGCGTGGACCGTTTGCCCGAGCTGAAGGATTTCTACGACAACTTCGACAAGACCACCGTGCTGCCGAGCGAGAAGAAAAAGTTCGAGACGCTCATCAAGGATCTCAACGAAGAGGAGATCGACCCGAAGCTGCTGCAAACGAAGCACAACTTCTACGCCATCGAGCTGCGCAACGTCGGCGGACTCGTCACTCCGGTGATCCTGAAGGTCGAATACACCGACGGCAGCGCCGAGGAACTGAAGTTGCCTGCCGAAATCTGGCGCTTCAACACGGAGAAAGCCTCCAAGCTGCTCTTCACGAAGAAGGAACTTAAATCCATCACCTTCGACCCGCGCCAAGAACTTGTGGACACCGATGTGGAAAACAACTTCTGGCCGCGTCGGCCCGTGAAGAGCAAGTTCCAGCTCTTCAAGGAGGACAAGGCCCCGAATCCGATGCGGGAGCTGACGAAACCGGAAAACAAAGACGAGGAAGGGGAAAAGTAGCCATCTCGCTCCGCGAGATGAGCACAGCGCTCCGCAAACACTCCCGCTCTCCGACCTCCTCATGGCAACGACTCAACAGATCATGGAGTGGCTCGGAAATCTCTGGCTCCGACGCCGTCCTCGGCTCATCTCGACGGAGCGAGATGGCTACTTTGCGTTCCGCGTCTTCGCTGCCCTCGTTCTTGCGATTACCAGCGCTCACGCTCACTCGCTGCACCAATCCACTGCCGAGGCGGAATACAATCCGGCAACGAAAAAGCTCGAAGTCAGCCTCACCGTCTTCATCAACGACCTCGAAACCGCTCTCATCCGCCAGAGCGAGCGCGAGATGCGAATAGACAAAACACCCGCCGCCGAATTCGACGCTCAAATCCAAACCTACCTCGCCAAAACCTTCGTCGTAACGGATGCGGCAGGCAAAGTCGCCAAGATCGAGTGGGCGGGGCGTGAGTTGGATGCGGAGAGCGTGAAAAGCGATGATCCAGCGGTGACGTTGTTCTTCGAAGTTCCGCTACCGGGAGGTTTGGTTGATGCCAAGCTGCGACACGCGGTGTTTTGCGAGTTGTTCAAGGATCAGACGAACCTGATCCTGTGTCAAAACGAGAAGCGCAAAATCGAACTTCGCTTCAGCCAAGATGGCCTGATCAAGCAACTCTGAGCAACACTTTCGCTCTCACTTATGACCTGCCTGTGTCCAAATGAGCGCGTAAGTGAATCCCAAGCAGAATCCTTTCTCTGCCATAAACGTTTCATAATCACGGCTCCAAACAGTGCCAGAAGCAAAGTTTCGGAGAGAGCCGGATGTTCCCGCAAATTGACCGATAGCCTTGAGCGGCACCAAATGACCTGACTTCGGATGCATCAAAACATCCACTGACGCATCAATCGCGTCGGCGCAGGCAATCAGCCTCGTTTTGATCTCAGTTGGCACGGCAAAGGTTTCGCCATCATTTGCTCCACTGGAATCCCGCGCCCTGACATGAGCAGGTAGGATCTCAATCAAGTCCAGCCAAGCCTTTGCCAGTGCATTGATAGCAGGTTGATAACTCGCATCTAAACCAGCGTCACGAAAAGCCACCGGTATTGATGGAGTTTTCAGAGTGACTCCAGCACGAAGACGTTCTGGCACGGCAATGCCATTTAATTGTCCCACGAAGCCGCTGAAGTCCTCGTGATGATATGCAGCAGTCGCAATGGCTTGCAGGGTGGAGCCTTGTTGAACAACAATGGTCGCAGAGGGAGGTGCAGGAACATCTGCGATTGAAACTCTCGGCAGAGTTGGAACCACCAAGGGCGAAGACTTCTTTCCACACCCTGCAAAAGCCAAGGTAAGCAGCACGGCTCGTATGATGCATGCGGTCACGTTCATGCCCCTTAAGATGCTTTAGCCAAAGAACGGAGCCAGCACATTACGGGCAACCTTGATCGCCTTCATGCGGCCTTCGAGGGTTTTGCCGAAGGTGTCGTCTTCGACTTCGATGCAGAGGGGGCCGTCGTAGCCGATGCGCATGAGTTCGGCCATGAACTGGGGCCAGTTGATGTCGCCGTAGCCGGGGATTCTTGGCTGGTGCCAGTTGAGGGGGAAGTCGAAGCGGCCGACTTCGTTGAGGGCGGCGTGGTTGATCTTCACGTCTTTGGCGTGGAGGTGGAAGAGCTTGGATTTGAACTCGGCCAGCGGGCTGAGCGGGTCCATGCCTTGGAGGATGAAGTGGGATGGATCGTAGTTGAGGCCGAAATTGGGAGAGTCGATGTCGCTGAAGGCTCTGCGCCAGATGGCGGGCGTGGTGAGGAGGTTTTTGCCACCGGGCCATTCGTCGCGGGTGAAGGACATGGGGCAGTTTTCGATGCCGATCTTCACGCCGTGATCCTCGGCATGCTGGATGATGGGTTTCCAGATCTTGAGGAAGCGCGGCCAGTTTTCATCGACGGTTTTGGTCCAGTCGCGGCCAACGAAGCCGTTGACGTTTTTCAAACCGAGCTTCGGTGCCGCAGCGATGACTTTTTTGAAGTGGGCGACGGCGACGCGGGAGGTTTCGGCGTCGGGATCGAGCATGTTCGGGTAGTAGCCGAGGGCGCTGATGCTGACGCCTTGATCCTGGCACTGGCCGAGGATGTCGTGGGCCTTGGTTTTCGTCAGCGTGGTGACGTCGATGTGGGTGACACCGGCGTATTTGCGCTCGGCCTTGCCGACGGGCCAGCACATGACCTCGACGGTGGAGAAGCCTTCGTGCCGGGCGAAGTTGAGGACGTTGTCGAACGAGAGTTCGGGGAGGATGGCGGTGACGAAGCCGAGTTTCATCTGAGTTAAAAGTGATGAGTGAAGGGTTATGAGCGTGGGCACAAAAAAGGGCGGGAGTTCGAGTCCCGCCCCTTTTGAAGATGCGTGTTACTTCGCCTCGGCAGCGGCGGCGATGTCGCGGCTGCTGGTGAGGACTTTGTCCACGAGGCCGTATTCGGCGGCCTGGGCAGCGGACATGTAGTTGTCGCGGTCAGCGTCGCGCTCGATCTGCTCGACGGATTTGCCGGTGTGAAAGGCGAGGATGCGGTTGAGGCGCTTCTTGAGGTTGAACATGTATTCGACGGTACGCTCGACATCGCTGGCGGTACCTCGTGCGCCGCCGGAGACCTGATGGATCATGATGTCGGAGTTGGGCAGGGCGTAGCGCTTGCCTTTGGTGCCTGCGGCGAGCAAGACGGCTCCCATGGAGGCGACGAGGCCGATGCTGTAGGTGCAGACGTCGCAGGTGAGGAACTGCATCGTGTCGTAGATCGCGAGACCGGCGGTGACGCTGCCGCCGGGGCTGTTGACGTAGATGTTGATGTCCTTCTTCGGATCCTGCATCTGGAGGAAAAGAAGCTGGGCGATGATGATGGAGGCCATCGTGTCATTCACCTCGCCACCGAGGAAGATGATGCGGTCCTTGAGCAGGCGGGAGTAGATGTCATAGGCGCGCTCGCCGCGTCCTTCGGACTCGATGACGGTGGGGACCATGTAGCTGGACTGAGGGGTGATGGAGGTGGGGAAATCGGAGTATTGGCTGGGGGTCATGGTGGGAATCAAGAGGTTGCAGGGGGGCTTGTCAAACAGGGGGACTCACGGAAGCGGGAAATGCCGAATGCGGAATGACGAATGTCGAAGTTCCGGAGGTTTTACGTCTGTGGGCCGCTGGTGAGCTTCAAACCAACGATTCCAGCAACAATCAGGACGATGCAAACGAGGCGGGCGGCGGTGCGGGGCTCGTCAAAGACGAAGATGCCGATCAAGGCGGTGCCGACGGCTCCGATGCCGGTCCAGATGGCGTAGGCGGTGCCGAGGGGAAGCGAACGCAGGGCGAGCGAGAGAAAGAAGAAGCTGGCGATCATGAGCAGCGCGGTGATCACACTGGGCCAGAGGCGCGACCAGCCGTCCGTCTGCTTCAAACCGATGGCCCAGGCGACTTCGAGGAGTCCGGCGATGATGAGGTGGAGCCAGGGCATGAGTAGGCGAAGGGTTACGTTGGGCAGTCCACGTCATCCACCTTTTTCAGAGCGGCTCGACGGTGATGTCCTTGAAGGCGACACCCGCGCCGGACTGCAATCCGATGGTGCCCGCGAATGTCTGCACATAATCCTTGTCGGCAGGCGGAGCCCAACCTTCGGGAAAGGACCATTGGTTGACTTGCTGACCGTCAATCCAGACGGTGAAGACTCCTGATCGGGCCATGACACGCAGCGCCTGCCACTGGTCAAAACGACCGCCTGAAGGAAGGGTTTTGGGAGAGCTTAAGTAGGGGCGTCTTTTCTCAAGCTGGCTGTTCATCGGCGCACCGGAGCTGATGTCCACCGCAGCGAGAATGCCGCCGGTGTCTCCCTTGCCGCGTTCGTCGATGTTGATCTCGAAGGCGGAAACCTTGCGGTTGATGAGAGTGGTGGGCTCGGGGATGTGCAGCCAGATGCCAGAGTTGGCGGCATCCGGGCACTTGACCTTGATGTCGAGGGTGAAGTCTTTCCACACCGGGGCGACACCGCTGGCACCGACGTAGATGAGGTTGCCGCGCCGTCCTGTGGACCTGATCTCGCCGTTGATGACGGTGAATGAATCGGCGTCTCCCACCACGCGCCAGCCGTTGAGCGACTGTCCGTCAAACAGGCTGATGAGAGCTGGCGTTGACCGCGCCGACGGCACCATGATGGAAGACACCTTGGCCGCGCGCTGCTTGCGGCGGGCGGTGACATCGTCCCGTTTGACGCGGACACGGGAGGCATCGGCGTTCTTGCCCTGGGCGAGGAGTTCCTTTTCCAAAACGGAGAGCACCTCGATGTAGCGATCATAGAGCGGCAGGGACAAGGCGTCTTTTTGAACCGAGTAGTTTTTCTCCGCGCTGCGATAGGTGGTGCGCAGCTTTACCACCGAGCCGTGCAGGCCGGAGGGGTCGATGGACGGCATGAACTTGTGAGTGGTGAAACGCTGCTTCTCCTCACGCAGGGCGATGGCTTCATCGAGCCTGCCAGCCTTGCCCGCATCCTGCATGGCACGGTCGAGCGCCGCCACGTATCCTGTGCCCAACGTGGCGAGTTGACCGGTAAAGACCGTGTTCACATCGCGCTCGAAGGCGGTTTGAAACTGTGACTCCAGCACGGCGAGGCGGTCGGAGATGGTGCTGGAGGCAGGAACCGCAGGCGGCGCTGGTGCTGGCGTGGACGTTTTGGGCGTCGTCATTGACGGACTGGGCACCGGTGTGCTGACACTGCTGGAGGAAGATGGACGCGTGGTCGTGGAGGTGCTGGAAGACGCCGCTGGTGGTGACATGGAGGGCGGCGGCAGACGCTCAGGCGTTGTTGTGGAAGTGGAAGGAGCAGGACTCGTCGCGGAGGCTGATGGCTCGAACGGGTTGTTACCCGCCGCGACCGTGTCCGCCGTGACAGGTGCAGCATCCTGCCCCTGCGGCTGGTTTTTTTGCAGAATGAACCAGCCGCCAAAACCCAGCATCGCCACTGCGGCGATGACATACGGCATGGTCGAAGACTGCTGCGGTGATGACACTGGCAGCGGGGGCTCAAATTCCGGCGCAGGACGACGTTGCGGGGCTGAAGCAGGATTGCGGGACGAGGGCACCACCGTGCGGCCGGGCACCTGGGACGGCTGCTGCTGCTTGGGCAGCGCGGCGCTGGATTGCTGGCCAGGTTCCGCACGCGGCGTGGTCAGGATCACATCCAGCGCCATGCGCAGTTCGTGACTGCTTTGATAACGCTCCTCACGATCATGCTCCAAGGCGCGGCGGATGATGGCGTCGAAGCGTGGATCAATGCTCTGAAACTTCTGCGACGGCATTTTGAACATGCCGCGTGGAATGTCCCCAGTGAGCATCTGATAGAGCATGACACCGACGGCATAAATGTCCGCACGACCGTCCACTTCAGTGCCGAGAGTGAGCGTTTCGGGCGCCACGTAATCCGGCGTACCCATCGCCATGCCGGTTTGCGTGAGACCGGAGTTCAGCGCGTTATTGGTGAGCTTGGCCAGGCCGAAGTCGGCGACTTTGACGCGGCCCTCCATGTCGATGAGCACGTTGGAGGGCTTGATGTCGCGATGCACGATGCCCTGCTTGTGCGCGTAGCCGAGCGCGTCACACAGATGGGCGGTGACGGCCAGCGCATGCTCCGGCGGCAGGCGGCCCTCGCGGGCAATCATGCGCTGCACGTCGGTGCCATCAACGAACTCCATGACAAAGTAAAGCTGGCCGTCGGTGGTGCGGCCGAAATCATACACACTGACGATGGCCGGGTGATTCATCCTCCCCATGAGCTTCGCCTCGTTTTTGAAGCGCTCGGCGAAAGCAATGTCCTGCTGCTCGATCGCCGGCGGGAGCAATTTGATCGCCACCAGACGCTCCAGACTGAGCTGCACACCTTTGTACACCGCGCCCATGCCGCCCCGGCCGATCAGCATCTGCACCTCGTATTGAGGCAGCATGCGCTGAAGCTCCTCCGGTGCCGGCGGTTCCCAGCGCCAGCCACCGCCGGTGGTTTTCGGCGGGGGCAGCGGGTTCGATGGATCATTCATGGCGGGCGGGTGAAACAGGCGGGCACTATAGCAAAATTTTCGCCATTCCTACGAGAAGCTGCCAAGAAGCACAAGCATCGACACACGGAAACACGCGATGGGTTGATTTCTGTGACAGACTCGACTAACTCCGCGCCCCATGAATGAAAGTCTGAAGATCCTGAGCGGTTCCGCGCACCCCACGCTGTCGAAGGCGATTGCAGAAAACCTGAACATGGAGCTGTGCGCGGCGGAGCTGACCACCTTCCCGGACGGCGAGACCTTTGTGCAGATCCACGAGAACATCCGGGGCGGAGATATTTTCATCATTCAACCCACCTGCCCGCCGACGAACCAGAATCTGATGGAACTGCTCATCATGGTGGATGCCGTGCGACGCGCCAGTGCCGCGCGCATCACCGCCGTGCTGCCGTTCTTTGGTTATGCCCGCCAGGACCGCAAAGACCGCCCGCGCGTGCCTATCACCGCGAAACTCGTCGCCAATCTGCTCGTGGCCGCCGGTGTGAACCGTGTGCTGACCATGGATCTGCATGCGGGCCAGATTCAGGGCTTCTTTGACATCCCCGTCGATCATCTGTATGCCGCCCCAGTTTTGATGAAGGCCATTCGCGAACGCGGACTTGAGGATCTTGTGGTCGTCTCTCCCGACGTCGGCGGCATCAAAATGACCCACGCCTTTGCCAAGGCGCTCAAGGCCCCGATGGCCATCGTCGCGAAAAACCGTGTCAGTGCCGAGGAGGTCGAGGCGCACAGCGTGATTGGCGATGTGGCGGGCAAAAACGTGCTGTTGGTCGATGATTTGACCGAAACCGCCGGCACCCTCACCGCCGCCGCCGACCTGCTGCTCAAGCATGGGGCCAAAAAAATCTACGCGGGTGTCTCCCATGCGGTGCTGGGGGAAAAAGGCCACAGCCGCATCACCAAATCACCCATCGTGGAGCTGCTGGCCACCAATTCGGTGCCCCAGGCCACTGGAGACAAGGTAACGGCTCTGGACATCGCCCCGCTGCTCGCCCAGGCCATCGCCCGCATCCACGGCAATGAGTCCGTGACATCCCTGTTTGACACACGGGGGTAGGCGTGTATTCTCCGCGCCCTTTTTCCAAAACCTAATCCCTCCGAAGAGGAACACCGACCATGGCCAAAATTCTCGATCTCCAGGCAGAACCCCGCACCCAGTCCGGCACGGGCGCCGTCAAACGCATGCGCAAAGCTGGCAACATCCCCGCCGCGCTCTATGGCCGCAAGGTGAAGCCCGCCAACATCCAGGTCCATGGCAAGACCTTCTCCAAGCTCCTCGAAGGCAGCGCCTCGGACAACATCCTCGTCTCCCTGAAGATCGCCGGGATCGCCGAAGACCAGCTCGCCCTCGTTCAGGAAGTGCAGCACGACTACCTCCGCGGCGGCATCCTGCACGTCGATTTCCACGCTGTTGCCGCCGATGAGGAAATTCACGCCAACGTGCCCGTCGTCATCGTGGGCGAGGCCAAGGGCCAGAAGCATGGCGGCTTGGTGGAAGCCATCCATCACGAGATCGAAGTGCGCTGCCTGCCGAAAGATCTTCCGGAAAGCATCCAGATCGACGTTTCCAACCTCGAAATCGATCAGGGCATCCACATCCGCGAAATCAACTTCCCCGAAGGCGTCACCTGCCGCCTCGGTGGTGATGTCGTCATCGTCATGTGCGAAGAGCCCAAGGTGGAAGCCGAACCCGAACCGGTCGCTGCCGCTGCTCCCGCCGCTGGTGCAACCCCCGCTGCTGGTGCTCCTGCCGCCGGTGCTGCCGCCCCTGCCGCAGGTGCCAAACCCGCCGCTGGTGCAGCCGCCGCCAAGCCTGCTGCCAAGAAGTAATCCCCGCACCTCTCCCACGATGTGGCTTCCGGCGCGGACCCAACGAGCAGCAGCGGCCTGAATGCGCCGCGCCTCATTGTCGGCCTCGGCAATCCTGGCGAAACCTACCGCGACACCCGCCACAACATCGGATTTATGGTGCTGGACGAAATCGCACGACGCTTGGGAGCCGCCTTCCGCGAAGAAAAGCGCTGGGCCGGTCTCGTCGCGAAATTCAGCGGAGGTCATCTGCTCAAGCCTCTTACCTTCATGAACGACAGCGGTCGTTCCGCCCAGTCCGTCGGCCATTTCTACAAGGCCACCCCGGCGCAAACGCTCGTGGTTTACGATGACGTTGATCTGCCGCTCGGCCGCCTGCGTTTCCGCACCAGTGGCTCCGCAGCCGGTCACAACGGCATCCGTTCCCTCATTTCAGCCTTGGGCACCGAGGAATTTCCGCGCTTGAAGGTCGGCATCGCCCCTGCGGACGGTCGTCCTGCCGGTGAACGCATGGTGGGCCACGTGCTGGGCAAATTTCGCGCCGAAGAGCAGCCCGCGCTGCAAAGCGTCATCCAGCGCGCCGCTGATGCCGTGCTATCCGCAGTTGAACGCGGCCTGGACAGCGCCATGAATGTCTTCAACCGACAACCCGAATCTTAAACCCACCACCCGCACCACCTATGAACCGCAAATACGAGGCACTCATCGTGCTCGACACCAAAGGCAAAGAAGAAACCGTTGACT
>CAMCWM010000089.1 GCA_945882215.1 Akkermansia muciniphila | reverse complement strand
CAGCGGGCAGCTTCATGTAATCGAGCGCGTCCTGGATGGAGATGCGCGCAGGCTCGGTGGTGGCGCTTTCAGGCGTCGGCACGTTTTCGGTGACGGCGATGGCCTGGTCCGGGCTGGTGCCCCAAGTGACGGTCGGCGGCACGTCCTCGGCCTTGATGTTCACGATGTCGTCATACACGGCGTCCGCGTCAGTGGCGACGGCACGCCATTTTTCGACGGTGTCGAGCCATTGATCTCCCTGCGGCGAATACGGGCGGCCTTTGAGATACTCGAAGGTCTTTTCGTCAGGATTGACGTAGCCGCAGCGCGCACCGCCTTCGATGCTCATGTTGCAGACGGTCATGCGCTCTTCCATCGACATCGCGTCGAAGAGGCTGCCGCCGTACTCGTAGGCGTAGCCGATACCGCCGTTCGCGCCGAGCAGGCGGATAATGTGGAGGATCACGTCCTTCGCGTAAACGCCGGGGCGAAGCTGGCCGTCCACGTTGATGCGGCGGACCTTCATCTTGCCGAGCGCCATGGTCTGCGTGGCGAGGATGTCGCGCACCTGCGTGGTGCCGATGCCGAGGGCGATGGCACCGAAAGCGCCGTGCGTGGCAGTATGGCTGTCGCCGCAAGCAATCGTGGTGCCGGGCTGGGTGATGCCCTGCTCAGGTCCGACGACGTGGACGATGCCCTGCTTGCCGCTGGCGAGGCTGAAGTAGGTGATGCCGAAGTCCTTGGCGTTCTTGTTCAGCTCCTGGATCATCGCCTCAGCGAGCGGGTCGGAAAACGGCGAGACCTGGCTGTCGGTGGGGACGATGTGATCGACCGTAGCGAAGGTGCGGTGTGGGTAGGCCACTTTCAGGTTCAAATCACGCAGCATGCCGAATGCCTGCGGGCTGGTGACCTCATGGACGAGATGCGTGTCGATAAGGAGCTGCGTCTGGCCGTTGGCAAGGGTGCCGACGACGTGCGATTCCCAGACTTTTTCGAAGAGAGTTTTGCCCATGATGCGTGCGAATTGGAGGTTTAGAGGGCCGCGAGCCTAGCACGCGCTGCGGAGGGTGCAAGAAAGCCTCTTGGCTTTTGCCGCAGACCTGCCAGCATCCGCGCCCATGAAGTGGCTGAAAATTCTTTATGTGCAGGTGCTGATCGGGATCGTTTTTGGGGTGCTGCTGGGGCTTTTTTACCCCGAAACGGGCACCAAGATGCAGCCGCTGGCGGCGATCTTCATCAAGGCGATCAAGATGCTCATCGCGCCGATCATTTTCTGCACCGTGGTCGCGGGCATCGCCAGCATGGGCGATCTAAAACGCGTGGGTCGCGTCGGCTGGAAGGCGCTGGTCTATTTTGAGGTGCTGACCACGCTGGCGCTCATCATCGGCCTGCTGGTGGCCAATATTGCCCAACCCGGCGCGGGCATGCCCACAGAAGCCACGGCCAAAGAAACCGCCAAAATCACCGAGTTCGCGGAGAAGGCGCATGACACGAGCACGCTCACCTTTGTGATGAACATCGTGCCGAAGACCTTCGTGGGCGCGTTCACGGACGAATCGGTGCTGCCAGCCCTGTTTCTCGCCATTCTCGTCGCCGTGGCGATGTGCCAGATGCAGGAGCGCGGCCAAATCGTGCTGGAGCTGCTGCACGCCGTCGGGGAGGTGTTTTTCAAGCTCGTGGCGATGATCACCAAAGTGGCGCCCATCGCGGCCTTTGGCGCGATGGCCTACACGGTCGGCTCGGAGGGACCGGGCACGCTGGTGAAGCTAGCGAAGGTGCTCGGCTGCGTCTATGTGACCTGCGGGCTGTTTGTCTTTGTGGTGCTGGGCCTGATCTGCCGCTTTTGTGGCTTCAGCCTGTGGAAGGTGCTGGTGTTCATCAAAGACGAGATCCTGCTGGTGCTCGGCACCTCATCCTCTGAAACCGCGCTGCCGCAGCTCATGAAAAAACTCGAACACGCTGGCTGTGACAAGTCCGTGGTCGGCGTGGTCATTCCCTCAGGCTACTCCTTCAATCTCGACGGCACCTGCATCTACCTCACGCTCGCCGCCTTGTTCGTCGCGCAGGCCACGAACACACCGCTGACGCTGTGGCAGCAGCTCATGCTGCTCGGCGTGCTGCTGCTGACCTCCAAAGGCGCGGCAGGTGTCACCGGCGCGGGATTCATCACGCTGGTGGCCACCTTGAGCACCATCGACACCGGCATCCCCGTCGCCGGACTCGCAATGCTCATCGGCATCGACCGATTCATGTCTGAAGCACGCGCTCTCACCAATCTCATCGGCAACACCGTCGCCAAGCTTATCGTTGCGAAGGGGGAGAAGGGATTCGATGCGGAGAAGGGCGCAATGCTGTTGAGGTGAGAGAGGGAAATGAAGCCACGGCACAAGAATCGGAACTATTCGTCAGCGCCGTGATTCTTTCCCAGAAAATATTCCTCAATGTATTCCTCGAAGCTGCTCCAGTCTGGATCCAACTCACCGTTTTTCAAAAGTTCATCGCTGCCTTCGAAATCAACGCAGTAAACGGCATCTTTAACCCAGTCATAAACCAGCACTGCATCAGCAACTTCGTCTGCGATTACGAGACATTGCTCGGGAAATGAATGCACTGTGCGACAAGTGTAGGTCATCTCTTCCATATGGCCGACCACTTCCGCGAGTTCAAAAGCTGTGAATTTGCTGCAAAAGCCGCCTTCGTAAGTCCTGTAAAAATCCACAAACGACGAAGGAGGCGATGCGCCCATGCGTTCCAGAGCTTGATCCACCAATGCAGGGTTCTCTCTGAAATAGCACCCTTTGGTGTCCAGGAATGTTTTGAGCTTTGGATTCATGACTCGTTGAACAAACCACGGGCTGAAGCCCGAACTACGAACTCACCAACCACCTCACAAATCAATCTTCATCGGCGGCGGCGGAGCCAGCTTGAGGACGGGGCCGTCATCAGGGGCTTCCACGGCATCCACAGGAATGGCTTTGCGGATCGGGGTGCCGTCGTCGTTCACGGGACTGGCGCGGGGAACGGCCTGCTCGGCGTTGTAGGGATCCTCGCCGATGATGGTGAGCGCCTTCATGCGCACGGGCTCGACATGAACCCATTTGGCGGAATCAGCGATGAGCGGAGCGGAGTCGATGCCGCCGACAGGCATCTGATAGCGGAACTGCTCCATCTCCTTTGGCAGGCCTTCGCCAGTGTGCTGGCTGCAGAAGCCCTCCAGCGGCGTGCCGGGGCGCAGGTACTCAAAGTAGGTGGCGCGCAGGGATTTTTCACGGCCGTCGGGGCCTTTGATTTTCTCGTAGCAGTAATCGGTGGCGCGCTGGTTGCTGCGCTGGCACATCTCGACGCGTTCAGCGGTCTGCGGCGGGGTGATTTCCTGCGGCACGTAGCGGGCGGCGCTGGCGTTCACCATGTCCGTCCACACGGGAAGAACGATGCGGTTGGAAAAAGCGCCAGGGTAGATGGTCTTCTGCTTGTCAAAGCCGGCCCACACGCCGCAGGTGACGCGGGCGGTGTAGCCGAGGAACCAGAGATCCTTGAACTCGTAGTGCGTGCCGGTTTTGCCGCCGGCCACGAACTCGCCGAGCTTGTAATCCGTGACCGCCGGGCTGCCGGTGCCGCGATGCAACGCATCAACGAGGCAGGTGTGTGTCTGATACGCCGCGATGGGATCCATGCTCTGCACGCTCTGCAAGGCGGAGTCGGCGATCTGGAAGACAGCCTTGTCGTTGCTGTCAGTGATGCGCTGGATGAGGTTCAGCTTCTGCGGGCGGCTGCCGAGCGTGGGGAAATTGGAGTAGGCCAGGCACATCTCGCTCAAGCGTGCCTCGCTCGAACCGAGGAAGGTGGAGGGATAATCACGCATCTCAGAGGTGATGCCGGCCTTCTGCGCGACCTGCTTGACCAGCGGCACGCCCACGCGCTCGCCGAGGCGCACGGTGGCGGAGTTGCGGCCCTGCACGAGCGCCTCACGCGAGCTCATCGGCGCCTGCGACCACTTCGGATCGTCCACCTCCGCGCCCCATTCGCCCAAGATGCCGGTCAAACCGCCGATCATGACACGGCGGTTGTCCAGCGGCGCGTCTTCCACCTTCGTGCCGGGATAGATGCCCGGGCTGCTGAACGCGGCGGCATACACGAGCGGCGTGAAGGCCGTGCCCGCCGGGCGCACGCCGTCGGTGGCGCGATTGAACTGGCTGTCGCCGAAATCACGCCCGCCGACCATCGCGAGGATGCTGCCGTCCTTGTTGTCGATCATCAAAGCGGCTGCCTGCAAATACTCCGGCATTGGTTTCGGTGTGGCGGGATCGATCTCGCCGCGTTTCAGGCGCGCACGGTAGTCGGAGATGATGGCACGGAATTGCGCGAAGGTCTGATGCTCGTAGCCCTGGCGCTTCTCGAGCTCGGCCATGCGCTTGCTGATCGCGTCCTCGGCGGATTTTTGCAGGTCCTGGTCAATGCTGGTGTAGATGCGGAAGCCGCCGATGGAGGCACGGTCCTCGCCGACGAGGTCCACCACCTCACGCCGCACAGCATCAAAGACGTAGCTCAGGCGCGGGTCGGTGCTCTGCGGGGCGGTGATGAGCGGCTTGTTCTTGAGTTTCCCGGCATCCTCCTCGGTGAGCGTGCCCTCAATGGCCATGCGATCGAGCACGTAGTTGCGCTCCTTCAGCGCGCGCTGCGGGTGCTTGACGGGCTGGATGTTGTTCGGGCTTTTGATCAAGCCGACAATGGTGGCCGACTCCTCGATGGTGAGTTCCTTCACATCCTTGCCGAAATAGCCGCGTGCCGCCGCCTGCACGCCGTAGAAGTTCGCACCGAAGAAGATGCGGTTCAGGTAGAGCTCCAGAATCTCCGGCTTCGAGAAGTGCTTTTCCACGCGCTGAGCGATGAAGGCTTCGAGGATCTTGCGCTTGTAGCTCTTTTCCAGCAGCTTGAAAGTCTGGCGGGCAAGCTGCTGCGTGATCGTACTCGCACCCTGAGTCACCTCACCGGCCTGAACGTTCAGCCACACCGCGCGCATGAGGCCGATGTAATCGACGCCATCGTGCTTGAAGAAGCGTGAGTCCTCCTGCGCCACCAGCGCATCGATGAAATGCTGCGGCACGTCGGTGATCGGCACCGGGGTGCGGTTCAGCACGTAGAGGCGTGCCATTTCATCGCCATTGCGGTCGAAGATGATGCTGGCGGACTCCAGTTTCTTGAGCTCTTCGAGATCATACTTTTCCGCATCCCGCCGCAGCGGCGCCACCACCACGCTGTACACGCCAAACGCGGCAACCACGCAGAGCAGTGCAAAGGCCGCCAGTGCGCTGAACCAGCCACGACGGTAAAACGGCAGTTTCAGGCCGGCTTCGCCGCGCCAGTTGCGTTCAGGCTTGAGATCGGGATCGTCGCGAAACATGGCTTGGGAGTAAGTTGGGCGGGCAAACTACCCGCCCTTCACATTTCGCGCCAGTTCTTTCCCGTCCTCCGCATGTCTCCCCTGCCCCAGATTCTCCGTGACCAGCTTGCCGCCTCGCCCGCCGGGCGGCTGCCCTTCGCGCAAGTCATGGAACTCGCGCTCTATCATCCTGAGCACGGTTATTATGGCGCTGGTCCGCGCCGCATCGGTCGAAAGGGTGATTTTTTCACCAGCGTGAGCGTGGGACCGCTGTTTGGAAAGCTGCTGGCCATGCGGGCGCTGCAAGAGTGGCAGGCGCAGGCCGAACCGGAAGATTTCACGATCATCGAGCAGGGCGCACACGACGGACAGCTCGCCGAGGACGTTTTGAGCGCCCTTGGGGGCAAATCCCTGCGCTACCTCATCGTGGAGCCGAATCCAAAGTATCGTGAAGTGCAGACCAAGCGCCTCGGTGACCGCGTGCAGTGGGCGGAAAACCTCGCCGCGCTGCAAACCGGCCCTGCACACGGCTTTTTCCTCTGCAACGAGCTTCCTGATGCCTTCCCCGTGCATCTCGTGCGCTGGAACGGCGAGCGCTGGGAGGAGTTGTTCGTCGAAGCCGATAGCTGCGCGGCGTTTCGCTTCGTCGCCGGTGAGTTTTCATGCGCCGAACTCGCCGAGGAGGCCAAACATTTGCCTCAGGACCTCGAACCCGGTCACACGCTCGAGATCAACCTCACCATGCTCGCGTGGATTCGCGAACTGGCGCACGCAGCGTTTCGCGGTGCCATCTTCATTGCCGACTACGGTCTTGATGCGGAGGAATTCTTCACCGACTCACGCGCCGAGGGCACCATCCGCCGCTACCGGCAGCATCACATGGATGGAAACGTGCTGGAAGACCTCGGCGAATGCGACCTGACCACGCACATCAACTTCACCCGCCTGACCGCCGAGGCTGAGCGCTTGAGTCTGACGAAGGGCGAATATGACCTCCAAGGCCGCGTGCTGGGCCGCCTGGCGATGCCTTGGCTCAAAAGCCTCGAAGGCCAGCGGCTCGATGCGGCCACGATGCGTCAATTCCAGTCGCTCACGCACCCGGCGTTCATGGGACGCTCGTTTCGGTGCCTGTTGGTGAAAAAACAGCCGCATGACGACTGCCGGGCGTAGCCCTGCCCTGAAAAAGATGTTCGCCATCATCGCCGGCTTGCTCGTCATCGCCTTCTGCATTGCCGCCTGCGCCACTTCGAGGGCCGGTTATGAGACAGCGCCTTACACGGTCATCCGCGCCGATGGCGACTTCGAGATCCGCGAGTATCCCGAGCTCAAGATCGCCACCACAGCCCGTGCAGGGGATAATTCGAGCTTCATGCGCCTCTTCCGCTACATCGACGGCGGGAACGTGGCGAAGGAGAAGATCGCTATGACGACACCGGTCTTCATGGTGGATGGGAAAATGGCTTTTGTGGTGCCAGAGAAGCACCAGGCCGCCACACCCGCTCCGACCTCTGCTCAGGTCATGGTGAACACGATGAAGGCACAGCGCGTGGCCGTGCTGCGCTTCAGCGGCACCCGCACGAAGGACAGCGAGCCGCAGGCTCTGGCAAAGCTAAAAGCCTGGATGCAGGCGAACAAGCTCACCGAAGTCGGCGCCCCCTTCAGCGCCTACTACGACCCGCCATGGACGCCGGGTTTCATGCGGCGTAATGAAGTGCTTGTGCCAATGAGAGGGGAACCGTGATGCTGATACACCTCACTTCTTCCCCGCCGCCTGCTGCGCGTCGTAGTCGGCCCAGAACTCGGCCACGGGGCGGGAGGGGCCATCGGTCCCGACGGCGATGTATTGGAGGCTCGGGTGCTGGCGCAGCGGTTCGAGGGTGACTTTGATGTCTTTGAGCTCGGAAATGCGGAGCTTCTGCAACTGGCGCAGTTCCCGCAGCGGCGCGTAGTCGGCGATGGGATTGTTGTCGATCTTCAGTTCCGTCAGCGGCAGGCCCGCCAGCGGGCGGAGGTCGGTGATGCGATTCCTTCCAGCAGCAAGGAACTTAAGCGGCTTGCCGCGGAGCGGGGAGAGGTCGGCGATGCTGTTCTGATTACAGTCGAGATGTTCCACGGCGGGCGAGTCTGTGAGGAACGAGAGATCGGAACATTGGTTCAGGCCCATTGACACTGTTTTGAGCGGCGCCCCGTGTAATGGGGAGAAGTCCACGATGTGGTTTGTTAGCAAATAGATACCCTCCAAGGGAGCCCCACGCAGAGGACTGATGTCGCTGATTTTGGTTGTGGGTGCGCCGAAGTAGCGCAGCGGCATCCCTGCCAGCGGGGTAAGGTCGGAAATGTCGGTCCCACTGGCAAGGAGTTGGGTGATTGGCATGCCGCGAAGGGGAGAGAGATCGGAGATGCGTGTGCCATGCATGCTAATTTTCGTCAACGCCATGCCGTGCAGTGGTTCGAGCGATTTCACCGCAGTGCTGCTGACGTCAATGCTCTCAATGGGCAGTCCACGCAGCGGCTCCAGAGTGTCCGTGGCCTTCGGCAGATTGCTCAACTCGATGGTGCCGTCGGACTGCACTTTCACTGTGCCCACGCCTTTCCCCAGCCACTCGTCGAGCCGCTGGCGGACCATTTGCTCCTTCTGCTTCGCGCCGAGCGTCAGGCGCTGGGAGAGGGCGTTGAGTTCGCCGCTGGCGCCGACTTGGGTGAAGTGCCGGAAGAGGGCTTCGGTGCGCTCGGGCGGGAAGCGGGTGGCGTCGTCGGGCGCGGCGGCGATGGCGTCGAGCACGGGGAGGAGGGCGTCGTGCGCGTGCTGCGCGGGGTCGCGCTGCTGCGCGGTGCGGAAGGCGGCGGGGGCTTCGCCGTAGCGGCCCATGCCGAGCAGCAGCCACACGCGCCGCCACCAGCCGGCGCTGAGCGCGGGGTCGAGGGCGAGGGCGGCGTCGAGCTTCACGAGCGCGGAGTCGAAGCGCTGGAAGCCGGCTTCGCTCTCGGCGAGGGCGAGGAGGGACGGGGCGCTGGCTTTCAAGTCGGTGAGAGCACGCTCCGCACGTCTGCCTTCCAGGAAAACCTTCGTGCCCAGCACAGAACCGACCACAAGGACAGCGGCGAGGCCGATGCTGGCGGCTTTGTGGCGCTTGACGGCTAGCAGCATCTGCCGCCCCAGCCCGGCATTTTCCGCGCTGGTGGCGAAACCGCCCTGATACTTCTCAATGTCCGCACTGAAGGCGGCGATGCCTTGATAGCGCCTCGTCTTGTCCAGCGTAAGCGCCTTCATCGCTACTGCCGAAAGCGCAGGCGGCACACGTCCGGCGGGAACATGCGGCAGCGGTTTGATCTTCTGCGCTTCCAGCACCTCGCCTTTCGCCATTGGCTTGCTTTTGCCGGTGACTCCAAAGGTCGTCGGCGCGGTGATGTTCGCCATCTGCACCTTTTCCAGCACCTCCCACACGTCCTTGCCTTCCACGGGTGGACGCAGCGTGAGGATGCAATACAAGATGCCGCCGAGGGAGAAGATGTCCGAGCGCGGGTCCATCTCGTTGACCTTCCCCATCGCCTGCTCGGGCGACATGTAGTTCGGCGTGCCCATGACCGCTCCGTCGAGCGTCGCGGTGAGGGAGTCTGTGCCCAAGGAGTGGCGGTTTTCAACCGCCAGCGGATCGACTGACGGCGATTGCAAATCGCCGCTCCTTGGATCGCCCAGAATTTTCGCGATGCCCCAGTCCATGACGAGCACCTCGCCGAACTCGCCCACCATGATGTTCTCCGGCTTGAGATCGCGGTGGATGATCTGGTTGGCATGCGCGAAGGCCAGCGCGTCGCAGACCTTGCGGAAGATGGTGAGCAGGCGATCCAGCGTGTAGTGAGCAAGCGCTTCCGGCTTCTCTTTGCGCAAATCATCGAGGATGTGCTGCAAGGTCACGCCCTTGACCAGTTTCATCGTGTAATAGAGCGCGCCTACACTGTCACGACCGAGATCATGGATGGGCACGATGTTGGGATGCTCGAGCCTGCCGAGCACGGCGGCCTCCTGCACGAAGCGCTGCGTCTGCTCGGCGCTGGCGTTCGCATCAAGCATGACCTTGACCGCGATCTTGCGCCCGAGCTTGCAGTCATCGCCCTCCAGAATCGCGCCCATGCCGCCCTTGGCGATGCGACGGCCAAAGACAAACGGCACGGTGGAATCGGGATTGGCACCCATCACCGAAGCATGTGTAGGCGGCGTGGCCGACATCTCCACGGGAGCGGGCGATGCGACACGGAGCGTCGCGAAATCATCCGGGATGCCGGCGACAGGATTGGCGGTGGGCTCGTCGGGTGCGGGGTTCATCAACGGGCCGAACGTGGAGTGCCTCCATGCTTTGGCAATGAGATTGACGAAACCACCGGAGACCTGAAGCGTATCCCACACATGCGCATCGGCATCACAGGAGCGACGGGATTCATCAGCGGGCATGACGTGATCACCTACACGGGCAAGGCCGGCACTTTTGTCCCTATCTCAGAAGAGACCTTGTATCAGCCCAAAGCGGCGTGCCCAGGCGAGTGTGGAAGACAGCACAACGCGTGGCCGTGCATCGCTTCAGTGGCAGCCACACGAAGGACAGCGAGTCTCAGGCTCTGGAAAAGCTGCGGGTGTGGATGAAGCAGAACCAGCTCAAGGAAGCCGGAGCCGCCTTCAGCGCCTACTACGACCCGCCATGGACGCCGGGCTTCATGCGGCGGAACGAGGTTCTCGTGCCAGTGGAAAAGGAACCGTGACGCTCCTCCAACTCTGCACGTTACTTTCGCTCCGCAGCCTGCTTCAGGCCAGATTCCTTCCAGAACTCCTCGACTGTCTTGGTCCTCGATTTGCTCATCTCATATTCCTTCCAGAACTCCTCGGTTGTCTGCGCGGGGTGGCTGGTGGCCGAATCGAACCGGCGTGACAGATAGCGTAACCTTGGGAGTGAGCGAAGTTCGTCGATATTTTTGGGGTAAACGTTGATGTAATGTCCTGCGACGACCAACTCCTCCAGTTCCGGGCAGTCTGCCAGAGGGGCAACGTCGAGGCACATGTTGTCGGCCGAGTTCAAAAAGCGCAGGGGCATGCCGCGCAAAGGGGTCAGATCGCTGACAGGATTTGTGGAGATGTCCAGGTGCTTGATGGCCAGTCCACTCAGTCCTGAGAGATCTTTGATGCCGACATTGTATAAAGAGAGCTTCAACCAGCCGTCGGAATCCACCTCGATGCAGCGAGCTGGCACGGGTTTCATGTCTTGTCCGGACAAAGCAGCACGCACGGCTTGCACCAATGGCAGATCGGGGCCGAATCTGGCGAGGTATTCACGAACGGGCATCCGCTCCTTGGAGGTTTTCCCCACACTTCGCGCATCCACGTATTGAAGTTTTTTCAATGAGCTCAAGAAACGAGTATCCACCAGTTCGTCTGGCAGCCCCAAGCCTTCCAGAGTTTTATTGCCTTCCAGTGGCGAACAGTCCAGAACTTGTGCGGGGAGCGTCAGGCCTCGCAGAGGCATTCCCTTGACGAAGGAGATGTCATTCACAAAAGTCATGCTAATGGTCAGAAACTCGATCTTGTGCCCTTTGAGGAAATCCAGTTTGTTGACCCGAAAGCAGCGGTGCAATGACAGTTGCTTTAGTGGCATGTCACGCAGGATGGAAAAGTCGGTGACGTTCGTTGATCCTTCCAAATCGAGCGACTCGATCGGCATGCCTGCAAGCGGGGAAAGATCTTTGATCTTGGAGTCGCGAAGGTTGAGCCAACGAAGCTTCATACCCTGAAGAGGGGAGATGTCTGATATTCTAGGGTTCTGGCCGAATGACAGGCTCTCCAAAGGCAATCCTTGAAGAGGAGTCAGATCACTAATCGACGTGTTCCACAAAGTGAGTCCCTTGATCGGAAGATCTTTGAGCGCAGCCATGTCACCGAGTTGCAACTGCTCCAAGTTGAGTTGAAAGCCTCCTTTGAGAAAGTCTGTGTTGAAGATCAGGCGGCTGTCGTTCCAGCCCTTCTGGCTCGTGTAAAAAGACAAGCGGGCCAATATCATTTCACGGGTCATCTGGGACGATTTGTTCAAGCGTGGAGCCAGCGTCGAGGCTTCAAGATCGCGCTTTTGTGCGATGAGCGCATCCATCAATTGGCTGAGACGTTCGGGAGGCAGGGTAACGCCCCCGTTTTGTTCCTTCAGCAGACGTTCGCAGAGTGACAGATTTGATGACGCAAGTCCATCACCAGGGCGAAGCTCAAGAACGCGCCGGAACTCTTCTGCTGCCTCGGTCAGGCGTTCGGTTGTTTGCAGCAAGTTGGCGCGGCTGGTTCTGTAGTCCGCGTTTTCAGGGACTAATTTCGTGGCGTAGCCGATCTTCAGCAGCGCCGCCTCAATGTTGCCTTCTGCCAGCAGCACACGTGACTGTGCCGCAAACGTGGGGGCCGTTTCGCGTAATTCACCCAGCAGGTGCTCTGCCCGTCGCCCCTCAAGCAGAGCCTTGGTGCCGAGTGTACCACTCACAATAAGCACCAAAAAGGCTCCCACGGATGCAGCGCGATGGCGTTTGATGAAGAGCAGCGCCTGTGTCCATGCGCCTGCGTTCTCCGCGCTTGTGGCGAAGCCGTTTTGATACGCCTCGATGTCTTCGCTGAACGCGGCCACGTTCTGGTATCGCTGTGCCTTGTCCAGGGTAAGCGCTTTCATCGCCACGGCAGAAAGAGCGACAGGGACACGTCCGCCTTTAAGATGAGGCAAAGGCTTGATCATCCTGGCAGCGACGATGTTGCTCTTCGCCTGAGGCTGCCTCCCGCCAGTGGAGGTGCCAAATGTCGTCGGTGCGGTGATGTCCGCCGTCGCCACCTTCGCCAGCACCTCGCGGACATCATTGCCCTCCACCGGCGGACGCAACGTGAGGATGGCATAAAGAATGCCGCCGAGGGAAAAGATGTCCGAGCGCGCATCCATCTCGTTCACCCTGCCCATCGACTGCTCGGGGGACATGTAGTTCGGCGTGCCCATGACCGCGCCGTCGAGCGTGGCGGTGATGGAGTCTGGGCCTGTGGGTGTGGTGAATGTCGAATGAGGAATGTCGAATGAGGAATGGGCCGGATTTGTTTCGTCATTGCTGCTGCCAAGCAGCTTGGCAATGCCCCAGTCCATGACGAGCACCTCGCCGAACTCGCCCACCATGATGTTCTCCGGCTTGAGATCGCGGTGGATGATCTTGTTGGCATGGGCGAAGGCAAGCGCATCGCAGACCTTGCGGAAGATGGTGAGCAGGCGGTCGAGCGTAAACTCCCGCAGGTCTTCTGGATGCTCGCGGCGCAGCTCGTCGAGGATGTGCTGAAGCGTCCGGCCCTTCACGAGTTTCATCGTGTAGAAAAGCTCACCCTCGGCATCCAGCCCGAGATCATAAACCGGCACAATGTTGGGATGTGCCAGACGTGCCAGTACCGCAGCCTCCTGAATGAAGCGCTGTTTTTGCGCCTCGCTGACGCCCGCCTCCGAAAGCATCACCTTCACCGCGATGGTGCGCCCGAGTTTGCAGTCGCTCGCCTCAAGAATCGCCCCCATGCCACCTTTCGCGATGCGACGGCCGAAGATGAAAGGCACTTCGGCGGCGGGATTGGCCCCGAGAGGTGATGTGCCTTCGTTGGCGGTCTGCAGATGAGACCCCGTCGGCTTTGCAACCATCAACGTGGCCAGGTCATCAGGCACCGCCGCAGAAGCAGGCGGAGTGAAGCGGGAAGTCGCCAGATCTTCCGGGATGTCGGCAGCGGAAATTGCGGAGGGCTCGTCGTGTGCGGAGTTCATCGCGGGGCCGAAAGTGAAGTGCAGCGCTGCTTTGGCAATGAGATTGACGAAACCGCCAGCGGCCTGAAGCGTATCCCACACATGCGCATCGGCATCACAGGAGCGACGGGCTTCATCGGCAGGCACCTCGCAGATTCTGCTCGGAAGCAAAGGCATGAAGTAATCGCGTATTCGCGCAGACCGGGCGCGGGCCTGACTCAGCCTAAAAATGCTCCGCATGCGCTGCCTGAAACGAAGCTCGACGCGCTGGTGCATCTTTCGGGTGAATCGCTCATGGGATTGTGGACACATGAAAAGCGTGACCGCATCTGGAAAAGCCGCGTGGACTTCACGGAGGCGCTGGTGGCGCATCTGGGAACATGGCAGGTGGAAAACCGGCCCAAGGTGCTCGTCTGTGCGTCAGGAGCGGGCTTATACGGCAACTGCGGTGCCGCCCCTGTGGATGAAAGCTCGCCGCGTGGCGAGGGCTTTTTGGCGGATGTGTGCGCAGGCTGGGAAAAGGCGGCGCTACGGGCGGAAGCACTCGGCATGCGGGTGGTGCTGCTGCGCACAGGCATGGTGCTCGGCACTGATGGCGGGGCGTTTCCGCTGTTGAAGCGTGTGTTTGGTCTCGGTCTCGGCGGCAGGCTGGGTTCGGGCGAGCAATGGATGTCCTGGATTCACGTCGAGGATGCCGTGCAGATCATTGTGAGGGCGATTGAGACCGAAACGGTGCGCGGGCCGGTGAACCTGTGCGCGCCGGACGCGGTGACGAACGCGGAGTTCACACGACAACTGGCCGCGGCACTGAAACGCCCCGCTTTTTTTCATGCGCCGGCCTTTGCGCTGCGCCTGCTGCTGCGCGGCATGGCGGACGAGATGCTGCTGGCCGGGCAGCGAGTGATTCCTCGCGTTGCAACGGAGATGGGCTACGGTTTTGCGTTCCCGGACCTCGCTAGCGCGTTCAAGGCGCTGGTCTGAGTTTACGGTGGTTGACGGTCGCTTACTGTTGTTGCCGATTGTTTCAAACCACTGACAACCATCGCCAATAACCGTCAACTCCCGCACCATGGCCTCCCAACAGACCACCATCGGCATCATCTACGATTACGACCAGACGCTCAGCCCCACCTACATGCAGGATGAGACGCTGTTCCCGCACTTCGGGATCAATCCGGGGCAGTTCTGGAAACGCAGCCGCGAACTGGTGGACACCGAGGGCTACGATGGCGAACTGGCCTATCTGAAGTGCATGCTGGACTATCTGGACATGGACCGGCCCACGAATGAGGACTTGCGGAAGCTGGGTGAAAAGCTGCGCTTTTACAAAGGGGTTCCCGAACTGTTCGGCGAGTTGAACGCCGTGCTCAATGACCAGCACCGGCTGCTGGGCGTGAAGATCGAGCATTACATCGTTTCCAGCGGCCTGAAGGCGCTGCTGGACGGCTCGGCGCTGGCGCCGTTCGTGAAGCGCATCTTCGGCTGCGAGTTCGGCGAGGACAAAAACGGCCGCATCACCTTCCCGAAGCGTGTGATCAGCCACACCACGAAGACACAATACATTTTCCGCATCAACAAGGGCATGCTGGAGCCGCACGAGGATGTGAACGACCACATGGCGCATGAACTGCGTCCGATTCCCTTCCAGCATATGATCTATGTGGGCGACGGACCGACGGACGTGCCTTGCTTCACCCTCATGAAGCGCTACGGCGGCCATGCGGTGGCGGTTTACAATCCCGACGAAACGAACCGCAGCAGCTTCCGCAAATGCTACCAGCTCAACGGCCTGGCCGACCGCGTGAAGCACATCGCGCCTGCGGATTACCGCCCTGGCAGTCACCTGCGGCTGCTGCTGGAGGAAATGGTGCTGGAGATCGCCGATGGCATCGTGCGCAAGAAGCGCCAGGAAATTGAGGACGGCACGGTTTCAGCACCGCATTTTTGAATTCAGCTCACCGCGATGCCGCGTGAGCGCATGTCGCGGAACCATTCGACGTATTGGGGCACGCCCTGGGCGATGGTGGTGGTCGGTTTGAAACCGATGAGGGCGTTCGCTTTGCTGACATCGGCGGAGGTGATGGGCACGTCACCGGGCTGTTCGGGGAGCTGGTTGATCGTGGCTTTTTTGCCAAGCGCATGCTCGATGGTGGCGATCAGCTCATTGAGCGAGACGTTTTGCGAGCCGCCGAGGTTGAAAATTTCGCAAATCGGGCCGGTGCGGTAGTGCATTGAACCGATGATGCCATCGACGATGTCGTTGATGAAGGTGTAGTCGCGCCGCGTGGTGCCATCGCCGTATTTGTCGATGGGTTTGCCATCCTCAATGAGGCGGGTGAATTTGGAAATAGCCAAGTCAGGGCGCTGGCGAGGGCCATAGACGGTGAAGAAACGCAGAGAGACGGTTTTGATGCCGTAGAGGTGGCTGTAGTTCGAGCACATCTGCTCGCCGGCCATCTTGGTCATGGCGTAAGGGCTGATGGTTTGCAGAATCGGGTCCGTCTCGGAGAAGGGCACTTTTTTGTTCACGCCATAGACGGAGGAACTGCTGGCGGCAACGAAGTGCCCCACACCCGTGCGACGGGCGGCTTCGAGCAGGTTGAAAGTGCCTTTGATGTTCGTGTCGATGTACAGCTCCGGCTGCTCGATGGAAGGGCGAACACCGGCACGGGCGGCCAGATGGATGACTGCGTCAAACCGGCCCACATCGAAGGTTTCGGCGACAAAAAGAGGATCGGTGATGTCGCCTTGACGAAATTTCACCTTGGAGCCGAGCACCTTGAGGTTTTCGCGCTTGATGGCCGGATTGTAGTAGTCGTTGAGGTTGTCGATGATGGTGACCTGTCCGGCTTCATCGCGGAGCAGTCGTTCGACGGTGTGGGAGCCGATGAAACCGGCTCCGCCAGTGACAAGAATGTTCATGAGCACGGATTTACGGGCAATCGCCGGAGAATTGCAAGACATGAGGAGAAAGGGATTGACGCATGGGCGCAAATTTCGCTAAATGGGCGGAATTCTCTGAATCCTTTTTTCCGTCCCTGAATCATGAGCGAACCCAAAAACACGTCACCACCGCCGTCAGGCTCAACGCCCAAAACGGCCGCTGTCCCGCTGAAAAAAGAAACCGTGCGCATCACCCTGCGTGGTCGCCCTGGGGCAGGCGTCACCCAGCCACGTGAGGCCACCTCCCCTGTTTCGCCAGCCACAGGAGGGATTCCAGCGTCCTTGAACACGACTTCGGTGGTTCCCATGATGGCCAAAAAGGCCACGGCTCCCATCCAACTGCCCTCAGCCCCGCTGCCGCCTCCCGCACCCAAGTCAAGCACCTCTCCGGTGAAACTGCCTGCGCCGCCGCTGTCACCGCCATCGAAAAAGACCACGTCTGCCATTCCCGTGGCTTCATCGCCCCCTCCTGCGGCACCAGCGCCCTCCAGCTCGATGCCGCCGCCCGCCGCCCGCCCGACGGCACCACCTGTGGCACCCAAGCCGCCCGGCGCACCGACGGCACCGCGTCCCACGGCACCTCCTATGGCAGGCCTTCCGGCAGCTACCCGCCCTCTCAGCCAGAATCCGGCCGCCCCTCCTCCTCGCACTGAAACCGGAGCCCCCACTGTTCAACTGCAAAAACCCACGCCAGGCGCCCCCCGTCCGCCAGGAGCAGGCACAGGCCCCATGACCGGCGGCCCAACAGCTCCATTGCCAAAGGCAACGGTGAAACTGCAGCCTACCCAGGCCATGCAGCGTCCGTCCATCTCCGCACCGCCCAGCGCCCCCGTGAAACGCAGCGCTGCAGCTGATGCCGAGCAATTCTACGAGGAAAAGGATCCTGAGGCAGGCTTGGTGCCGCTGTCGGTGATCTGCTTCCTGCTCTCCGCTGTTCTCATGGTGGTTCAGATGTTCGGAGCGGATGCCGTCAAATCTGATCCAACCGGTGAATCCCCCATCATGGTGCCAATCGCCAGTCAACAAGCATGGGAAAGTCGCAGCGCCATCACTGGCGTGTGGACCAACAAGTTCAAAGACACCCTGCTGCCGATTCCTTGAGGACACGGTAATCTGATCAAGTTTTCACTTCAATCGCTCTCATCTCATGCCTCTCGCCTGGTTAGTTTTCCTCCTCGCAGTTGCCACCTTGGCGCTTAATTTCCTCGCCAAAAGCGGCGGGGCGATGTGACCAAGTTTCCAAGGTGTGCTGCTTTATTTATACTGTGGCTCCATTCTTGAGCTCTGGGACAAGTCTGTGACCATAACGCGGCTCTCAAAAGAGCAGCTTGGGGGAGGAGTTGTATAGAGTGGTCACTTTCAAATTGGCATCACTCCTCACGCGGATAGCCTCCGGAGAGAAGACGGGAGCGGATCTTCTAACACAACACGGCAGCCCCACCTTCTACTGCTTGCCGCCGCGACCGGTAGGATTCGGATCAATGTCCAGATCGAAATTAAACTGAGGGAAGTCCTTAAGAGAAAAGGTGAGAAGAATGCCAATATCGGAGGCACCGCCGCGGTTGTCGCGGGCCATCAAGCCGATGGAGGCCACCCAACTGCTGAGATCGCGAGAGAGGCTGTAGCTCTGAAACTCAAGCGTGCCATCGTCCGCCTCGTAGATGTGATTCATATTGAATCCGTAATTTTCCGTCAACCGGGTGAAAAATCGTGTGTAGAGCAGGCTGCTGTCCTGGAAGAACGGATGGTCGGAGATAAACTGATGCCCAAACTCGATGGAAGTGTATCTAGATGGCATCCAAGTGACCCCGTTGTTAATCTCGGTGAAGCTGCCGATGCCGCCGCCGATGGGCAGCTGCAGATCCGATCTCAAAGTAATCCATGGAACAGGACGCCAGAAGAGTTCATTGTAGAAATTGGAGATGTCACGCCCAAACTCCGGGTCTCTGGCGAACACATCCACATAGGTATTCATGCCGGCCAAGGTATAAGTCTGGGTGTCGCCTCCTTCGGGGGTCTCAATGAAGCTGCCATAGCCGGTGCTGCTGATGTAGTCGCGCTTCGTCTGCAATAGGTTGCGGAAGCCCACGCGCGCCACATTCCATGAACGCAGGCTGTCCACAGCGCTGAACAGAGGGACATCAATCGAACGCGGCCGGGTCGTGGGCGAAAGCCTGTCAATGGCGGGCAGTCCGGCATTTTGCTTGGCATCCAGATAAGAATAGTTCAGGTAGGGCTGGAACACATGCCGGAGGCCGTTGATGCCGAGCGATTCCACCTGCATGTCGCTCCATGTTTTGGTGAGCTTGAAGGAGACATCCAAGCCCAAGTGCAAGATTCCACGGGTAAAACTCTGGAGACCGGTGACGCTTCCATCAATGCTACCATAGCTCGTCACGCCTGCACCGATGCGGGGCGTCACGTTTAACCAGCCCATGTAGGTTTTGGGATACAGCAGTTCGTGATAAGTATGAAAGCGGGCAAAATCCGGCTCCTGCAACCGGCTTGAGATGACGCCCAATCCTTGGGCGACATCTGCGGCGGTCAATCCAGCGTCTCTCGGGCGTCCCGCCAAGCTCAGATAAGAGGCTGCAGCAGTTCCCAGCGGATCGGCGAGAACACCAGGCAAACCACCAAGTCCGAGAGCCTGCAATCTCAACAACTCGGCCTGCTCCTGGTTGCCCAGCACTTCGTTATACATGCCGGCGGAGATGGTGCCCTGGTGAAAGATGCCCGAGTGCCACAAGGGCCTCCGGGTAAAATCGACGGAAAGCTCGGGCAGGCGTGTCGTCGTGCGGTAGAAGTTATTCGCCTTGAACTTCGCCATCAAAGTGGCGACGTAGGCATCATTGGTATGGACAAGCGACACCTGATTGTCCGGTTCACGATTGGTGCGGAAGTCGTTGAAGAAGAAATCCTCGTAGAAATGGATGTCGCTGATCTTGTTGATGTCAAAATCCAGATACCATGTGCTCACGTCCGGCCCAGGGAGATAAACACGATGCTGAAAATTCACCCGATAACGTGTCTCGCTAACCGGGTAGCGTATGCCGCTCGACACATTCGTTGAAGCAGCGCTGTCACTGACCGCATATAACTTCAGCGTACCGAAGTTCTCCTGGTTCGACATGTGACGCATTGAAATAAAGTCCACACCGCCGCCCACGCCACGCTTGCTCCGAAGGTCAAATTTGTACTTGGCCAGGGTGTGGTCCCCGTGAATGACGGAGTACTGGGTCAGCAGGAAGGCTCCCCATCGGCTTTGATAGCCAGGACTTATCCGGTAACCCACCTCACTCTGGAGGGATTGCGAAAATTTCGGCAGATAGAAAAAGGGCGTGTCCCCGCCATAAACCTTCACGCTGTGCAGCACCGCGCTTTCGCCCGGTATGACCGTCAAATCTTTGGCTCCGAGACGGAAGTTTGGATTCTGGATGTCATGCGAAGTGAGGGTGACTCCCGTGGCTTCGATATGGTTCTCCAGTTTGCTCTTTGATTTAAAATCCGTCGCCTTGTAGATGAACATGCCAGATCCAGCAGGCATGCCAGAAATCACATTCTGACCCGACATCTCTCCCGTGATGGAGTTGTAGGTGATGGCATCCCCCCGGTAAATCGTGCCCGCACGCCAGATCGTCACGCCATCTCGGGCGATCACCTCGCCCGTGGTCTGATTATATTGGGCGCTGCCGCAACGGATTTCAACGTCACCATATACGATGTTCACGTCTCCAGTAACGGTGACGATACCCGTCTCTGGGTCCATCGTAGTCGTCAGACCGCGAATGTTCAGATCAGTCGTGAGACTGTCGAGGAGGGATTGCCCCCCTGCCGTCCCGGCTGCCGCCAGGATGCAAACAAAGGCCATCACGCAAAATCTGGAAAAGTTCATAGCACGGGAGGACATCGCCTTGCGGAGGCAGACAATGACAGCCTTTTCAATAGGCTAGTGGTGTCCCGGTGACAAGAAAAAGCCGGACTTTTTTCGTCTCAATCATCTCCCCGGTCGCGTCGCACAGGACAAACGCCTTTTTTGCTTGGTGCCTGAACAAATTCCAGCAACCGCCGGGCCTTTTCTGGCCACTCCCTCGCAGAAGCCCGTTCCACCGCCTGCCTCAGGTTCATTCCACCGCAAAACAACAGTTGAAACAGCTCTTTGATCGCCCCCCGGTCCTCCGCGCTGAAACCCTGGCGACGCAGCCCGATCACATTCAGTCCCGTGATTCGATTCAGAAGCCTCGCACCACAGCAGTAATGCGGGATGTCCTTGCTGAACGCCCCGTTCCCCTGCACCACGCAGCAATCCCCGATGCGCAGGAACTGGTGAAACACCGCCCCGCCGCCGAGGAACGTGTGGCTCCCCACATGAATATGTCCGGCCAGCAAAACACCGTTCGCCAGGATGTTCCGGTCCCCCAGCACCACGTCATGAGCGAGGTGACAGGCCGCCATCAGGTAATTCTCATCGCCAATCCGCGTCACCCCGCCCGTCTTGCAGCCGCGATGAATCGTCACGTGCTCGCGAATCACATTCTTTTTGCCCAAGACCACGCTGCTGACCGTGGCGGGATCAAACCCCAGATCCTGCGGCTCTCCGCCGATCACCGCCCCACGACCGATCCACGTCCCCTCCCCCACCACCACATGCCCCACGATCTGCGCATGCGCCTCGATTTTACAACCTGCACCGACTTCGGCCGCGCCGTCGATCACAACGTACGGTCCAATTTCAGCCGAGGAGTCGATTTGCGCACGCGGGTCGATCAAAGCGGTGGGGTGAATCATGCGCGCGGATCATGAATGCCGCTGCCTTCCAGATCAATCCCGACTTGCGGTCCCGGACTCAAACTTCCGCTTTGCACGCCGCCTCCTCTGCCTACTATCCGCGCACCGCAACGCAGCACCAGGAGAGGTGGTCGAGTGGTTTATGGCTCCAGTCTTGAAAACTGGCGTGGCTGAAAAGTCACCGTGGGTTCGAATCCCACCCTCTCCGCGCGAGCTTGTGAACATGGGAGCAACCTGCCACCCCCGATAGTTCGGGGGTGCTGCATGATCCGCTGCCTTGGTTCGTAATAAAATCCGCCAATGCCGCGACGCCACCCCTTCACCTGCTTTGCCGCCGCTCTCATGCTTGCTCCTCATGCAGCCTGGAGCGCCGCGCCAGCGCTCGACTCGAAGGTGCGGGCCTATTTGGAAACGCACTGCCTCAAATGCCACGACGCCGATGTGCAGAAAGGCGACTTTCGCATCGATAATCTCAGCCCGAAGATCGGCTTCGAGGACACGCCGCAGTGGCTGGAACTGATGGAGCGCATCAACTCCGGCGAGATGCCGCCGAAGAAGGAAAAGGTGAAGCCCACAGCAGAAGAGAGCGCCAAGACAGTCGAGTGGATCGCCGCACGGATGAAGGAAGGTGAATCAGCCCGCATGGCTGCACGCGGTCGCGTGAGCTACAACCGCCTCACCCGCGACGAGTATGTGAACTCGATCCGTGATCTCCTTGGCGTGCAGTATGACGCGAAAGATCCCGGTGCCTTCCTCGAAGACGCGGAATGGCACGGCTTTGAGCGCATCGGCTCGGTGCTCACGCTTTCGCCCTCAAACATCGAAAAGTATCTCGCGGCGGCAGAGACGATCCTGAACGAGGCCTATCCCGAACCGCCCAATCCGAAGGCGAAGCCCGTGCCGCCGTTCGGTGGCAGCAAGCCGGTGCTCTATGAGGAGCAGATCAGCGAACATCATCGCGACCGCCTGCGCGAACTCGGCCTGCTGGACAAAGTGCGCTACGATTGCTGGCCGGGCGACATCTTCCGTTACTCCGCGCTCCGCGATCCTCTGCCCGAAGCCGGAGTGTATGAGATCAGCTACACGCTCAGTGGTTTGAAGCCGAAGAACGGCCGGGCGCCGCGATTGAAAGTCTATGAGTCGAAGCTCGACCGCGTGCTGTTCGAGCAGGACATCGTCGCACCGGAGGACAAGCCGATCACGGTGACCTTCCGCGCGCATCTGCCCAAAGGGCGGCCCAACATCG
>CAMCWM010000088.1 GCA_945882215.1 Akkermansia muciniphila | reverse complement strand
GAGCTGCCAGTCGTTTAGTTGTTCGGGATCGATGATGACTTGGTTCACAAGCCATGCCTGTCCATCCTCACTCGGCTCCACATAGGTGTGGCGGCCGTTGCGGGCTTCGTTGTCGAGACGGATGCGCTCGTGGTCGGCATAGTAGTCTTCCAGCTCCGGCAGATCGATCTTGCCGTTCACGAGCTGCTGCATGTAGCGGAAAATCTCCGTGCGAATGAGCGCGGTGAACTCGCGCTTGTTCCGCGTGATGTCAGGCGCTTCGATGGTCTTCTCCTCGACTTCATCCGGCTTGTAGTTCGGATCACGCAGCTTCTCCCATTCATCGAACAGGCTGGAATCCGTTCCTCTCAACACTCCAGCAATCCACGACTCCATCTCCTGCACCGCTTCATTCTTGAAGCTGTCCGGCACGGTCTGCGCCAGCACCTTGTGAACGCTGGAAAGATGCCGTAGCAGCACGCCCTCGGCTCGGTGGAGATCGTAGTCGTGGATGTAGTCGGCGAAGCTGCGAAAGTTCTCGAACATCTCCCGCGCGATGCTCTTCGGGCGGATGTTTTCCTGACCGACCCATGGATGCGCTTCGCTGAAGGCGTTGAAGGTGTTGTAAATGAAATCGCGGCACGGCTTCGGGTATTCCAGCTCCTCCAGCTTCGCGATGCGTTCTTCAAACGGCACGCCCTCGTTCTTCATCGCAGTCATGGCCTCAGTCTTCATCGCATCAAGCTGGCGACGCAGAATGATGTCCGGGTTTTCGATGATGGACTCACAAAGCGTCATCACATCGGCGGCATACGTCGCGGAGGTCGGATCGATCAGCGCCAGTGTGTCGATGAGATAGAGCGAGAGCGTGTGATTGAGCGAAAAGTCATCCTGCAGCTCCACATTGAGCTGGAGCTTCGTGTCATCGGCTCCGCGCTGCGCGGTGGGGATGATCTCGACAATTTTGCGCTGCACCAGCGCTCGAAAAAGCTGCCATGCACGCTTCTCGTGCTGCGTCTTCGCATTCGCTGTTTCATGCGAGTCGGCGATGAGTTGCCGCATGGCCGCGCAACTGTCTCCGGCACGACTCAGCACCTGGAGCAGCATGCCGTGCGAGACTTGAAAACGCGACACCAGCGGCTCCGGCGACGCGGCTTGCAGTTTTTTGAAGGTGTCCTCATTCCAGCCCACAAAACCCTCCGGCGGCTTCTTTTTGACCATCTTGCGCAGCTTCTTCACGTCGCCAGCCGCCTTGGTCTCCATCTTCGTGTTTTCGATGATGTGCTCCGGTGCCTGGCACACAACGTAACCCACATCATCATAACCACGACGACCTGCACGACCGGTGATCTGGTGAAAGTCACGCGCGGTGAGCGTGGCCACCTTTTCACCGCTGTATTTGCTCAAACGCGTCAGCAGCACGGTGCGGATCGGCACGTTCACACCCACGCCGAGCGTGTCCGTGCCGCAGATGACCTTCAGCAGGCCGCGCTGCGCCAGTTTCTCGACGAGCACGCGATACTTCGGCAGCAAACCCGCATGATGAATGCCCACGCCATGGCTGAGATACTTCTTCACCTCCTTGCCATACGGGCTGGTGAACTTCGCACCCGCCATCAGCTCCTTGATCGACGCCTTTTCGGCCGCCGAGCAGAAATTCAGGCTCATCAAATCCTGCGCGGCCTGCGCGGCCTCGTTCTGCGTAAAATGCACGAGATAGACCGGTGCCTTGTTCGCCTCCACCAGCTCTTGCAGCGTCACATCGACGCCCGTTTGTACATAGCTGAACTCCAGCGGCACCGGTCGCTCATACGACGCCACGATGGTCGTCTCCGCATTCGTCAACTGAGTGAGTCCTTCTTTGAAGAAAGCCGATCCGCCCATCGTGGCTGACATCAGCAGGAAACGCGACTGGCTCATCGTCAGCAGCGGCACCTGCCAAGCCACGCCGCGTTCTTTGTCCGAGTAGTAATGAAACTCGTCCATGATCACCTCACGAAATGGAGCCTCCGAGCTGTCTCGCAGCGCGTAGTTCGCCAGAATCTCCGCCGTGCAGCAGAGGATCGGCGCTTTGCGGTTCACCGTCGCATCGCCCGTGGCCATGCCGACGTTGTCCGGGCCAAAGTCACGGCACAGCGCCAGGAACTTCTCATTCACCAGCGCCTTGATCGGGCAGGTGTACACCGACCGCCGCCCCTTCGCCAGCGAGCGAAAATGCATCGCCGTCGCCACCAGCGACTTCCCCGAGCCGGTGGGTGTGTTGAGGATCACGTTGCGATCATCAAACAACTCCAAAATCGCCTCCTCCTGCGCTGGATACATCTCCAGCTTCTTTTCCGCCACATAATCGAGAAACGCCGCCAGCAGCTCGTCATTCGAGCAGTCGGTGGATTTCGGAAGTCGGCGCAGCAGCGGGTGGTCGGACATGGGGCGGCCATTCATCGCACAGCAATCACGCGGTGCGAGCAATGGCATTCGCCAGAACGCGGATCAACAGACCTTCAAGGCAGACTCACCGACTGCACGGCGGCTCCTGCCGTGCCGAGCGGCCAGATCACCAGCACGCCCAAGGCATTCACCAACGCGTTCCTGCGCTTGGAAATGAGGTTGGTGGCCTTCATGGCCTCGGCTTTGAGCAGGCCTTCCGAGTAGCGCCGCGTCCCGCCTTTGGGCACGAAGAAGCGGCTGCCATCGGCGACATCGATTGTCCAGGAGCCATGAGCATCATCCACCGGTGCCTTGGTCGGCATGTCCGCCGGAACGAAGACCGGCGGCTTCCCCTCCCGCCTCCGCCACAGCCCCACATGATCCCAGCCCGGCCGGTCATGATCGATCAATTGATCGGTGTAATTGCGCACGTCCATCGGGTGCAGTTCCTTCTTGTAGCCAAAGCCATCGTGGCTCGGAGCGCAGGAGGTGAGGAACCCGGCGCAGGCCAGCATGCTCAGGCAGCAGAGGCGCAGACAAGGAAAGAGAAAGGGCATCTTCATGGCGGGTGAAAGCTCAGACCGACTCACAGCGGTCTGAATGCTCTCATCCGCTTCCTGCGCCTGAGGTTACAGGCAGCCGGAAGAAAGGAAAGGAAAAGGCCCACGCTCTCCGCAGGCCGCGCACCTTTGAAGCACGACTACAGCCGCCGCTCCTTCACCTCCGCCGTGATCTCCGTGAGGAAATCGGCGATGGGTTTGACTCCGAGGTCGCCTTTCTTGCTGTGGCGGACGGCGACGGATTGCACGGCGGCTTCCTTTTCGCCGACGACGAGCATGTAGGGAATCTTGTCGAGTTGGGCGTTGCGGATCTTGGCGCCGATTTTGTCGGCGTCGTTGTTCAACGTGACACGCAGGCCGGCGGCCTTGAGCTGGGCGAAGGTTTCCTCGGCGAAGGCATCGGCCTTCTCGCTGATGGTGAGCACGCGCACCTGCTCGGGCGCGAGCCAGGTCGGGAAGTGCCCGGCGAAGTGCTCGATGAGCACGCCGCAGAAGCGCTCCATGCTGCCGAAGGGCGCACGGTGGATCATCACCGGACGATGCGGCTTGTTGTCAGGGCCGTTGTAGGTCAGGTCAAAGCGCACGGGCAGAACGTAATCGACCTGCACGGTGCCGAGCTGCCATTCGCGGCCGATGACGTCCTTGATGACGAAGTCGATCTTCGGGCCGTAGAACGCGGCCTCGCCGGGCTCCTCGGTGAACGGCACTCCAAGAGTGGCGGCGGCTTTGCGGCAGGCGTCTTCGGCCTTGTCCCATTGCTCGGGATTGCCGGTGAATTTGCTGCTGTCAGGATCGCGCAGACCCACGCGCACGCGGTAATCGGTCATGCCAAGAGTGCTGAGCACGATCTTCACGAGGCTGAGGCAGCCGAGCACTTCGGCGGCGACTTGATCTTCGGTGCAGAAGAGATGCGCGTCGTCCTGCGTGAAGCCGCGAACGCGAGTCATGCCGTTCAATTCACCACTCTGCTCCCAGCGATACACCGTGCCGAACTCGGCGAGGCGCACGGGCAGGTCGCGATAGCTGTGCGGCTGGCTGTCGTAGATCTTGATGTGATGAGGGCAGTTCATCGGCTTCAGCAGGAAGCCGTCGAGGAGCTTGTCATCGGGCAGCACGCGATCTTCCGGCACGATTTCCTTGCCGGCACGCTCGTTGAGTCCCTGACGCATCTTGGCAGACACCGCACCGAGGCGTTCCATGACCTCGCAGCAGCCGCAGCCTTCTTTGATGACCTTGGCGAGGTCGTCGTTCTCGATGACGGGAGCAAACTGGCTCTCCTTATAATAAGGGAAGTGACCGCTGGTCTTGTAGAGGCCGACTTTGCCGATGTGCGGCGTGAAGACCTGGCTGTAGCCCTGCTTGCGTAGTTCCTCGCTGATGAAGTTTTGCAGTTCCTGGCGCAGGATCGCGCCATTCGGCGTCCAAAGGATCAAACCCTGCCCGACTTCTTCGTCGATGTGGAAGAGCTTCAATTCTTTGCCGAGTTTGCGGTGATCACGCTTCTTCGCTTCTTCGAGCTGTTCGAGATGCTTCGCGAGTTCCTCGCTGGTCGGAAAGGCGGTGCCATAGAGGCGCTGAAGCTGCGGTTTCGTCTCGTCGCCCATGTAGAAGGACGAACTGACCGCCATGAGCTTCACATGTTTGCACTTGCCGCTGTAACCGACGTGTGGACCGGCGCAGAGGTCGATGAAATCGCCGTTCTGGAAGCAACTGATCTGCTCGCCTTCAGGAATTTTGTCGATCAGGTCGAGCTTGAAGACGCTGGGATTGCCTGGGCGCTCGGTCAAACCGCCGAGGCGACCACTTTGGGCCATCGCCTTCGCTTCGTCACGGCTGATGCCCTTCCATTCAAACTTCTGGTTCTCCTTGGATATCTTCTTCATCTCCGCCTCGATCTTCTCGAAGTCATCCGGCGTGATGCGGTGATCCGGCAGGTCGAAGTCGTAGTAGAAGCCGTTCTCCACCGGCGGGCCGTAGGCAAACTGGGCGTTCGGCCACAGGCGCAGGATGGCGGTGGCCATCACATGGGCACAGGAGTGGCGCAGGCGGTCGATGTCGGACATCTGAGCGCGTTCTTCGAGAGTTTTTCGTTCGGCGGACATGGTGGTGAGAGGGGCCGTGTCCATGCAGCAGGACACCGGAGGTTTCAAGATGATTGCAGCCCGATTCCCCTGCCCTGCGCCCTTGCCGGCTGGAAGGAGTATCGCCACACGCTGCCATTCGCGGCATTGAATGCAGTGATGAATCACCATTTGCCTCCCTCTGATGATCCTCTAGCCTGCGGGCCGCATGAGCCAGCCAGCCCTTAGTCCAGAGAGCATCGAAACATCGTTTGCCCCGTTCCGTGAAAAAATGCAGGCCGCAGGCCTGAGCGAGTCCGCCATCCGTGCCTTCCGTGGCAGTTACGCGGCCTTGCTTGCGGGAGAGACGGGCATGATTCCTGAAGCCACCATCGCTCCCGCGAAGGATCTGCCCTGTGCGGATGCGCTCACGCCGCCTGCTGCTGATCGCTCTTCCGAGTTGTTAAAGCAGACCGTGCTCATCAAGCTCAACGGCGGCCTCGGCACCGGCATGGGTTTGGAGAAGGCCAAGTCGCTGCTGCCAGTGCGCGGCGAGGACACGTTCCTCGATTTGATCGCGCGGCAGATTCTGCGTCTGCGTGCCCAGACGGGCGGTGCGGTGCCGGTCTTCATGCTGATGAACAGCTTCAGCACCTCGGCGGACACAGCCGCGCATCTCGCGGCACGTTTCCCGGAGTTGGGCGGGCGTGAAACGTGGGAACTCATGCAGAACAAGGTGCCGAAGGTGCTCGCCGGTTCGCTTCAGCCCGCGACATGGCCGGCCAACCCTGATCAAGAGTGGTGCCCGCCGGGGCATGGCGACATCTACGCCTGCCTCGTCGGCTCAGGCTGGCTGGAGCGCCTGCTATCTGGCGGCGTGCGCTATGCCTTTGTGTCGAATTCGGACAACCTCGGTGCCACGCTCGATCCTGCGATCCTCGCGTGGTTTGCAGACAGCGGCATGCCATTTGCCATGGAGGTCACCCGCCGCACCGAGTCGGACAAGAAGGGCGGCCATCTCGCGGTGCGCCTGCGCGACGGGCGCTTCCTGCTGCGCGAGTCAGCGCAGTGCCCGAAGGACGACGAGAGCCATTTCCAAAACATCGATCTCCATCGCTACTTCAACACCAACAACCTGTGGATCGATCTACAGGCGCTCAAGCTCGCTCTGGAGGCCAATGACGGCCTCATTCCGCTGCCGCCGATCATGAACAAGAAAACCGTCGATCCACGCGATGGCAGCTCGCCCGCCGTCATTCAGGTGGAGAACGCGATGGGCGCGGCCATCGAGTGCTTCGCGGGCGCGGGCGCCATCGAGGTCTCGCGCACGCGCTTTGCCCCCGTGAAGACCACCAGCGACCTGCTCGCTGTGCGCTCGGATGCCTATGAGCTCACCGAAGACTTCTGCCTGCGCCTGCATCCCAGCCGCAACGGCCAGCCCCCGCATCTCCAACTCGATCAAAAGCTCTGCAAACTGGTGGACGGCCTGGAGCTGAACTTCCCCCACACACCCAGCCTGCTGCACTGCCACAGCCTGCTCGTGCATGGTCCGGTCGAGTGCGGTCCCGGCGTCGTCTTCCACGGGAATGCGGTGATTCACAATCACACCCAGATTCCCGTGAAGCTGAAACCCGGCGTGCATGAAGGGCAGTTGACGGTGGACTGAGGGGCCGGGCACGGAGAATTCTCAATGGTGGAATGCAGAACTTCAGCACTCCTCCGCCATTCACGCTGGTGATGAGAAATACAGCTCCGTCGTTGCGTAACTCTCCGGCCTCGGGGTCTCCATGAGGCAGGCTGCCTCCGGCGGCATCACCGTTCATCTCAACCAGGACTCTTCCATGAATCTCCTCCCGACCTCCCGTCGCCGGCTTCTTCAAGCCGGTGGCATCGGCGCTCTGAACCTCGCCATCCCGGGACTCGTCGTCGGGAAGGACAAGCTCGATGCCTCGGGCAAGGCGGTGGCCTCAAAGAAACGCTGCATCTTCCTGCTGCTCTGCGGCGGCCCCAGCCAGCTCGACACCTGGGATCTGAAGCCCGATGCTCCTTCGGAGATCCGCGGGCCTTACAAACCCATCCGCAGCAAGGTGCCGGGAATGCAGTTGAGCGAGCTGCACCCCATGCTCTCGAAGGTGACCGATCACTTCTGCCTCATCCGCTCGATGACGCATCCGGGGCCGATCAGCAATCACTTCGACGCCATGCACAACCTGCTCAGCGGGCAGTTGATCGAGCGCGTGAAGCAAGGCGAGCCCGATGGCCTGCCCTACCTCGGTTCCGTCGTGGCCAAGCATCTTCCCAGCGAGCACAACCTCGTCTCCAACGCCTGGCTCATCAAATGCGTCGGCCAGCCCGTCTTCTGCGCGCCGAACATCGGCTCCGGCGGTTACCTCGGCTCCGCGCACGCGCCAGTGTTCATCGGTTCTGCCGACAACCATCCCGCGATGCCCGGCTTCAAGCCGCCGGAGATTTATGACATGGGTGATCCCGCGCGCTTGTGGGAACGACGCAAACTGCTGGCCGATCTGGAATCCAAAGCCCTGGCAGACACGCCGCTGGGCAAGGACTGGAGCGAACTCCGCGAGAAAGCCTACGACTCCATGACACGCGCAGAGGGCCGGCAGGCCTTTGACTTGACCCAGGAGCCCGTCGCCGTGCGCGAGCGCTATGGCATGCATCCCCTCGGTCAGAATCTCCTCCTCGCCCGCCGCATGGTCGAGGCCGGCGTGCGCTTCGTCACCGTGAATGGCTGGGTCGGTCCCGCGCCGGGAGAAAAAGACGGCGGCCCGCCCAGCTCGAGCTGGGACATGCATGGTGGGAACATGGGCATGGGCAACGCCTTCGGTGCTGGCTCTTATGGCATGAACTTCTGCCTGCCACGACTCGATCAAGCGCTCTCCGCTCTCCTCACCGATTTGAAGCAACGCGGCCTGCTCGAAGACACCCTCGTCGTCGCCGTCGGCGAATTCGGGCGCACGCCCATCATTCTGACAAAGGGGCCACCTGGGCGCCAGCACTGGCCCAAGTGCTTCTCCGCCATCGTCGCCGGCTGCGGCATTCGCGGTGGTGCGGTTTACGGTGAGTCCGACAAAACCGCCTCTGCCCCGATCAGTGATCCCGTCACCGTCCAGGATCTCCACGCCACCGTGCTCCATGCCCTGGGCGTGCCCCTCAACGATCTCGGCATGAACACCGGCCTCTCCCGCCCGCCCTTCTCCACCGGCAAACCCGTCCTCGGTCTCTTCGGTTGATCAGGCTCAGCCTCCGTTCTGCTTTCAGCCCTCCTATTTCTCCCCCTGCGGTCGCCTGCCGAAAAACAAAAAAACACGCCCAGGGATTCGGCGTGCCCATCCCTCGGGAGTGTGGAGCCGTGACTCCGCGCTGATTGCTCTAGGGTTAACGGCCCTTCCCCTGATCACGACGGCGGAGCGCCTCCACCTCGCTGGCCGTGAGCTGGCGCTCGACGTTGCCGGCAGCATTCAGCTTGAATCCGCCAATGATTTGGCCCGTCGGCACACGCGCGGGCGGCGCTGGTGGTGGTGCCTTGTGGGCGCAGGCGGTGAAGGATAGGATGGCACACAGCAGGCAGGCTTGACGGACCATGGGGGGATGGGGTGCGGGATGTTGCGATGCGGGGGCTGGGGCAGAGTTGTAGCGGAGGGTGCCGGTCAAAAGCCAGCTCAAAATTCACCCAAGAAATCCCCTCGTCCCCGCAAGCCAAGAAAAGGTGTTACATGCCCCCGCCCAGCGCTCCCACTCAAAAGACATGGAAATATAGAAGCGCGCGTCACTGGGACGCACCGATGTACAGCACACCCCCTCCACCTAATGAACAGCAGCATTTTTTACATCATCGGCGTCATTGTCGTCATCGCCGTGGTACTCAAACTTCTCGGCCTTTACTGAGAGATCCGCATCGGACATGGCCGCTTCTCACACGCGTCCCGTGCCGCAGCCCCCGTTCGCGAGAACGGTGTCGCTGGGGGATTATCGTGTCCTCTCCCGTTGACTCCATCGCTCCCACACTGTCGCGGCCTTCGTCCGCCGCTTTTTTGCGCCGGTGCTGAGTCTGAAACAAAAGCCGCCCTCCCTCAAATCGCTCACCTGAGCATGGGCGGCCTGCTCGGATGGGAATGATTAACATCCGCAACGCACGCCCACGACGATGGTACTGCGTATGTTTGGTCCTTGGTCCGCCATCCGAACGTCGCTTCAGCATTTAAGCAGCGTCGTCTGGCTGCTTGTGGACACGGCCCAGGAAATGGGCGACCGCGTGGTGCGCGGCCGGCTGCCTTTCCGGCTTTCGATCTTTTTCGAGCAGACGAACCGCACTGGCGTCGGCTCAATAGGGCTGGTGTCCCTGGTCTCATTTTTCATCGGACTGACGATGGCCCTGCTGACGGGCTACCAATTGCAGACATTCGGCCAGGAGCGCCTGGTGCCCGGCTTGGTGGCCATTTCCTTCACCCGCGAACTGGGACCGCTCATGACAGGCATCATGGTGGCGGCACGGATAGGCGCGGCCTACACCGCCGAACTGGGAACCATGGTCGTGTCTGAAGAGGCGGAGGCCATCGAAGCGATGGGCATTGGGCCGCTGCGCTTCCTGGCAGGACCACGCATCCTGGCGGTGTTCCTGCTCCTTCCATGTCTTGTCGTGATCTCAAATTTCACCGCCATGGGCGGTGCAGCCCTCATCTCCCGCTGGGCGTTTGACACTCCCATTCGTCTCTTCTTTGACACAGCCTTGGAGAGCATGTTGATCCGCGACATTGTGGCCGGCACCATCAAGAGTTTCCTCTTTGGCCTGATCATCGGGCTGGTGTCCTGCTACAAGGGCCTTTCGGTGCGCGGGGGGGCCGCCGGCGTCGGCGCAGCCACCACCTCCAGCGTTGTCACGGCGATCACCATCGTCATCGCCTTCGACACCCTCAGCAACATCGTGCTCGTCGCACTCTTCGATCAATGAGTGATTCTCCAAAAACCAGTGTGGAAATGCGCGAAGTGCGCCTCGCCTTCGATGAGAAGGAAATTCTCACGGGGGTGAGTCTGGCCGTGCCGGCACTCTCGCGCCTGGTGGTGCTGGGCCAGTCGGGCAGCGGCAAGAGCACGCTGCTGCGGCTGATTCTTGGCCTGCTCAAACCGAACGCTGGTGAGGTGATGTTCAACGGCCTCAATGTCACCCGCATGGGCCGCCTGCGCCTCAACCGCATGCGTCAGAAGATCGGCATGGTCTATCAATACAGCGCGTTGATCAGTTCGCTCAGTGTCCGGGACAATCTGGCCTTGCCGCTGGAAGAACTCACCAGCAAGCCACGTGGGGAGATCGATCAGCTCGTCGATGAAAAGCTTACCATGGTCGGCATGGCGGACGCGCGTGACAAGATGCCCGCCGAACTCAGCGGCGGCATGCGCAAGCGCGTCGGGCTTGCCCGTGGCATCATCATGGATCCGGAATTGATTCTCTACGACGAACCCACCGCGGGTCTTGATCCAGTCATCAGCTCGGTCATCGATGAACTCATCATCAGTCTCAGTGAAAAGATCGGCGCGACTTCCATCATCGTCACGCATGAGATGGAGAGCGCCTTCAAGGTCGCCACCCACATGGCCATGCTCTACCAGGGCAAAATCATCGCCGCCGACACACCTGAGGGCTTCAAAGCTTCCAACGACCCCGTCGTCGCGCAGTTCATCGCGGGCGACACGCAAGGCCCCATTCTCCAAGCCACCACCTCATGATTATTTTTCGCAATGAAATCCGCACCGGGCTGCTCGTCGTGCTCACGCTCGCCGCGCTCGTCAGCCTGCTGCTCTATCTCGGAGCGCCGGGTGTTTTCGTCGCGCAAAAAAAATTCCGCATCTACTTCGACAATGCTTCCGGCCTTGCACCGGGCGCGCCCGTGCTGCTGGCAGGGCGCAAGATCGGTCAGGTGACAGAGCTACACTCGCCGGTGCCGGAGAAGGAACGCCCCTCGCCAGCCATGGAGACCTTGGTTGAAGTCCAGGTGGACAAGTCCGCGCAAATCTTCACCAAAGTGAAAGCGCGGATGACGCTGCCCAGTCTGCTGGGCAAGCCGGTGATTGATTTCACCACGGGCGTGGAGGCCAGCGGTCTCGCTCCTGAGAACATGGCCTTCATCGGTGAACGAGAGCCGGGCCTGGCGGACGCCGTTCCCACCCTGCTGGAAAAAATCGATCCTGCGCTGGCGAAGGCCACCGCCACCCTCGAAAGCCTGCAGAAGACCGCTGACAATCTCAGCCAACTGACCAAAGAGGACTCGGATCTGCCCAAGGCGCTGGTGGAGTTCAAAAAGTTCACCACCCATCTCAATGAAATCACCGCTCCTGAGAGTGCGCTGCGTCGTTCCTTGGAGAATGTCAAACAACTCACCGGGGACGGCGGCAAGCTCGCGCTGGCGCTCGATCAGATCAGCAAAATGACCGGCTCTGACAGTGATCTCGCCAAGGCACTCGCCAACGCGGAGAAATTCACCGCCAAGCTGGCGGACAACAAAGACATTGATGCCACGTTGCAGAATCTGCGTTCCGCCACGGCGACTCTCGACGCTCAGTTCAAACGTCTCGGTGGAAAACTCTCCGTGATGGCGGACAATCTCGAAGATGCCAGCAACACGGTGAAGCATCAGCCGTGGCGGCTGATCTGGCCCAGCACCAAAAAATATCCCGAGGAAAGCATCGTTCCACGCGCCTTGCCCGCGACCCAAAAAAAGCCCGGCACCAGTCCCCCGGCCCGTAAAGAGATCCCAGCCGCAGTTGCACCGCCTGCACGCAAGCCACTGTTTCGTTTTAACTCCACGCCGCGTTAGTTGGGTGCACAGATTCAAGGTGGCAGCATGCCTCGGCTCGTCATTCGTCATTCATTCCCAGTTTCCACTTCTCCCCAACCACGCCGCAGGAGATTGACCGTTTGCTATTCGGGCGATTCGCCTGTCAGTGAGGCATCATGTCAGAAAAAACCAAAAAGCGTTTCGGTGTATGGATGGACACGCACCACGCGACCATCATCGGTTACAACCCCTCCGCCACCGCCTTCACCGTCCTCGGTCATGCCAAGAACCCAGGTCCGGGGCCCAATTCGAGCGAGAATGCCTCGAACAACCTCGAAATCACCTTGGTGCACAAGTACTTCAAGGAGATCAGCCACCATCTGCTGAACGCGGATGAAGTTCACGTCACCGGCAGCGGCACGATCCAGGAGCAGTTCATCCGCTACTTGGGCGAAACACCCCAGTTCAAAAAGACGGTCACTTCCGAAAGCACCTCCAACCCCATGAGCGATGAAAAGCTCGTGGAGTTCGTGACCCGCCATTTCAACTAGCGCTCCCTCGCGCGAAACCAGTCTCCTCGACTTCGGGAACCGGAAGAATCATGCGGTAGAGATGCCCAGCAGCTACTTCGCGAACGAAAAGGACATCACGCGAAGTAGATGGCCGGAGTAATCGCACTTCAGGAAGAGCACATTGCATTCGAGGTGGAGGTCACTTTTTCCCTCAGCCACGAAACTCCTGCTCTGTCCAGCTCCGCACACAAGTGGGGTTATGCCTCATAACCTTTAACTCACCCCCTAACCTTCAAACTCACTTCCACCCGCCGCCGAGCGCCTTCAGCATCGCCACGGTGGCGATCAGGCGTTGTCCCTCGACCTGCGCGGCGAGAAGTTTGGCATTCAGCACGGTGCGGTTTGCATCCACGACCTCAAAGTAGCTCGCGAGGCCTTTCTGATAGCGCAACTCGGCCAGCCGCTGTGTGTCCTGGGCCGAGGCAATGGCCGCATCTAGCGCGCGAGCCTGCTTGGCGTAGGCACGGGCATCGAGCATGCTGTCCTCCACTTCCTGGAGGGCCACGAGGATGCTCTGGCGGTAGCCGGCCAGCGTCTCGTCGTAAGCGGCCTTGCTGGCCTTCAAATTGGCACGCAGCCTGCCGCCTTGGAACATTGGCAGCGTCATGCTGGGACCGATGCTGAGCACCCTGCTTCGCGAGTCATAAAAATTCGCCGCGCCGATGCTCTCCAGACCGCCGCTGCCGACGATGCTGAACGCCGGGAAGAACGCAGCTTTGGAAACGCCAACCTTGGCGTTCGCCTCGCGCATCTTTTGCTCCGCCGCGCGGATGTCGGGACGACGTTGCAGCAGCGTGGAAGGCAGCACGCCGGGCACTTTCGGCGGCGCTGGCAGGTTCGCACTGCTGGCAATGCGGAAGGTCGATGGAATCTCCCCGCAGATGACCGCCAGCGCGTTTTCCGCGTTGCCACGCTGACGCTCCAGCGCGGCGTGGTCGTTGCGCGCGAGTTCCAGCTCCGTGGTGGCACGCGCCACGTCCATTTCATTCGCCAGTCCGCCTTTAAAGCGGGACTCCTGCAGTTTGACCGCCTCCTCGCGCCACGTCTGCGTGCTGCGCACGACCTGCATCTGCAAGTCCAGCGAATGCGTCAGGAAATACAAGCGGGCCACTTCCGCCGCCAGGGTCAGGCGCTGCGCGGCGAGTGTCTCCATGGCTGCAAACTGCGAGGCGCGGGAACCTTCCACGCCACGACGCACACGCCCCCACAGGTCGAACTCCCAGCCCAGTTCCAGAAAGTGCTGGAAGCGACGGCGCTGTGTCTCCGGCAGCGCTATGCCTGCCGGCAGGTTCGCGCTGGTCGCAATAGACGACAGGCGCTCGTAATTCATCCCGTTCTTCATGTTGAGCTGCGGAAACCAGTCAGCCTGTTGTGTACCGACCAGCGCGCGCGCCGTCTCCACGCGTGCGAGGGCACCGCGCAGCTCCTGATTGTTCTCCAGCGCCTGATCCACCAGCTTGTTCAGCTCCGAGGAGCCAAACAGCTTCCACCACTCTCCCGGCACGGGGATGTCCGCCACGCTGCCGCTGCCGCCATTTTTCCACCGGGTGGGCATCAGCACGTCCGGCAGTTTGAAATTGGGCCCCACATTGCAGGAGGCAAGTGTCAGGGCTGTCGCGAGGCAGAGGATGCGCAGGTTGTTCATGCGCGCCCATTGATGCGGTGAAACCTAACGCGTGCAACCGCCAAGAAGCAGCTTTACCCGGACCTCAGCGTGGCACCGCGCCCGCCACCTTGTGGCACCAGCTCGCGAAGACATCATCCGCCAGCTCGTGTGCTTCCCCGGCATCGACGTGCTCGGTGATGATTTGCGGCGGCGGCAGCCAGGCGGGAATGACGGTTTCACCGATGTGGTCCTGCCGCATGGCGCGGAGGAAGGCGCGCAGATTCACGGTGAGCTGGTTGCCATGGCGGTCATGATTGGCGACCGCTTCGGCGCAGACCTCGTATTCAGCACTCTCAAGCATGATGCTTCCAATGACTTTCGTGGTGTCGAGCAGTGAATGAAGCATGGGCAGATGTTCGCCCAGCGGACGGCGGCGTGTCCATGGGGAGTTTGCGACCATTTTTGTCGAAGGTTCGGCAACCAGGCCATCGTTAACCTGCGGCCATGCGAATTCTGCTCTGCCTCCTTGCCCTTGCCACGCTCAGTCCTGCCGCTGAGAAGCCGCTGAACATCCTGTTCTGCTTTGCCGACGACTGGGGCCGCTACGCGAGCATCTACGCGGAGCATGAGAAGTTTCCGTCGCCGAACCAGGTGGTCAAAACGCCGAACATCGACCGCATTGCCCGCGAAGGGGCGCTGTTCCGCCGCGCTTATGTGAACGCACCGAGCTGCACGCCATGCCGCAGTGCGCTGGTTTCCGGGCGCTACTTCTTCAACACAGGCCGCGCGGCCATTTTGAACGGCGCGGTGTGGGACCCGGCGATCCCAAGCTTCCCGCTGCTGCTGAAGGACAAAGGCTACCACATCGGCAAGGCGTTCAAGGTGTGGAGTCCGGGCGATCCGGCGGATGCGCCGTTTGGCGGTCAGGCGCATGCATATCAGAAGTCGGGCGGGCGCTTCAACAATTTCTCGGAGGAGGTGACGAAACTCGTCGCCGGTGGCACCACGCTTGATGCGGCGAAGCAGTTGATGTACGACGAGGTGCGCGGCAATTTTGACAGCTTCCTCGCCGCACGACCCAAGGGCACGCCATTCCTGTTCTGGCATGGGCCGACGAATGTGCATCGCAAGTGGCTCAAGGGCAGCGGTCAGGCGCTCTGGGACATCAATCCCGATGATTTGAAGGGTAAACTGCCCAAGCATCTGCCCGATGTGCCGGAGTTTCGCGAGGACTTCGCCAGCTACCTCGGTGAAATCCAGGCCTTCGACGCGCAGGTCGGTGTGCTGGTGAAGCAGCTCGAAACCGCAGGCGAACTCGACAACACCGTCATCGTCATCAGCGGCGATCACGGCGCGCCCGGCTTCCCCGGCGGCAAGTGCAACCTCTATGACTTCGGTGTGAATGTGACCCTGGCCATTCGCTGGCCTGGACAGCCCGGCGGACGTTTCATCGACGACTTCGTCAACCTCATGGATCTCTCACCCACGTTCATGGAAATCGGCGGCGCGACGATTCCGGCAGGCGTGAATGGCAAAAGCATCGTCAGCGTCATGAAGTCCGGCAAATCCGGCCAGGTCGAGAAGGAGCGCGATTACGTCATCACCGGGCGAGAACGGCATGTGAGCATCGCCCGCGAAGGCAACCTGCCCTACCCGCAGCGCGCGCTGCGCAAGGACGGCTTCCTCTACATCCACAACTTCAAGCCTGAGCGCATGCCCATGGGCGACTACAAGAATCTGACCGACAGCTTCACACCCGCTCAGGATGCGCTCGAAAACAACACCTATGAGGCATTCCCGGACATGGACAGCTCACCCGCGAAGGCCTGGCTCATCGCACACCGCAACGACTCGCAGTACAAATGGCACTTCGACTACGCCTTTGCCAAACGCCCGCAGGAGGAGCTGTATGATCTGAGCAAAGACCCCGCGCAGACGATCAACGTCGCCGCCGAACCCGGCTATGCCGACGTGAAGGCCCAAATGGCCGCCGAGTTGATGGCGAAGCTCAAGGAAGTCGGTGATCCCCGTGTCACCGCCGATCCGGTGCCATTTGAAAGTCCGCCGTTCACTTTGGACACCAAAACCGGCCAGCAAGGCAAGGGCAAGAAGGGCAAAGGCAAGGTGAAGGCCGAGTGATCAGCCCTGCTCCTCCCAGAACTTCCGCAGATCACGCAGTTGCTTCTTGTCCGGTTTGGCGACCATCTCATGCGCATGCGGTGTGATCAGCGCACGCTCACGCCGCAGTTCCGCCGCCTTTTGATAAAGCTCCGGCGGCGTGAGATCCTCGCTGAATTCCGGCACGCGCGGCGGGCCGAGGCGCTGCGGTGGAAAGGCAATGACACGCAACGTCAGCCGCAGATCGCCACGCACGACTTCCAGCACGTCGCCCGGCTTCAAATCCCGCGACGCCTTCACCGGCTGGCCACCGATCGTCACATTGCCACGAGCGCAGGCTTGCGTGGCGATGGTGCGTGTTTTGAAGACGCGGATGTGGTGCAGGTACTTGTCGGCACGCTGGGTCAGAACAGGATCGGGCATGGTTAAACCGATGGTTGCCCACGCCGAAACGATTGCATGCAAAATCCACGCGGCGTGGCCGCCAGGAAGCAAGGGACGAGTTGTGAGAATCGCGGGCGGCGGGTCAGGCATTGTCAATGGCACCGGCATCAACGTCGCGAGCGTCAACAGCGGCCTCGTTGTTGATGGCGCCACGATCGTGGCAAATGCGACCAGCACCTACAACGGCGCAAAAACTCAATACCTCGGTGCAAGGCGGTAAAACACTTCCAATTGCAGGGTGCAGAGACACTGGCGATAGACGGGATCGACCGCTCCGCTGGCGAGCCAGTCGGCGGTGCCTTTTTTGAAGCTGCCATCGGTTTGCTGCGCGCCCAGGATCTGCGGCATCAACTGGCTGCGGTAAAAGCTCCAGTCGTCGCCGCCCGCAAGGAAGAAGGCATCCGTGTAATGCCGCCAACTGTAGAGATTGCAGTTCACGCTCCAGTTGAGCGGCTCGGCGGTGATGAAGCTGCGCAGGAAATCGACGCCCTTGCGGATCTCGGCGTTTTTGTCGCCGGGAGCCAGGGTTTGCAAACCCACGATGGCACCGCCGGAGAGATACCACTGGTTGTAATGGGCCTCCCGCTTGATGCCGCCAAAGCCGCCATCCTTGGTCTGCTTCGACGCGATGTATTCGACGGTCTGGCTGATGCACAGATCGAGGTCGGCCAGCTTCAGGCCGCTGTCGCGTGCGACGCGCAAGGCCTGGAAGTGCCAGTTGGAGAGGGAGAGATCCTCGCCATTCGAATCATTCTTGTATGGGGACGTGTCACTGCCATAGGTCCAGGCGCCGCGTTTGTTTTGATTGTCGATGATGACCTGAACGGCGGCGGCGAATGCCTCGTTCAATCCCGGCAGCATCTGGGGGGTGCCCTTGGCAAGAATGCAAGCTTCGCCGAGCGCCGTGGTGGCGATGGCATGCTCGTAGGCCCCCGCGTAGTTTCTGCTGTCCCATTTTTCGGTGAGCAGACCGTGAGGATTGCGGCGGCTGACTTCGATGAGGAACATCAGCGCCTTCATCACGGTGTCGCCATGCTCCACGGAACCGGCCGTCTCACAGCGGGCGAAGAAGCATTGCAGGGCGAAGCCAGTGTAGGCCGCCTTGTTGGCCTTGCCCCAGGAGCCATCGGCATTTTGCTGGGTCTTCAACCAGGCGAGTGATTTGGTGACCGCCTGTTCGATCTCCTCCGAGCCGCCGTTTTGAAGGAGGCGCTCCAGGCGCGCCTGGGGCGAACAGCGGCTGGCGTAACTCGGCGGCAACTGGCTGGAGGCTGCGGACGTGGCGCTCTCCTCCAGCTTCCCCGCCAAGTCCTGGCTTTCTCGCGAGAGCTTGTTCAGGGCCACGACAAAACTCTTATCACCGACCTTGAGCAGCACTTTGTCATCCACGACGCCACCGAAGGCCGCTTCGATCACGCGGCCGGTGGCATCCTTCCATGGATGCGTGGCGGCGGGCGGGCTGGCCGCCTTTATGGCTGCGGGTACTGGTGCTGGTGCGGGCAACGTCATGGCGGCGACCGTTTTCGAAGCGGTGTCGTTGGAAGCAGCGGCGGAAGGCCGGCTCACGGTTGTGGCGGGAGCATTGCTGAGTGTTGCCGTCTCCGACACAACGAGCACACAGCGAAAGCCGCTGCCGCTGTGACCCGTCTCGAAATTTCCACGTCCACGGTAGCTGGACCGCATGGTCACCGTGCCATTGAAATACCAGGCGGCACCGCGTGTCACCCGATCTGTCTTGCCTGGTTCGTAAAGGTCTTCGCAATACTCCCAGGCATTGCCGCCCAGATCATAAAGGCCGTGCGCATTGGGAGGAAAGCTGCCCACTGGAGCCGTCGTCACAAACCCATCCAGGTAGTTTCCCACCCATTGCTCCTCGGGATGCATGTCATGAAAGGAAATGTCGGCATAGTTCCCCACATTTTCCTTGGGCGGGTAGCTGGTGCCCCAAGGATAGGGGTTGTCGCGTTCCCCCACCGCCAGGCTCCATTCGGCGCTGGTGGGCAGGCGGTAGCGTGATTGCGGCGGCAGTACGCCCGTGGCGGTTTCCTTGCTGGTGAGCCAGAGGCAAAAGCGCTCCGCGTCAGCCGCGCTGACGCCGACCACCGGATGATCCGGTTCCCGGCCCACCGCCATGTTGGTCTTGGAAGTCTGTCGCGTCCAAGCGGTGCCGACCTGCACAGACCTGGCAAATTCGGCGTAATCCCGGACGCGTGTTTCCCAGATGCTGAACAGCACGTCGGTCCCAGGCACGGAGACGAACTTCACGCCGAGGGAGTTGGTAAAAGCGCGTGGTGGCGTGACACTCGCGACTTTGGGAACCGTTGGCGGCGATGCTGGCGCGGTTGTCTGCGATGCCATGACATTGATGGCTTTGGCGGCCGATGGTGGCGGGACGGGCACGGTTGTCAGTGGAGTTGCGGGATCGAATCCCGTGCTGGTCGTTGGAGTGGAATATGTTTTTGAATTTGAAGAGAATTTGATCCACCCAAAGACCGCTGCCAGGACCACGCATGCGGCGACTGCCCATGCCATGACGGTCTTGCGTGTGGAGACTGCGGGACGCAGCAGCACCTCATTTTCCTCCACGACGGTTTCGTCAGTTTCCGAAACGGCTGGCGCAGATGTTTGGTGAACACTCTGCGTCGTCACCGTCCGATTGCGCATGCCGTCCAGATCGAGACGCAGCTCGGCGGCACTTTGGTGGCGCGTGTCGCGATCCTCGCGCATCGCCCTGGCGATGATCTCGTCAAAACCTGCGTCGAGTCCTGGCACGAGCCGCGAGGGCAGCTTGAACATTCCCTGGGGCAGCTTGCCGGTGAGCATCTGGTAAAGCATGACGCCCACCGCGTAGATGTCGGCGCGATGATCCACGGCTGCGCCGAGCATCAGCGCCTCCGGCGCCATGTAATACAGCGTTCCCAGGGCCATGCCGCTTTGTGTCAGGCCCAGTGTCTCGCCATTGCTGCCGCGCACTTTGGCCAGGCCAAAATCCGCCACCTTCACTGCTCCCTCCGCGCTGACCATGATGTTGGCCGGTTTGATGTCACGATGAACGATGCCGCGCGCATGCGCGTAAGCGAGCGCGTCACAAACCCAGGTGGTGATCGCCAGCGCATGCTCCAGCGGCAGCCGCTCATTGCGCGCGATCATGCGGGCGACGTCGGTGCCCTCCACGTATTCCATCACGATGTACAGCAGACCGTCCGCCGTCTCCCCGAATTCATAGACTGCAATGATTCCCGGATGATTGAGCTTCGCCATGGCCCGCGCCTCATTCTTGAAACGCTCGGCGAATCCCTGCTCCCGCTCATCGAGCTCCTGGGAGAGTATCTTGATCGCCACGGGGCGTTCGAGGGAAATCTGCCATCCTTTGTACACCGCCCCCATCCCGCCGCGTCCCAGGAATGCCGTCACCTCATATTGAGGCAGCGCCGCCTGCAAAGCCTCGGGCGATGGAGGTTCCCAGGACGTGCGGGATGAAGCGGAAGGAGTACTCATGCAATCATTCAACTGGCAGCTTGACGATAGAGCGTCGATGCACGGCGGGGCAATCCAAAAAAATCCTGCGGCCACGTCACAAATTTCCCGTCGCGTCATGCGGCAGGCTCGCCATCTTCAGCGACTCTTTTCCACGGCCATGTTCGCTTACTACCTGCACGATCTCAGCCCGCATCTGCTCAAATTCACCGACACGATCGCCCTGCACTGGTATGGGCTGTCGTATGTGCTGGGGTTCTACCTGACCTACCTCGTCATGCGCGTTCTCGCGCGGCGGGGGCTGTCCGAGATCAAGGAGGAGGCGGTGGCGGACTTCATCACGATGGTGTCGATCTTCGGCCTCGTTCTCGGCGGTCGTTTAGGCTTCATGCTGCTGTACAACTTTGACGAGTTCATCCGTGCGCCGTGGATTTTCTTCCTGCTCAATCAAGGCGGCATGGCGAGTCATGGCGGCATCGCGGGCACCACGCTGTTTTGCGGCTGGTACGCATGGAAGCACAAGATTTCCTGGGCGGGCATCGGCGATTCGATTGTGTGCGGCGCACCGCTGGGCGTGTTTCTGGGCCGCATCGCGAATTTCATCAATGGCGAGCTGTTTGGCCGGGTGACGAATGTGTCGTGGGCGGTGAAATTCCCCACGGAGATACTGCACGAGGACTTTTACCGCCAGGGTGGCCAGCCGGGGTTGATTCCTGAAGGTGTGCAGCACAGCCCGGACATCATCGCGTTTTTTGAGCAGTATCGCGGCGGTCGCACCGAACTGGAGGCCGTGTTGCACCCGCGTCATCCCTCGCAGCTTTATGAGGCGCTGGGCGAGGGCTTGCTGCTCAGTGCCATTTTAATTTTCATCCGCCTCCGCTTCCCGCGTCTGCGCCAGGGCATCATCACCGGCTTGTTTTTCATCCTCTACGCCATCGCCCGCATCGCGCTGGAGTTTGTGCGGCAGCCTGACAGCGGCTCGGAGATGATCCTGGGCCTGACGAAGGGCCAGTTCTTCTCCACCTTCATGTTCATCGTCGGCGGCTTGTTCATCGGTTACGGCCTGAAATGGGGCAAATCGCCGCCCGGGGCGGCGGCGCATGCTTGATTTTTCCCGTTAAAACACACAAAAGGCGAACCCGGAGGCGTTAGGCTGGTCGAACACCTGCCCCCGCATGGAAGCCGCCTTTGACTGGAAACGAACCTTTGAGCAAATCGCCCCGCAGCTCGTGCTGTATGCGCGGCAGCTCGTCGATTCGAAGTCCGACGCCGAGGATGTCGTGCAAATGGCCTTCGTCCGCTGGTGGCGGCGTTTTCCTGAAGGCGACAATAACCACATCCCCCTGCTCTACGCTGCCGTCCGCACCATCGCTCTCGATCAACGCCGTTCCGATAACCGCCGCGTAAATCGCGAGGCCAAGTCCGACATCGCCGTCGCGGGTGAAAACGCTCCCAGCTTTGATCCCCAGCCCGGCCAGAAAGAAATCGCCGCCATCGTCCAAAAAGCTCTCCAAGACCTGCCGCAGGAGCAGCGCGAAGTGGTGACGCTCAAGCTCTGGGGCGACCTGACCTTCAACGAAATCGCGGCCATGACCGGAGATTCGATCAACACCGTCGCCGGCCGCTACCGCTACGCCTTGCAGGCCATGCAGCGAAAACTCGCCCCGCTCAAAGAAGACCTGCTCGGCGAATCCAGCACACCCGTCCTCAACATTTTGCCCTTCTCCACCCCCAAGGAGGCCCTGCCATGAACCACGACCTGAATGAACCCCAACTCGAAAGCCTGCTGCGCGGCCTCGCGCCCGCCGCAGCCTCCCCCGCCCTCACGCGGCGGGTCGATGAAGAATTGAAGCTCGACATGAGCTGGCTCGGCACGAGCCGCAAGCCGCGCACGCTGCCACGCTGGCTCACCCCGGCCACCTGGGCCGCCCTCGGTGCCGCCGCAGCCGTGGCGGTGATGAGCTATCTGCCACACCCCGCGCCGAGTTCCGCGCTGGCCACCACGCCCGCCGTGCTGCCGGTCTCCACCATCCGCGAATGGGAGGATGTTCAGAACGACGGCATCCATTACAGCGCCGAACGCCTCCCAGAACAGCACATGACCGTCATTTCGCGTGAACGCCAGACCTGGATCGATCCCCGCGATGGCGCGCAGATGACCGTGGAATACCCGCGCCAGCAG
>CAMCWM010000087.1 GCA_945882215.1 Akkermansia muciniphila | reverse complement strand
TCACCCATGCCGGCGCCCGTTACGCCGCAGATGTCGTGGCCCCAGGCACCGCCAGCCTCTCCTCCCGCGTGGACCCCTCCTCAATCCCCAATGATGGGGGAAATGGCGACGAATGGGGGCATGCCATCGCAAGCACAAAGCACAGGCTTGCCACCAAAACGCTCTCCAGGGCAACCACCCCTCACAGCTTCACTCGCTGGAACCGCAGGCCAGATGCCTTGGGCGACCATCCCTCCCGCCCCTGGATTTCCCGCGCAGAATCCGCTTGAGGCACCAGCAAGCAGCTCAGGCGGGGGCATTCCCAATCACTCACGTCTCATTCCTGGCTCGCCTGCATTGCCGAGCATGATGCCCGCTGGCGGCCATGGCGGCCTGATGGGAATGGCTGGCGGCACACTGCCAGGATCGTCACTCCTGGGTAGAGAAGTTCCTCCCGCGCCCGTTTCTCCCATGACGCAGCCTCTTCATCCAGGCGGTCTCCCCTCGCTCAGTCTAGGCGCGGGACTGGGGCATGAACCATCATCCACGGCGGCCGCGCCGATTCCATCAGGTCGCAACATCGCCAGCCTGCGTGCGCCACGCGGCACAAATTTCATCCGTCTCGCCTTCGCCGCGATGTTCCTGCTGGGATTCCTCGGCCTCGTCGGTTTTTTGCTCAAAGACTACCTTCCTGACATCTTCCCAAACTTGGCCGGCCACGATGATGCGGAGGAAATCATCAAGGATGATGGTCACACCCCGACGACTGCCACGGCTCCAGAGATCTCCAGTCCAGGGTCAGGCGACAACAGCCTTGCAACAACAGCCCCAGTGGAGGGCAAGCCCAAACCGACACCGATGATGGTTGGTTTTGACCCCACAGAACCGGTTTCACCCCAGGCCCAGCCTGTCCCGTCCGGCGAAATCGCCGCCGTGAGTTCCGCCAGTTCTCCCCAACCTTCCATCGCCAGCGCACTGCCGACGGATACCGTACCCAAAATGCCATCGACACCAGATGCGCTGCTCGAAGTGCCCTCCAAATCCGTGGTGAACACCGATTCGGACGCCTCCAAGACCATCTCGCCCCCCGCCACGCTCCAGGCAAATACCGTTTCGGAAGATGATGCTCCACCGGAGGCCAAACCCGCCGTCGAGGCGCTCAAAAAGTTCCTCACCTCCACTTCCCTCAGTGAACGCCTGCAATACACCCTCGGTGCCGAGCACATGAAACCGTTAATGGAGCGCTACTACACGCGCTCTGCAGACGGTCCCGTCATCGTGGACCGCATTCAGTTCGTCCGCATGGATCCCAATCCCGAGCTTGGTTCCGGCAAACACTGCATCTTCAGCCTGGAAAACAAGGCTTGGGAGTTTCCGGTTCCTGTGATGCTGGAGGAACAACCCGACGGCTTCAAGGTGGACTGGCTCGCATTCGTCGAATTCAAAGACCGCCTGCTGGAAAAGTTTTTCCAAGCCTATCAGGAAGGCCCGGCACGGTTCCATGTCGGCATCATCCGTCATCACTACTTCGAGGACGGAGTGCCCAATGTGGATCGCAAAGACGCCTTCCGTGTCAGCCCAGCGCCGCCCAATGCGTACCAAGCATCCGTCTTCCTCGACAAAGATTCCGCGCTCGCCCAAGAACTGCGCGTCCGCCTGCCGTGGGAAACACATGTTTGGGCCGTGGTGGAGCTTGAGTGGAAGAAGCTCGGCTCGCAGCAATGGGTCGAGCTAAGCGCGGTTCCACAAATGCACTGGTACTCACTGCCGATGGGGCCCCGGCCGATCTCCACGCCACAGAAAGCGCTCGAAGTGGAAGAACTTCCACCTGGGATTTCTAAAAATGGTTTCCGTGGCAAATCCACCTCCAAGTCCGGAAGCAACATGCCTCCTCCGGGCATCCAAAAATCCAGCCCCAATCTGCCTCCGACCATCAAGCGCCCGCTTCCCGCAGGACGCTGATGAGAAAGTCCCAAACTGGGGCGGCTTGAGCCTCAGCTCACTTCCAGTTTGCCCGTGCTGTCGCCCACCTTCTCCGCAGGCACGCCCAGACGGTCCAGCATTGAGAGATACAGGTTCGTCATCGGCGTCTCGCCCGGCAGAACGATGCGTTTGCCTGGTGTGAGCGTTCCTCCGGCACGTCCGGCCAGCAGGATTGGCAGGTTGTCGTGATTGTGGCGGTTGCCATCACCAATGCCACCGCCGAACACGATCATGGAGTTGTCCAGCAGCGTCGTGTCGCCTTCCTTGATGGACTTCATCTTGTCGAGGAAGTAACCGAACTGGCGCAGGTAGAACTGGTCGATCTTCGCGATCTTCTCCAGCTTTTGCGGATCACTTTGATGATGGGAGAGGTAATGATGCGCGTCAGGCACCCCCAGTTCGGGGAAGCTGCGATTGCTGCCATCGTGGGCGAGCATGAAGGTCGAAAGACGGGTCGTGTCTGTCTGGAAGGCCAGCACCATGAGGTCAAACATGGTGCGGATGTGCTCCTCGTAGGAATCCGGGATGCCTTCGGGAATTTTCACATCCGGCATCTGCGCCGTGAACTTCTCCGCGCGCTCGATGCGTTGCTCGATGTCACGCACCGATGAGAAGTACTCGTCCAGCTTGCGCCGGTCGCTCGCGTTCACCTTGCCTTGCAGGCTTTTCGCCTCGTCCAGCACTGTGTCGAGGATGCTCTTCTGCATGCGCTGCGCACGTGCGGCCTCGGGGCCTTTGCCTGCGGTCGCCCCCAGGCCAAACATGCGTTCAAACACCAGCCGCGGGTCCATTTCAGGCGCCATCGGCATCGTTTCATTCTTCCACGCCAGATTGAACTGATACGCGCAGGAATAACCGGAATCACACTTGCCGGAGCTGCGCTGGCCATCGGTGCTCAGTTCCAGCGAAGGCAGCCGTGTCAGATGCCCGATCTTCTGCGCGGCAATCTGGTCCACCGAAATGCCGAGATGAATGTCCGCGCCGGCGGTTTTCTTCGGCATGCAGCCGGTGAGGAAAGTCGCCGTCGCACGCGCATGATCGCCGCCGCCGTTGCCATGGCTGCGCGCAAAATCCTGCATCAGGCCGGACACCACCATGAAATCATCGCGATGCTTCTCGATCTGCTTCAGCGAAGGCGAAAGCTCGTAGCTGGTGCCCTCGCCTTTCGGCATCCACTGCTCCACGTTCACCCCGTTGGGGATGTACAGCCACGCGGCGCGGACTGGTTTGACTGGCGTTTTGGCGGCCGCGAAGGCACGTGTGCCCGCAGACTCCAGAAATGGCAGTGAAATCAACGAACCCAGCCCCCGCAAAACATGGCGGCGGCTGAGCGAATGGGCGGCGAGGGAGGTTTCGCGAAACTCGTTCATGCAAGGTGACTACGGCAGGGTTGGAAGAAACTTTCGTGCCAGGAGGCCTGCATACCATACGACAGGCCCGCGAAAGTAGTTGAAATTCCGGGGCGACGCGGCCCGATTAGTGGCCCCCCGCAAATCCCACCCATCCAAACATGAAGCAAGCCTGCCTCCTCCTCACCGCCATCACCGCACTCTGCCTTCCCGCCCTCGCGCAGGATGCGGATATCGCCATCATTGAACTCAAGCCCAGCGCGAATCCAGCGACACCGCTTGCTTATGAAAAGACCGAGCTTGCCGTCAAAGCCGGCCAGAAGATCAAGCTCACGCTCAACAACACCGGCGGCATCCTCCCGCAGCCGCATAATTTCCTCCTGCTCAAGCCCGGCAAACTGGATGCCGTGGGTGCCCTCGCCAATGCCATGCTCGCCGATCCTCAGGGCATGGCCAAGAGCTACATCCCCGAGGCCGCCAAGCCCGACATCCTCGCCAACACCAAGCTCGTGCAGCCCAATGCGAGCGAGACCATCGAATTCACCGCCCCTGCCGAAGCTGGCGACTATCCCTACATCTGCACCTTCCCCGGCCACTGGATGCTGATGCGTGGAGTGATGCATGTCACCAAGTAATCCCACCAACCCAACGCGCCACCATGAAACACTTCCTCACCGCCACCCTCCTTGCCTTGATCTCGCTCACCTCCGCCGTTCACGCGGAAGATGGTAAGCTCGAGGTCGCCGGTCTGACCTTCAAATTCGCCGCCCCTTGGGCCAGCGTCGAAAGCACCGGCATGTTCCGCGCCGGAACCCTTGCCGCCAAAGTGGAAGGCGTGGAGAAGCCGGTCGAGGCGGTGTTTTACCACTTTCCCGGACCGGGTGGCGGCGGTGGCGTGGAGGCCAATGTCCAGCGCTGGCTCGGCCAGTTCCAGGGCACTCCAGAGTCCAAGCGTGAGGAAATCGACGCAGGTGGCAAAAAGATCACGCTTGTGACCGCCACCGGCACCTACAACGACGGCCCGCCCATGGGCGCCAAGACGCCGAAGGCGGACTACACCCTCGTCGCCGCCATCGTCCCCACCGAAGACTCCAACATCTTCATCAAGCTCACCGGCCCGAAGGACGCCATCGCCAAGCTGACCGAAGGCTTCAAAAAGATGGCCGGCAGCCCCTTTGTGAAATAATCACGGCCTCTTCAAACGAGCTTCATTCAGAGGCAGGTGGCTTCCACCTGCCTCTTTTTTATGTTTCAGCCGCGGGTTTTGGGAAGGCTGGAGACCCCAACTGAACCAGCCACGCCAAAAACCATTCAAAACTTGGCACGCACCATGCTTAGACTTGCGCCGGAGTTAAATTCCACACACTGACTTATGCTGAAACTCAACCACACTCGAACCTGGCGCAGCATGGCAATTGCTGCGGTTGTCGCCCTCACCACACTCGCATTCAACCCCGGCGATGCCCGAGGTCAGGATGCGGCACCCGCTGCCGCCCCTGCCCCGGCTGCCCCTGCGGCAGCTCCCGCCCCGGCACCTGCTGCGGAGCCTGCCCCAGCCGCGCCCTCCCTTGAGGATGTCACGAAGGATGTGGCTGACATTAAGCAGTACTTCAACAACATGGCTCCTGCTGGCTCGTTGACAGGCATCGCTGGTCCCGGTCACAACGCTTTCATGATGATCTGTGCCGCCTTGGTGCTCTTCATGACGCTGCCCGGCCTTGCCCTGTTCTACGGTGGCCTCGTCCGCTCCAAGAACGTCCTCTCCGTGCTCGCCCAATGCCTGGGTTGCGCCGGTCTGGTCACCATCCTCTGGTACTTCGTGGGTTACTCGCTCGTCTTTGGTGAGCACCTCGCTCCCGAAGGCGCTCCGAAAGATTGGGCCGCGCCCTCATGGGCTCCCTACCTCGGCAGCTTCAAGTACTTCTTCCTCGAAGGCGTCGGCGCTGCGCCGAACACCAACTACGCCGGCTGGCCGAGCCAGTCCGTGTTCAGCATGTATCAGCTCATGTTCGCCATCATCACCCCCGGCCTCATCGTGGGTGCCATCGCCGAACGCATGAAGTTCTCCGCCATCATGCTCTTCATCACCCTCTGGATGTTCCTCGTTTATTTCCCTCTCGCTCACATGGTCTGGGGCTTCGACGGTCTCATGAACGGCGTCTGGAACACCGGTTCAAGCGTTCCTGCCATCGACTTCGCTGGCGGCACCGTGGTTCACATGTCCTCCGGCTGGTCCGCCCTCGTCCTCTGCATCCTGCTCGGCAAACGCGCCGGCTACGGCAAGGAAAAGATGGCTCCGCACAGCATGGTTCTCGTTATGGTTGGCACCGGCATGCTCTGGGTCGGCTGGTATGGCTTCAACGCCGGTTCCGCCCTGGCCGCTGACGGCATCTCCGCCAACGCCTTCATGACCACCACGCTCGCCGCCGCCACCGCCTGCTTCGTGTGGGCCGTCGTGGAAAAAATCCACAAAGGCAAGCCCTCCGTCCTCGGCTTCTGCTCTGGCGCTGTCGCTGGTCTGGTCGTCATCACTCCCGCTGCTGGTTTCGTGACCGCCAAGTCCGCCATGATCATCGGCGTCCTTGCCGGTGTCATTCCTTACCTCGGCGTCATGATTCTCAAGCCGCTGCTCAAGTATGACGACGCCCTCGACACCTTCGGCGTCCACGGCATCGGCGGCACCCTCGGCGCCATCGTCACCGGGGTCTTTGCCAACAGCAGCATCAACGGCAACCTCACCACGGCCAACGTCTATGTGAACGCTGATCTCGCCAAGGCGATTGCCGACGCTGGCGGTCAGGGAGGCATTTTGATGAACCAGCTCAAGGCCTGCGGCATCACTATCGTGCTCTCAGTCGTCGCAACCGTGGTCATCACCATGATCGTGAAAGTTCTCGTCGGTCTCCGTCCGACTCCTGAGGAAGAAGCCATCGGCCTCGATCTCACCGATCACGGCGAAGCTGGTTACGAACATTAATCCACGCAGGGCAAGTCCCTGCTGACTCCAAAGCCGGGCTGGTTCACTCCAGCCCGGCTTTTTTGCACCCAGAGGGCAGATTGAACCCGCAAGCCTGGCCAATGGATGGCTCGTGTGCAATGTCACAGCCCCTGGAACTGCTCAAGCCTCAGAAAGCTGCTTGCCCTGGGCGCTGGTTTTCGTCACGATGACGCCATGACACGCACTCTCCTGGCCATCGGCGCGCACTATGATGACTGCCCTTTTGGCATCCCCGGCACCTTGCTACGGGCGGTGCAGAAGCATCAGCGCGTTGTCATCCTCAGTTTGATCGGTGATTACACGAACTGGCCTCCGGTGCGTGGGCGGGCGCAGGGGCTGCTCGATCTGTCGAAGCAACTGGCCGCCGAGCGCGGCATGGAGATGCGCTTCCTGCCGTTCAAGAGCATGGGGTTCGAGCCGACGCTGGAAACGAAGCGCGCCGTGGCCGAGGTGGTGGCCGATGTGAAGCCGGACACAGCCTTCATGCTCTGGCCGCGCGACCGCCATCCCGATCACGAGGCCGCCAGCGCCATCTGCCATGCGGCTTTGTATCAACCGGCACGTCTGCTCGGTCGTGACGAAGTCAGATCGCCTTCGCGTGTATACTGGTTCGACAACGGCCCCGGCCACACGATCGGCTTCGAGCCGGACACCTATGTCGATGTTTCCGCCGAATGGCCCGCTGCAAGTGAATGGCTGGGCCGTCTGATGGCCTTCGTGCGCCAAGAAAACTACGATCCCGCGAAAAACGACGCGGCGATGGACACGAAGACCGTGCTGGCCCGTTACCGCGGCTTGGCCTGTGGCGCGAGATACGCGGAAGCACTCAAAAGCGTGAAGCCGGTGGTGAATGCGGAGCTTTGAAGCTTCCACCCGCCTTTAAGGAGATGGTACCCCCGGTAGGATTCGAACCTACGACCAATTGATTAAGAGTCAACTGCTCTACCAACTGAGCTACGGAGGCGTGTTTGAAATCAAACGGCGTTGGAGGGCGCGAGTAATAACCGTCTCCGCCCGACGTGCAAGCGCGTTCTTGGGCTCAGCGGGAAACTTTCAAGTGCTGGAGCAGGAACTTCACCGCGTCTGGCTTCGGTTCTGGCGCATCCTGCACCACGATGCAGGGCACACCGTCAGTGGAGCACTCATTGTGGATCTCGCGGGCGTGGTGGATGCAGTGCAGCCACTCGCCGCGATTTGTCGGCGCATCGACGATCTGGGAGTTGTTCAGAAACAGCGGCGGATCATCCTTGGTGATCCAGTGCAGCATGTCGCACTCCTGAAGCACGGCCTTGCCCTTCTCCGTGGCAAAATCGGCCACGGAAGAGAGATGGTAAAACAACGCTCCCTCCGCCTCGCTGGTGTTGAACTCCGGTTTTGCCGGGCCGAGGAAGGATTCCCAGCGCGTGAGGTCGTAGGTGGCCTGCGTGCCGTTGCAGACGGCGCAAACGAGGCGCGTGGATTCGCGCAGCACGGGGTCTTCAGCCTTAGGGTCCGCCAGATCATCGTGCGTGGCCAGCCAGAGTGAGGTTCCCGCACCAGCGGAACCGCCCATGGACGCAAAACGCTCCTTGTCGAGCTTCCATTCACCCGCTTTCGATCTCACAAACTGCACGGCGCGCGCGCATTGCCGCAGGATGTCCTGGATCGGCATGGCATCGAGAAACGGATAGTTCACCGCCACGCAGGACACGCCGCTGGCAAGGAGCTGGCCCATTTGTTTGTCGGATGACCAGCGGCTCTTGTCGCCGTTGCGGAACCCGCCGCCGTGAATCATGAACACCACCGGCGTCGGCTGCTCCGATTTGGCGAGGTAAAGATCGATCTTGTTCCGCTCATGCGGCCCGTAGGCCACGTTGGCGAAATCAGGCTTCAGGCCGTTCGCCGCCGGTTTCGCCTCCCCGCCGGGCTTGTTCTTCATCTTGGCGAGGAAAGCGCGGCCTTCGTCGAGTGAGAGCACACCATCCTTGTTCGTGTCCGCTTCGGGATAGCGCTTCAGCCCCTCACGGAGTTGCTCGTTGTTTTCAGAAGTGACCTGGGCGGCGAGCGTGGCGGCAGGGCGAGGAAGATCAGGGTGCGTTGCATGGTGGTGCGAATGAGTGACCTGAAACGTGCTTTGTATGTCAAGGTAGCGGCGAAATTCGGATTTTGCGGAACTCGGCCTTCCCTTTGGAATAATCGTCACCAGCGCGGAATTGCAGCACATCGAGGACTCCCTCAATCTTCGGGCCGTCGCAGACCTTCACGCCATCGACGAGCAGCTCGGTCTTGTCCTTCGCGGCCTTGAGGGTGATCTGATACGGCTTCTTGCGCTCATAAGTGAACAGCTTCGCGCCCTTCGGCTGCGGGTAGAGGCCGAAGGTGGTTTTGCCGGCCTCGTTGGCGAATTTCACGTTCCCCATGACCAGCCGCGCACGCATGCCTTCGAGCACGGTGATCTCGAAGTCGATCTGAAACGGAGCGGCGCGGTTGAAGTCGTAAAGCAGGGTGCTGTCGCCGCTGCCGGCGAGCAGTTCGGTCGTGCGCAGCCACTCGCCGGATTGTTTCTGCCATTTGAGCGCGTTGACGGCGGCCAGCGGCTCCTCGACGCCGGTGTTCAGCGGCGTTTCGAGTTCGGCGACCATGATGGGCTCGTTCAGCTTGAGCGCTTTTTCTTTCCACTCGCCGCGAGCCGCCACGAGCCGTGATTCGAGGCTGGCATGATAACCGCGCAGCAAAGTGGAGAGCGCCTCCTCGCCTGCGACTGTGACCGGCATGTCGGTGGCCTTCACGGGCGCGTCGGATTTCAGCAGCGCCGCGAAGGCGGTGATTTTGGCGGCCTCGTCGGCTTTTTTGGCCCGCTGCCGGTCTTGTGCCAGTTGCTCGGCCTCGACGAGCGCGGCCGCGTTCAGCTCGGCGGTGACGCGACGGCAATGCGTGGCGAATCCATTGCGCAAATCGTCCAAACTGGCCACGGCGGCTTTGGATTCGTCCTTTTCATCCGGCGGATCAAGCCGCCGGATCATGAGGCGGCGGATGTGCGTGTGCGACTTCTCATGGAAGAAGTGATGGAAGAAGCCGATGACCGAGTTCTCCGGCATGTCGAAGGTGTCGCCGTCCTTGTCGGTCGTGAGGTGGTTCACCACGATGTCGCGGTGGTTCAGGCGGTAAGTCACCAGGCCATCGCGGCAGAGGATGTGAAACTTCCACGTCCGGCCGTTCACCGGCGGTGTGACATGCGGCGCGGCGGTCTGGTACATCTTTCGCAGCATGGAACCCACCGGCCCTTTGCTGGAGCTGTCCCAGTGCGCGCAGGAGATCCAGTCCTCGGTCCGCTCGCCGCCGTGGTAGCCGAGGATGATGCTCAGCCCCTGTTTGCCATCCGGCAGGTCCTTCTCCTCGTATTCGCCAGTGAACTCGAAGTTCGTGCCGACGCGGCCGTTGTGCAGCAGGAAGGCGCGCGCGCCGTGGCCGTTGTTGACGAGCGTGCCCGTTTTCAAACCGGTCCAGAAGCCGCTGAGGTGGTGCCACTCCGCGAGATCGGGAAAGGCCCACATCTTCACCCATTTGCCGGTGGCGAACTCTTTTTCAAACTTGCACGCGGCGATGCGCTCCAGCAGCAGCCCCGGCGGCTCGCCTTGAAAGCGTGAGGCGATGTCCTGATAGCCTGTCAGCGCGTCAATGGCCCGCCCCAGCGTGTAAGCCTCCTCCGCGGCGTCCCATTCCGTGTTGAAACCGAAGGTGTACAAGGCGGATTGCGCGCGCACCTCGGCCTCGTTCGCCAACAGGTTCAACCTTCGCCGCGTCTGCCGGGGAAACGGCACGGGCACCTGCTGAAACGTGTCGTAGGCCGTCTCGTAATCTCCCGCCACCCAGGCCAGCACGCCGTAGTCCGCCAGCCGCCAGTCACGCTGCCAGGTGCGATAGACTTCCCTCGAATCCGCCAGTTCGCGGTTGGATCCCAGCACCACCTGCTTCAGCGGCTCCTGGGAAAGTGTGAGCCGGATGTCGTCCACATCGTCTTCGAGATATTCAAGGATGCGCCGCATGGCGACGACCACGCCCTGCTCATGCTTGCCGGTCAGCGCGCAGGCGCAGTAAAACGCCTTCATCTGGTCGATGCTGCCGCCCCAGCGCGGACGCAAGGCCCACAGCAGCGCGTAGTAGGCGCCGTAGTGGTCATACTGCGCCGCCACCGCGCGGTCGAACCACAACCGCGTGGTCTCGCCCTGCTCACCGTTGCCGCATTTCACGACGTCGATCATGAGCGTGGCGGCCTGCGGCCTGTCCGGGCGCAGTTCCCAGGCTTTCTTGAAATGACCGCGTGCCGCCACCTGATGCTCCGCGAATTTTTTCCAACCATCGTCCTTCACGGTGTTCGCATAACCGGTGCCGCGATATGACCAGCCTGTGCTGTTTTGCAGCTTCCCGTTCAGCATCTCCCGCAGCCACGGCGTGAGGTGTGGCGCGTCGCACAGCTTTCGCAGTTCCTCGGGCCGCTCCTTCACGTTCGTCGAGTTGAAGACAAACTCCACCTCGTCAAACAACAACTCGTCCTCCTCCGGCGTGAAGACCGCCGGGTCCATGGCGCTTTTCAGCATGCGCTTCACCCGCTCGGCGTTGGATTTCGCGATCGTCTCCGATTTGGACGAGCGTCGGATGTCATTGAACTGCGCCTCGATGTGCGCCGAGATGACGGACGGGTAATCCTTCAGCGTCTTGTGCCGGTTCGCCCGCGACAAAAAATCCCACGCGTCGGTGTAGCCCTCATGCGACTCCCACACCACCCACGCGGCCAGCCAGAGCAGCAACGGCTCCTCCACCTTCGCCTTCGCCAATGCGGTTCCTTCCGCCGCCATCACTTCCCACGGCCGCTTCGGATCCACGTCAGGATGACCGGCCTTCACCATCAGCGCCTGCTTCACAAAACTGCGCGCCGACTCCGCCTGCTGCGGCCATTGCGCGATGTTTTTCTCAAAGACGGGCAGCAGCATGCGCTGCATCCACGCCCAGCGCACCTTCGCCAGATCGCTGGCGGAGCGCGCTCCCGGCTTGATCTCGATGGGCGCGAAGTCCTGCTCCTTCAAGTAGTCCCGCGCCGCCTGCCGCCAGTCTGTGTCAGCGGCACTGCATGAAAAAATCGCGGCGAAGGCCAGCAGCGGAAAAATCGTCTTCATGGCCACGAATGACATCAGGAAGGCATGCGCGAGTCCAGCCAGATTTTCGGATGATGCCTGGGAGGTGTCGTGTTAACACCACGCATGCGCATTTTCGTATTCCTCGCCGCTCTTTCACTCCAGATCACCGCTTTAGCGGAGCTGCCGCTCAGCATCTCAATCTCCGGTGAAGCCGGCCCATACACCAAGGAACGCTGGAAGGCTGACTGGCCGGGCTGCGAGTTTGAAGGCGGCATCAAGGACGGGCGCGTGATGGTGACGGAAAACAAATGGCTGCGCGTGAACTTCGCCACCGGCAAGATCGGCCCCGAGGAAGGCGGCGCGGGCTGGCGCATGCCGTTTGGCAAACATGAGGCGGCGGAGATGAGCTACACGCTGCGCTTCAGCAAGGACTTCGACTTCGTCAAAGGCGGCAAGCTGCCCGGACTCTGCGGCGGGCCGGAAAATGTGAGTGGTGGAAGGCCGGCGAACGGCACGAACGGCTTCTCCGCACGTCTCATGTGGCGCAAGGACGGTCGCGGCGAGGCCTACGTCTATCACAAGAATCAAAAAGGCGATTATGGCGACAGCTTCGCCTTCCCCGCCGACTTTCGCTTTCCCACCGACGCACCAGTCAAGGTGCGCATCGCCGTGAGCATGAACACGCTCGGCAAACGCGACGGCGCACTGCGTGTGTGGATCGACGAAAAGCTGCTCGTTGAACACAGCGACATGGAATGGCGCAGCGTGAACACCTTCGGCGTGGACGGCCTCTATTTTGAAACCTTCCACGGCGGCGGTGACAAGTCCTGGGCTCCGACGCGGTCGTGTTGGGTGGAGTTTGCAGAGATGCGGGTGACGAAATAAGCCTCTACCATTTGATCAATGGATGCTGGACGCAGACGCGGCCTGCGAAGGCTGCGGCTGCCATTAAGCTGGAGCCACGGCAAATGACGATTGACGAATTCAGAATGACGAATGAATGACCAAGCCCGAAAAGCATGGGGAAAAGCTGGCATTCCTTGCTCGCCGCGTGGTTGTTTTGCGCCTCGTTCTTCGCGGGCGAGGCCAGGACGGTCCGCATCCTCACCATCGGCAACAGTTTTTCCCGCAATGCGACGAATCATCTCGATAACCACGCGCTGGCGGATCTCGGTGCCTGCGTGTGGTATGAGGTGCTGTTTGGCGAGAGCGCTGTGGGCAATATCTATGTGCCGAAGGGTATGAAGGCTGCCTACGCCCGCTTTTTGCAGGAGACGGCGCACAAGGCGGTGCAGGCGCGAAAGTGACGCCCGGCAAGCCTCAGGCCGGGGCAAAGATGCTGTGCAGCACGTCTGCGAGCTGGCCTTCGCTGCATGGCTTGTCGAGAAACGCGGTGACACCCAGCGCCTGAAATTTCTCTTTCATGTCATCTTCCAGCCGGCCGCTGGACACCACGACGGGGATGTCCGGCAGCATCCGCTTGAGCACGTTCACGAACACAAAACCATCCTGGTTGGGCATGTGCAGATCGGTGATGACGGCCCGCAGCACGGACTGGTGCTCGCTCAGCCACATCAGGGCCTCAATGCCGTCATTGGCCAGCACGACGCGGAAATTCATGCGTTGCAGCACTTCGCGCGCGACTTCCCTTACCGCCGTTTCGTCATCCACAAAGAGAATGGTTTCTCCCTGTCCATAGAACGGCAGTTTCCATTTGGTTTCGGGTGCCGCTTCGGCGGCGGCGGCTTCAGCGGGCAGGAAGGCGGTGAAGGTGGTGCCTTGTCCTGGGGCTGAGGAAACTTCGAGGAAACCATCGTGCCCCTTCACGATGCCCATGACGGTGGACAGGCCGAGGCCGGTGCCTTTGTCCGCGGCTTTGGTGCTGAAAAAGGGATCGAAGATGCGGTCGCGAATTTCCGGCGGGATGCCGGTGCCGGTATCCCGCACGCTCAGCACCACAAAGTGGCCGGTTTTGGCGTTGGGCGGCATGCCGGCATGCACGACATTGATTGCCACTTTTTTGGCCGCGAGGGTGAGTGTGCCGCCAGCGGGCATGGCATCACGGGCATTGACGCACAGGTTCAGCAGCACCTGATGCAGTTGTGTGGCATCCGCCATGACGGGCGGCAGGTTGCTGTCACACGCGATCTGGGTCGTGATGTTTTTGGGGAAGGTGCTGGCGGTGATGCCCTCCATCTCGCGGATGAGATAGCTGATCTGCACCGGGCATCGTTCGCCTTCCGTGCCTTTGGCGAAGGTCAGCAACTGCCGGATCATGGCCGCCGCACGCCTGACGCTGGACTCAAACAGGTCCACAATGCCGGGTGCGCCGGGATACTTGGCCTTGAGCAGATCCACACCCATCAAGATGGGTGCCAGGGCGTTGTTCAAATCGTGGGCGATGCCGCCGGCCAGGGTGCCGAGCGTTTCCTGCCGCTGCGAGCGCAGGAGTTGCTGTTCGAGGGCTTTGGTTTCGGTGAGGTCATGGTTGACGGCGAGCATGCCGCTGGGCATGCCCTGGGCGTCCGTCAGCAACGTGAGACGGCTGAGAACGGTCAGCGCACGTCCGTCCTTGGTCTGGTGACGTATCTCACCATGCCAGTGGCCGACGCGGAAGACCTCCTCGATAAATGCGGCGCGTTTTTCTGCAGGCTCGCGGCAGATACTGTCCATGATCGGGCGTCCAAGGACTTCTTCCGCAGTAAAACCATACAGGCGCACGGCTCCCGGGTTCCAGAAGGTGACGCGTGACTCCAAGTCACAAACGCAGATGGCATCGTTGGCCTGGTCGATGAGCGCGGCCTGGTGGCGGATGTGTTCCACGGCCTGCCGCTGCGTGGTCACGTCATTTTCCACGCCGATGAAATGCGTCAACTGGCCGGAGGCGTCGCGCACGGGGGAGATGACCACTTCACACCAGAAGGGCGTGCCGTCTTTGCGGTAGTTGCGCAGCGTGACCTGGCAGTCGCGGCCGGCCTGGACGGCGTCCCGCATCACGCGGACGCTCTCCGGGTCCGATTCCGGCCCCTGGAGGAAGCGCGGGTTTCTGCCGATGATCTCGGCCTCAGAATAACCCGAGATGCGTTCAAAGGCCGCGTTGCAGGAGATGATGGGATGGTCTGGCTGGCGCGCGTCGGTGACGAGCATGCCCACTGTGGTGGCGGAGATGGCCCGCTGGTAGAGCCGCTGCCGTGCGTCGGTCTGGTGCCGGTAGGTGGCCATCTCGATGGTGGTGAGCAGCTCACGTTCCTCGAAGGGCTTGACCAGATAGCCATAGGGCAGGACGCTCCTGGCGCGCTGGATGGTGGCCATGTCCGAGTGCGCGGTGAGAAACACCACCGGAATGTCATGCCGGGTGCGCAATTCGAGTGCGGTGGCGATGCCGTCGCGATCCCCTTGGATGATGATGTCCATCAGGGCGAGGTCCGGCGGATTTTCCACTGCCAGACGCAGGGCATCCACCGCATTGTCCGCGATGCCGGTAACCTCAAAGCCCTGCTTTTCGAGGCGGCGTTTCAGGTCACGGGCGACGATGCCCTCGTCTTCGACAATAAGCACTTTGGTCCTGGCTTGCGGCGGGGGGGCGTCAACTTCGGTCAACATAGAGCAATTCGGTGAAATCGAGACGGAAGCTGGCACCCGCTGTGCTGGCGATGGTCAGCCGGCCTTTGAGCTGGGCGGTGAGGGTCTCCACCAGTTCCATGCCCAAGGACTCGGTCTTCCCGGTTTCAAAGCTGGCAGGCAGCCCCGGCCCGTCATCAGCGACGGTCAGGCTGACGCCTGCGTCCGTTTGTTTCAGCAGGACCGAGAGTTCGTGGGACTGCCCGTCGTTGAAGGCGTGCTTGAAGGCGTTGGAGACCAGTTCGTTGAGGATGAGTCCGGCCGGGATGGCGGTGTCAATGTTCAGCATCACTTCTTCGTCCGCATCCACCAGCAGACGCACGAGGCTGCTGGTGGCGTAGTTGCGGTGGAGGAAGGTGGCGAGCTGGCTCACATAGTCGCTGAAGTCCACCCTGGCCAGTGAGTCGGACTGGTAGAGCCGTTCATGGATCATCGCCATGGCACGCACCCGGTGCTGGCTCTCGATCAGCAGAGCGCGGGCGGTGGCATCCTCCACGGTGTCCGCCCGCATGGCCAGCAGGCTGGAGATGACCTGGAGGTTGTTCTTCACGCGGTGGTGGATTTCCTTGAGCAGCGTTTCTTTCTCCCGCAAGGATTGCTGCACCATGGACTCCGCCTTGACACGTTCGGAGATGTCACGCACGGCGGCAGCCACCATCATGCCTGCGTCCGTCTGCATGGGGCTGAGGCTGATGTCCACCGGGAAGACGGAGCCGTCTTTGCGCAGTCCCTGCAGGTTGCTGCGGCCGCCGCCCATGTGCCGTGGCATGGCGGTCTCCATGTATTTCTGGCGCAGGCTCACATGACTCCCCGCTTTGACCTGTGGCATCAGAATTTCCACCGGCTGCCCGACGAGCTCGACACGGGTGTAGCCAAACATCTGCTCCGCCTGCCGGTTGACGAGGGTGATGATGCCGTCCCGGTTGGTCATGAGGATGGCATCCGGGGCGAACTCAAAGAGATCGTGAAAGCGCTGCTCGCTCTGCTGCCGTTCCATTTCCGCCGAAAGACGCACGCCGAAGAGCTGCAGAATGGACAGCAGTTGCGGCGAGGCTTGCAAAGGCTTGCGGCTCATCACCCCCAGATGCGCCTTGTGGCTGCCCTTGGAATCGACCACAGCCAGCGCGGCATACGCTTCCACGGTCATCTCCGTCAGCATGCTGTCCGTCGGGTAGCGCCGCGCTGCGCCGCTGGGCACCACATGAGGTGTGCCGACGCCAACTTCCGCGCAAGGCGTCCCTTCCGCCAAATATTCGATATTGGGCAGCGGCACACCATCTACCACAAGCGCCAGGGTTCGAAAACGCTCGCGTTCCTCATTGAGTGGCACGCAAACAAAAGCCGCTTCAACCTCCAGAATAGCAGCCAGCTTTTGCGCCGCCTGAACAAAAAACGCCTTGCCAGTCAGACTGGAAAGTTCGGTGGAGAGGCGCGCAGAGCCGCCTCCGTCTGCCTGCGCTCGGTGATGTCGGAGATCACTGCCAGGCCGAAGGGGCCGCCGGTGTCTTCATCCACCAAGGAAGCGCGGAGGTGGACCCACACTGCGGAGCCGTCTTTGCGTAGATACCGCTTCTCCAGCGTGTAGGAGTCAATCGCGCCGCTGAACAGTTGCCCGGCAAAGACCAGGTCTTCGGCGAGGTCGTCAGGATGGGTGATGGCTTGAAAGGTCTGGCTGGCAAGCTCCTCGGGCGGATAGCCCACGATCTTGCTGAACTGCGAATTGAACCGCAGGAACGCCCCGTCCTGGCCCACATGGGCGATGCCCACCGCCGCGCTGTCAAAGGTGGCGCGGAAACGATGCTCATTGGCCGCCAGACTTGCCGTGCGGTCCGCCACGAGCTGCTCCAAGCGCAGGTTCATCTCGCGCAGGTCCGTCTCCGCCTTGCGCCGCCGCTCATGCTCGATCTCCATCATCACAAAACTGGCGGCGGACACGGCAAACTTGCATTCCTCCGGCGTCCACTGCCGGGCCGGGCCGGTGTGCTCGCAGCAGAGCACGCCGACCAGCCGCCCTCCTTCGCGGACGGGCACATCCAGCCTGGAGGTGATGCCCAGCAGGTAGAGGTAGCCTGCGGTGAGCTCATGGGTGGCCGGGTGGGTGCGGGCCTCAGAGGCCACGATGGCATCCTGCCGCTGGAGGGCGGCAAAATAGCCCGGATAATCTGATGCCGTGAGCCGCGCACCGCTTTCATGGCACCCCGACGAACGGTGCGCCAAATCCCGGCACTCAATGGCGGCCTGCGCCTCGTCAAACAGCCACAGGCTCACCCGCTCCACTCGCAAAACCTCGGCGATCTGGGAGTTGGCATGGCGGAAAAACGCCTGCGCATCCGCGCCGTCATAATCCCGCATGGCCAGCAGCGCGGTCTGGAACCGGGCGGTTCGCTCCCGCTGCTCGCGCTCGAAGCGCTCCACCTGGCGCGCATCAGTCACGTCACGAAAGACCAGCACCACGCCACGGATGCGCCCGGTCATGTCCCGGATGGGCGCGGCGCTGTCCTCGATGGCCCGCTCGGTGCCATCACGCGAGATGATCACGGTATGGTTCGCCAGACCGTGGATTTCTCCAGTGGCCAGCACGTCATCCACCGGAATGACCGCAGGCTGGCGTGTTTCCTCATTGATGATGCGGAAGACTTCGTCAATGGGCCGCCCCAACGCCTCGGCCTGTGTCCAGCCGGTGAGTTTTTCGGCCACCGGGTTCATCTGTGTGACCTTGCGCTGCGGATCAGTGGCCAGCACGGCGTCGCCAATGGAGTCCAGCATGACGGCCAGGCTTTCCTCACTGTGACGCAGGGCCGCCGCCGCCACCCTCTCTTCCGTCACATCACGCGCAGTGGCGTAGAGGGTGCCGTCCTGCTGCGGCATGGCCCGCCACGACAGCGTCCGCCACGAGCCATCCCGGCACTGGTAGCGGTTTTCAAACTGCAGCGTCGGCTGGCCGGTGCTGAGTTTGCCCACTTCGGCCAGCGTGGCGGCCTGGTCGTCAGGATGCACGAAATCGAGGAACGGCCGCGCCATCAACTCCGCCGCGCTCCAGCCCAGCACCGCCGTGAAGGCGGGGTTGAGGCGTTTGAAATAACCGTCCGTCCTGGCAATGCAAAGCAGATCCAGCGAGAGGTCGAAGAAGCGGTCGCGCTCCTCCACCGCGCGCTTTTGCTCCGTGATGTCCCGGACGACGCCAAGGAAACCGCTGATGCCGCCTTCCTCATCACGAATGGCGGTGACGGTGAGCAGGCCGGGGAACTGGGAACCGTCTTTGCGCACATAAGTCCACTCCCGCGTTTCCGCCTGCCCCAGCCGGGCCTTCGCCACAAAGACCTCAAAGCCCGGAGTGACCACCTGGTTCAATTCCTGGGACACTTCCGCCGCCCGCGCCACCACCTCCGCCTCGACGTGAAAGGCACCGGGGCTAAGTTTGCCATTCACCTCGTCCGCAGTGTAGCCCAGCATTCGCTCGGCCTCTGGGTTGAACAGGCTGATGACACCCGCCGTCGTGGTGGAGACGATGCCAGCGCCCGCGCTGCTGAGCACTGCCTGCTGGAAAGCAGCGCGGCGCTCAAGTTCATTTTGCGGCACGGAAGCAGAGGTCACGCAGGGAGGGGTATGGCCATTTGCGGCCCTTTTATAAAGTTCTCGCCCGGTTTGTCCAGCCCTGCATTACAGATGGCATGATAAAACCGGCTAAGGCTGTCTATTCCCATTTCTCGCGGATTGCGGCATGTCGGACGTTGGGAAAACCCCGGCACCACACAGACAATCCCGCCGATGGCAGTGCCCATGCCAAAGGCGACGGCTACACGAGCCGTGAGGAATTTATCAACGAGACCGATCCGAAGGAGCGCTCGAAATGACAAGACGTGGGTGCTGGGTCCGAGGCTAGCGGAATTCCAGCTCAAACACCCGCACCGCGCGATCCCGCCCGTCGGTGGCCATGAGGCGGCCGCTTGGGGTGAATGTGATGCTGCGGGGCAGGCCTTCGAGGGCGGTGAAGGTTTGCAGGAGGGTGGCGTCGGTGTAGTGCCAGAGTTTGAGCGTGTGATCGGCGGAGCCGGTGGCGAGGAGGGGCTGGGTGGGATGAAAGGTGGCGGCGCTGATGGTGGCGTCGTGGGCGCGGAAGCGGTGTCTCACAGTGAGGGTGTCGGCATCGAGGATCATGATGAAGCGGTCGCTGCCGCCGACGGCGATGAGGCGGCGGTCGGGCGAGGCGGCGAGGGCGTAGAGGGCGCTGTCGTGATCGAGTGAGGCGAGGATGCGGCCATCTTGCGGGTCGAGGATGGCGATGTTGCCCTTTTGTGTGTTGTCGGGCTGGAGTTCGCTGGAGATGGCGATGATGTGACCGCGTGTGCCGGCGAAGACGGCTTTGTAGGCGTCGTGTTTGAGCTCGTGGAGCACTTCACCGCTGCGGACATCGTGGATGATGAGACGGCTGAGGGGCTGGGGCAGCGTGCGCAGGAGGCGTGCGCCAGTTTCGTCAAAGTCGAGGTGCATGGTGCCGTCGGCGCTCAACTCGGCGGGGCGGGACCACTTCTCGCTCACGCCGTCTTTGGTGGTGTGCCACAGGCTGAGGGCGGGGCCGGGTGTGGTGAGGCTGTTGCGTGAGTAAGCGGTGGCGATGAGGCCGGTAGCGAGGTGGACGGCGCTGATGGGGTGCTTCTCGACGATGGAAGCGGGCATGGCGATGGGTTTGCGCGGGTCTGACACGTCGAAGCGTGTCGCGTATGCCTTTTCTCCTCGGGCGAGCAGTTCGGTGTCGGAGAGGAAATGGCAGGACCAGCCTTCGTCACCGCCGGGCAGCATCTCAGCGAGCGGCTGGTCCGGGAAGTGCCAGATCTGCGGCGGGGATTGCTGCGTGAGGAGGTGACCGCTGCGGTGATTCACACTGAGCGGCAGATGGCCGGTGTAAGCGGTGATGCCGTGGAAGCTGCCGGTGGGGGCGAAGTCGCCGGGATGAAAAAAAGTGCAGCGTGCGGCTGACGGCGAGGCTTTGGGAAGCGCTGCCGCCGAGGGTGATGAGGTTGCTGCCGGCGCTGTAGGCCACCTGTGCGATGGGCATGGAGGCGACGCGCCGACGTTTGATGAGCAGGCCGTTGTTGGAATGATAAACCTCCATGTCGCCAGAGATGAGGCCGATGACGAGCCGGGCGTGATCGGGGCTGGCTGCCATGGAGTTCGGATGCGCATTGAGGCGCGAGTGAAAGGCGGGGCTGCCATCGGTGAGCTTGAGGCCGGTGAGGTTGTAGTTTTGATGCTGGATGAGTGCGAGGGCCTTTCCGTGCGAGGCAAAGACCATGCGAAGGGGCTGGAAGGGTTTCGGCCAGAGCGATCTGAGCCGTGGCGAGAGATTGGCGGGCCACGCGCTCGCTCGCCATCACCTTCCAGACAAAGCCGAAACTGATGAGCAGCAGCGTGGCGAGGGAGGCGGTGACGACTTTGTGCCGCAGCATGAGAAGCTGAAGCTGTCGGAATGCTCCTGCCTGCTCGGAGGACGTGGCAAAGCCGGCCGTGTAGGCGTCGATGTCGGCGCTGAGCGCGATGACGCTCGGGTAGCGATCCGCTTTGGCGAGACGCAGCGCTTTCATGGTCACGGAAGACAGCGCAGAAGGCACACGACTGCCGCGAATGTGGGGCAGCGGCTGGATGAGCTTTGCTTCGAGCACCTCGCCTTTTTCAAAGACCTTTCCGCGACTGCCGGAGCGAGATTGGAAAGCCGTGGGCGCGGTGATTTCGCCTTTGCTGACCTTTTCCAGCACCTCCAGCGCCGTCGCTCCCTCCACCGGAGGCCGCAGCGTGAGGATGGCGTAAAGGATGCCGCCCAGCGCATAGATGTCCGACAGCTCATCCACCTCCGCCATGTCGCCGCGTGCTTGTTCGGGGGACATGTATTGCGGAGTGCCGAGCACGGAGCCGTGGAGGGTTCCTGGAAAAGCAGAAATGGGAAAGCTGAAAGCTGAAACAGAGTCAGGCTGCTGCGCAGCATCCATTTCAGCTTTCAGCTTTCCATTTTCTGCTTTGTGCTTGGCGAGTCCCCAATCCATCACGAGCACCTCGCCGAACTCGCCGACCATGATGTTTTCGGGCTTAAGATCGCGGTGGAGCACGCCCTGGCTGTGGGCGAAAGCGATGGCGTCACAGACTTTGCGGAAGATGGTCAGCAGGCGGTCGAGCGAGAAGGCGCGGAGGGTTTCGGGAACTTGTTTCCGCAAGTCGGTGAGGATCGCTTGCAGCGTGCGGCCTTTGACGAGCTTCATCGAGTAGAAGAGCGGCATGCCGTCCTCCCACACGATGTCGTAGATGGGCACGATGTTCGGATGCGCCAGCTTCGCGAGCACCTGGGCCTCGCGCAGGAAGCGCTGTCTCATGCGAGCGTCCGCATTGGCCTCCAGCAGCATGACTTTGATGGCCACGGTGCGGTCGAGCTTGGCGTCATGCGCCTCCAGCACACTGCCCATGCCGCCGGTGGAGATCTCCGCGCCGAGTTGGTAGTTCTCCACGCCGAGAGGCGGTGGAGATGGGGCTGGAGAGTCGGCGGGCATGAAGTGCTGGATTACAGGCCCGGTTTATGGCGCGGTGTTTCGGGAGAAGTTACTTTGCCAGCACACCCTGCAACCACGCCAGCTCGCCGGGGATCTCCTCCGGCGTGAGCACGGTGCGGGCGACTTCTTCTTTGAGCAGTGTGCGGAATTTCACGCGGAGGCGGTGGATGAGGATGCGCGTGGCGACTTCGCTGGAGCCGATTTTTTCGGCGATCTCACGGCAGGACGGCGGTTCGCGGTCCCACATGAGATAGGGCAGCAGCAGGTCGAAGACTTCTTTGCGCCCGGCGGCCTCGTAGGCCTCGCGGAGGCGGCTGCGCACGCTGGCGAGCAAATCCTGCGCCCACACCTGCGTGAAGAACGCGTCGGGATCGGCCATGGTTTGCGGCTCGTGCGTGTAGCGTTCCTCGGCGGCCATTTCATCAAAGGAGACGTGCGGGATGCCACCGCCGCGTTTTTGCGTGCCGAGATGGCGGAAGTGGTCGCTGAGCAGATGCTTCAGCACACCGAGCAGCCAGGAGCGCAGCTTGCCGGAGCCTTGTTGGGCCATGTCGAGGGCCTTTTCGGTGATGAGGCGATGAAAAAAGGCCTGCGTGAGATCCTCCGCGTCATGCGCGGCATGGCCGCTGCGGCGCAGGTAG
>CAMCWM010000086.1 GCA_945882215.1 Akkermansia muciniphila | reverse complement strand
GATAATCTAAGGTTAAATCTGGACTGCTGTTGCCTCTAGAGTTTTGAGGGGTTTTGAGGAGGTAGGGAGGGGAAAATAACTTTGGAATCGTTGGAGGAAGAAGTTCTTGTGGTGCGCAGGAAAAAATAAAATCAAAAATAACCATGCTGAATCTGCAAAAAAGGCTCTTGCGGACGAGAGACTGCGACAAGGATTATTGAAAATCTAAATCAGTTTTCTCGTTTTGTTCATTGAGTTCGTCACTTTTATCCATCGATCTGAAATTGGGGGGCGGCAAAACATCAGGTCGTTTCACAGCTCTTAATTGGATCTCCATGTCTCTCTGCGGCGGCTGCAACCAGCCCAACTGATAGGCCAGGGCAGGAACGAGAACAAATGCCAAGGTGATCGTGACCACGATCACCACAAGTGCCTCCAAATTGGAAAATCCGGAGGTGGAGTTCTTGAATGGTCTGCTCTTCATTTGCTTTAAGTGGTGGGCTTGCCTGAGGATGAAATGGGAAACAACCGGTCAGACTTTTGGAGACACTGAATTGTGAAACTGCCAGAGACCATCACTCGTGCCTTAAAAGAAGTAGCGGTTCAAGGTCCATTTGCAAAGCTCCAGCACGCCATAAAGGCCCAGGAGACTGAGGCTGATTTCCGCCAGTCCGATGCGCCGCCAGCGCAGAGGTTCGAAAAGATCTCCCAGCGCTGCCGGTGGTTCCTCCTCAGGCTGTAAGGTTGAGCGTTCAGAAGTTGCCCTCACCCAGGTCTGAGGGGCGGTGAGGGGTGGTGAACCCACGATCAAGGGTTGAAGCCAGGCTGATCCTGTGCTGTGTGATTCAGCCAGTTGCGAAGTCCGTTCGTGACCGAGCACAAGCAAGGGCCCGGGCCTCGCATGCAGGAGAAGCGGAGAAAACGCCGTCTCTTCTTCCGCTGCCGATTCCACTTTCCACACGTTGTCATCCTGCCGCAGTTCCTCCCCCAGGAGCCGCTGGCGTTGAAAGGCCGCGCAGGCTCCCGCAATGAAAAAATACTCGATGTGGTAGGGCCGCTCGATCAGCCAACCGGATACGGCGTAGCCTAGTAGCACCATGACGAGGAGCACCCGCGCCCTTTCCTGATCCTCATTCAAAGGACCCAACTGCACCACGATGCGCAGGCAGACAGCCAGCACCAGAAGATACAAAAAGAGGCCGATGTAGCCAAGCTCGGCAACCACTGCCACATAGGAGTTGTGGGGACCTTTTTGAAAAACGATCACTTTCCCCAAGGGGTCCACATGAGAGATATAAGGATTAAACTTTTTCCATCCTACACCCGACCCGTCGGACTGCAAATTCTCCATGGCGACGTTCCAAACAGCCAGCCTTCCCCAGATGCCCTGGTCGCTGGCAATCGCGCTTGAGGACTGGATCGATTCCATGCGGGGCAGGGACTGAAGGGTGCCGAGTCCAACTCCCGCGACCAGGATGATCATCAGCACACGGGCGATCCAGGGACGGCCCACCCAGAAAACAAGGCACAACAGACCGCCTCCCACCACAAAGGCTCCTTTGGATTCGGTCAGATACATGGCCGCTGCAACCGCTGTCCACAAAAGAACCGACAGCAAGCGCATGCCGGCACCGCGCCTGGAAAAAAAGGCGTAGAAAATCATCGGGAAGCCCAAGGCAAGTGTGTGGCCTAGTGCGTTGGGATTGTTGTAGATCGACAGATTCAGGCACTGCCTTTGCTCATAGAGCGGGAGGAGGCTTTGGGAGTCCGTGAAGTCCAGTCCTAAGGCCGAGTCCAGCGTCACCAGCGCCAGCACGGCAATGCACCCAGCCCAGACGCACATGTAAACAAACAGCCGCCTACTGTTGCAAATGGCTTGAACGGTCACCGCATAAAACAGGAACAATTTGATGACCTCCTTGAAGGTCTCCCAATGTTCGTCCTCATGGAGGACGATGAAGCCACAGTAGAGAACCATGGCCCAGTCCAGCGGGGTCTTGACCAAGTCGCGCCAGGCGAATCCACGCCCGCGAAAAACCATGGCGGCAATCGATGCCACCATCAGATATTTTTGGGCAAAAAGCCACTCGCCCCCTGGAATCAACTGATGGAGACGGAGCAGATAAGCGACCAGCACTAAAAGGGCAGTGGCAAAATCCATGCGAGAATCCCTTGATTGAAGCGTCCGGCTTCAGTTTTTCAGGAGCGGCAGAGGTGGCCCGCCGTAGCGCATGTTCAACTGGTATTTAGCCCAATTTTCGCACTACTGAAGGCCAGACCTTTGAACCACGGGGCCTGGCAACCCGCCTGAGATCCGAAGTCGGCCACACATTTTCCCCGCCCGCCCGGCTAGGGCAGTTCGGGACCGGGGGCTTGCTCGGAGCTGATCCTCGGCGGCGGTTGTTCGGGCAGCGTCCAGCCGAGTTGCAGCAGCAGCGCGGCTCGCTCTTTCTAGGGGATGGTGATGCGCGGCAACGTGAGGCTGCGGCCGTCGGCAGTGTCGAACTCCATGTCCACGAGCACGATCTTGCGCAGGTGTTGCAGCACTTGCCAGGAGGTCAGGCTCGGGGCTCGCTTGGCTGCGAGTTTCTTGAGGCACACGTGCATCGCGTAGCCCAGGAACGCGACCATGATGTACGCTTCCACGCGGCGTCCGAGTTGGTGCCAGATGGGGCGCACTTTGATCTCGCTCTTCATCGTGCGAAACGCGGCTTCGGTGAGTTGCACATAGGTTTGCCACAGTTCGGTGACGTTGTGTTCGCCGGGCCAATGCGTGCGCAGCAGATACGCACCATCACGATTCACGGCGGCCTGCCATTTTTCGCGGTTCCATTGCCATTCGATGCGCTTGTTCATTTCATCGTGGCGACAGTGTTTCAAAAAACGCCAAATCGGACGATGCCGCTCTTCGAGATGCGCGATGCGCCGCTCGATGAGTTTGCTCTCTTTGATGCTGCCGCGTGCAACGCTGCGCTTGAGTTTGATCAAGTCGCGCACGCAGGCTTTGAGCACGCGTCGGCGCATCGCGTGCTCTTTTTGCACGCGGCCCTGGCTGCGTGCGAGCACATACACGTCATTGTCGTTGGGGCATAGTTTGACCTCCACCTCGCTCGATGCTTTTTGCCAGCCCTTTTCCGTGAGATGTTGCTCGAAGGCGTTGAGTTGCGGCTTCGGTGTGCCGACGAGATAGCATGCGCCGCGCTCGCGCAGCCATTGCAAATTGTCTTCCGTGGTGATGCCGCGGTCGAAGACCCACACGCGCCGTGCCTTGCCATGCTTGGTTTCCACGGCCTCGACGATGTGCTTGAGCGTGGTCGAGTCGATCTTGTTGCGCTTGAAGATTTCATACGGCAGAGGGAAGCCCTCGGCGGTGACAACCAGCGCGATGACGAGTTGTTTGCAATCGGGCCGATGATCGCGCGAGTAACCGCGCTTGGCTTTATCAACCGCTTGCGAGCTGCCTTCGAAGTAGGTGCTCATCTGATCGTAGAGGATGATGTCGAAGCTCGCGCCAAATAGATTCCTCCACTTCGCAGCGAGATGTTGCTCCAGCGCGCTCTTGTGCTCGACGATGCGATCGAGGCAGCGATACAAACGATCCTTGTGCGCCACCGCAAAATCGCAATCCAGCAGCACATCCATCGCGGTCTGCGGGAACCATTTCTCGTGCACGAAGAGTTCACTGCGAGGATCAAGCAAACGATTGACCGCGAGCAACTCGAGCACCTTCGCCCAAAGCACATCGCCACGCTCGTCTTCGAGACGTTGTTGCCAAAACGCATCGAGCCCGAGTTCCTGCCACAACCGACATCCCGCCCAGCAGTCGCCGAAGCGACGCGGCTCGCGCACCCGCAGCGAAGAGAGCCTCACTTCGATAACATCATCCGCCGCCGGCACCGCGCCCTAGCGATCCGCGAAGAGCCGACGCTGCAAACGCCGGCCAGGGTCATCACCATCGATGACCTCCAGCGTGTGCTGCCAGCTTTCAACCTGCGTGGTGTTGAGCTCGCCGAGATGCAACACCTGGCGCTGGATCACCCGGCCACTATGCACACGCAGGCTCTCGCACACCGAGTAGTAAATGTGCTCTTTGCTATCTTTGCGTCGTACACGTCGTTTGAGGAACATGCCGTCTGAAGATAGCGCGGCGCGGAGGTGGTCAACACCCGAGGTCGGCACACAAGGGGTCTGCAAAAGTGACCCCTCGTAGAATCAAGGCTTCCAGCGCGAAGGAAAGGCGAAAATAGGTGGTTTTAGCCGAAATCTGCGAAACTTGGGCTAGTCCTTCCCCCTCACAACCAGGGCAGACGCGCCAATAAAAATCAGAGTTGTGGATTTTAGTGGTTGTACCCGTTGTGGGATGGCTATCTGTAGGCGGCATGACGCCCCCCGATCATGCAAAGCTGGGGCAGCTCGCGGAGCAGTTCGCGCTGTTGCCAGACCCTCGTGAGCAACGTCAGCCGCAGCACCTGCTGGGCGATCTGCTGGTCATCGCCCTGTGCAGCATGCTCACTGGCAGGCGCGGCTTCAACGACATGGAGGACTACGGCGAAGGCCACGCGGAGTGGCTGCGCATCTTCCTGCTGCTGCCGCAGGGCATCCCGAGCCACGACAACTTTCAACCGCGTGTTTGCCACCCTCGACAGCCACGCGCTGGAGGACGCGCTGCGCCAGTGGGCCAGCCAGTGCGAGGTGCCGCCCTGGGACATGACGCTGCCGGAGCATCCCAACGCGCTGCGCCAGCTCGCCGCGGACGGCAAGCGCCTGCGCGGCAGCCGCCGCCAGGAGCCGCGCGCTGAGGGCGGCAGCCTCACCCGGATGGACCAAGTGCTCAACGTATGGTGTGTGCAGCGCGGCATCACCCTGGCGCAGCGGCGCATCCCGCCGGAGGGCAGCGAAATAGAGCAGCTGCCGCTGCTGCTGCGCCATTTGGATTTGAACGGCTGCGATAGGGGTAGGAACGGCGCATTGACTGCGCCGCCCCTCCCTCCGAACCGGACTGGCGGGTTTCCCGCATCCGGCTCTCCGGTTAGAAGTTGGCTGCTGTACGCAGGCTCATGAGTTCCAGTTGCTGGGCTTCTTCCAGGTTGAAGATGCCCAGCTTGGTAAAGTAGCGGTTGGGCCAGCGGTGGTGGTCGAGTCCTCGCCTCTTCCCCCGGCGTCCGGCGCGTTTGCGCAGGATGCTCCGCAGTCGCACTCGTATCCATCTGTCCACTTCCGCCAGCGCACTGACGCGGGCGTGCTTGAAGTAGTTGTAGAAGCCACCCAGCCTTGGCGGAGCTTTTGCGCGATGGCGCTCATGCTCTGACCGTTGGTTCGACGTGTGAACGGCTTGATGGCGTCCCTGAACTTCTTCAAACTTTTAGGACGAATGAACCGGCGGATGCGTCCGCTGGTTTTGCCTTGCCAGAACCGGTAGCCGAGGACGTCGAAGTGGGCTTGGGGTTGCCCCATGTCCACCACTTTCGTCTTCTGCGGATGCAGTTCCAGCCCGGCTTGGGCGGCCCACTCGCGCAACGTTGCCAGGGCGCTCTGAGCGTCTTCGGCGCTGCGACATAGGATGACCATGTCGTCGGCATACCTGACCATCTCGTATCCGCTTTGACTCATCAGGTGATCCAATGGGTTGAGGTAGATGTTTGCCAGAAGCGGGCTGATGACGCCGTCTTGCGGCGTGCCTTGTTCCCTCTGCTCTGGGTCGATCAATCCCAATGGCTCCATGATGCGCTGTTTGAGGAAGCTTTCGATCAGCGCGAGCACCCGCCCGTCGGCGATGCGCTCTCCGACCAGCTCCATGAGGCGCTGGTGTGGGATGCTGTCGAAGTAGCCCTTGATGTCCACATCCACCACATGGACGGCACCGCTTTGCAGCAGCTCGTCCATACAGCGGAGGGCATCATGACAACTGCGCCCGGGTCTAAATCCATAGCTGTGCTCGGCAAACTCACGCTCGAGGATTGGCTCGACGGCCATCTTCACGGCGGCTTGCACGATGCGGTCCGTGACCGTCGGTAAGCCCAACGGTCGCTTCTCACTGCTGCCCGGCTTCGGAATGTAAACCCGTTTCACCGGCTTGGGCTGGTAGGTGCCTCGCTTGAGGTGCTCATTGACGGCGAGCAGCCGATTTTGGCTGTCTTTCGCGAAGTGTCCTACCGTCACGCCGTCCACGCCGCAGGCCCCTGCGTTGGATTGCACTTGCTCCCAGGCCAGTTGAAGTGTGCGCTCGGCACAGACCTTGTCGATCAGGCTGAACCACACTCCTCCTTTAACCCCTCTTTCGAGGGCCATGAGCATCTTCTCGCTCCAGACGCCGCGTTGGGCCTTGTGACGTTGCCACCGGGCTTGTTCATCTTGCTTAACCGTTGCCGGGACTGCCGATGAGGTTGCTTCGCCTGGTCCTTCACTTCGATGATCTTCTTTCCTGTCATCCTTCGCTCCACGGTCATTACCCGCTTCGTCGCTACTATGATGACTCTGACTTCTGCCGGCCGTCGCGCGACGTTCCTGCGCTGGCAGATCTCCTGTGTTCACGGCACCATCCTTTGCCTGACATACGACCACCAACCACCCCAACACTCCCCGCGACAGGTTCCGTATCTCCGCGTCGTGGGCCGCCGGTCATCGCGTCGGGGCTTCGCCATTGACTAGCAGGCTCGCCGTTCTGTTGTGGCCGAATCGTGTTCACTTTCGTTGTCGTCTGTAAGGTTCTTTTCGTTGCTCTCCACCCCGCCTCGCGGCGACGCAGTTACTTCAAGTTCTCACCCAGAACACGGTTCCAGATGGCCGCGGTCTCTCACCTCGGAGGATCGTGACTCTCCACAGCGCACTGGTCAGCGCCGACGCGGCGCACGCACAGACCCACACCGCGCAGGTCATCGTCGAGCGTGGCGGCGAGTATGTGCTCTGTATGAAAGGCAACCAGCCAGCCACCCATACCGCCGTAGCAGCGGCGCTGGAGGCCGTCGCTGCCACGGCGGACAAGCCGCACTTCCAGAGCGTGGAGAAAGGCCACGGGCGGCTCGAAACGCGGCGCTGCTGGGTCAGCTGCGACCTTGCTGAGTTCGCGCCGCGCGGCCAGTGGCAGGCGCTGGGGAGTATCGCACTTATCGAGTGCGAGCGTGAAGAACTCGGCACGGGCAAAGTCAGCGTCGAGAGGCGCTGCTACATCAGCAGCCTCGGGATCAACGGCAGCATGAAGCAGAGCGCTGCACGCATCGCCAGCATCGCGCGCTCGCACTGGAGTGTGGAGAACGCTCTGCACTGGCGCCTCGACGTGCAGTGGGGGGGGGAGGATCAGAGCGGCGCCCGCGCCGGCAAGGCCGCCACCAACCTCTCGGCGCTGCGCAAGCTGGCGATGAACCTGCTGCGCGCGGTGCCGCCGCCAGTGCGCAAGCCGCGGCAAGTATCCCTGCGCAGACGCCACTACATCGCCACCATCAACCCCAATTACCACGCTGCTCTGCTCGCTCACTTTGCAAGCTGATCGTTAGTGCGTCCACCCTGCCCTCACAACTTTGGCGTACAAGTTGCGATAGCCCTCGGTCATGGACTGCAGGCTGAAACATCGGGAGGCCCGGTCACGGGCACACTTTGCATTTTTAGTCAGCTTTAAGCTGCTGCCGAGGCAGAAATTCAGGGCTTCCGCCATCTGTTCCGGGCTCCGCAGAGAACGCACCCAGCCTGCCTCAGAATCCCCAATCAATTCCGCGTTGCCGCAGGCATCGTGGGCAAGAACGGGCACCCGGGCAGCCATGGCCTCCAGTGCGGCGTTCGAAAGCCCTTCATTCAACGAGGGCACGACCAGCAAATCCATGGCCTGATAGGCAGGAAGCGGATCCGCCATGAAGCCGGTGAGTTTAATGCGATCTTTGCAGGGACTCGCCGCCACGCGATGGATCACCTCCTGTTCAAGGCTCCCGCCACCGCCGACCAGAAGCAGACGTGCTTCGGGATGCCTCTCGGCGATGGTTTCGAAAGCCTGAACGAGTTCCTTGTGCCTCTTGAAGAGACCAAAACGTGCCACCATGCCGATCACCAGCGCGTCTCCGGGCAAACCGAGCGCGGATTTGGCAGCGGCAGGATCCAATGCGGGAACAAATTTTTGCACATCAACGCCGTTGATGACCGCCTCGATCTTGGAGGCTGCAAACCCGAGGCTGATGAGTTCCTGCCGCTGCGCCTGCGAAACCGTGTGAACACGCTCCACAAGCCGATAGAGCATTCGGCGGGACCAGAGCCTCCGTGGAAGCAGTTCCGCAGGAGAAAGCTGGGCATGTTCTCCATGCAGAATTCTGAAGCGGCCGACCAGCCCTCGGGCAAACACCCCGTAGATCAAAGGAGCCCAGTTGTGCGTGTGAACTACGTGGGGGCGGAAATCGAAGAGGCTGCGCGCCAGACGCTGCACGAGTCGGGGGCTGATCCCTCCTTGTTTATGCAGTTCCACAACAGGCACATCCGCAGGAAGACGATCGCGAAACGGACCTGCGACGGTGAGACAGGCCACGCCGAAGGCAAAACCGTTCCCCTGCAGGCCACGAATCACATTTACGACACCGTTCTCCATGCCTCCAGCCCCCATTGAGTGGACAACATGCAGAACTCGTACCGGACCAGAGGCTGGATGCATAACGTTCAATTCGTTTTTTTTGATGGTGGCAAATGCTTTATCACTTGCGATTTGAAACCGCTTGGCAATAAGGAATACCCATGTTTTCAAATCCTTGACCACTAATCTCGTCGGTTTAAGTCATGCAAAGAGAATGGCTGCAAGTTTTTCGCCCCCCAAAGAATGATGTGTCAGCCAAATCTGAAGAGCACCCTTTTGCTTATGTCGTCACAAAAAAACGCAATCACGTCCTCTTGAAATCATGCGTATTTTGTGGGTGAAGACCAGCCCCCTCCATCCTCTCACACGAGGAGGTGATCTTCGCACCTTTCAACTGCTGAGAGAGCTGCACAAGCGGCATGAGATCACCTTTGCCGGCATGACGGCGGATGACGGGCAGTGTGAGGGGACCAGGCAGGCGGACACCTATTCAACGCGTTCGTTTTGGACGCATGAACCCAAGTGCACGTTGAAGGCAGGGCGACTGAGGTTCGCCGCCGGAGCAGCGGCCAATCTGTTTTCAAACGCTCCCTATGCGGTTCAGCGTTTCACCTCGAAACGGTGGCGCGATCAAATTTCCCGCCTCCTGGATGAACACCCGTTTGATGTGCTTCTGTGTGATTTCCTCTTCCCGGCAGCGAGCCTGCCCTGGAACAAAAAGCGGCCAGGGCAGGCCTGGGTGCTGTTTCAACACAACGTCGAGTGCATGATCTGGAAGCGCCGCGCGGCCGAACGGCCCGGAATTCCAGGAATGTATTTAAAAAGCCAATGGCAGCGCATGGAACAGTATGAGCGCAACACGTGCCGTCGGTTCGACGCGGTGCTGACCGTTTCTGAAGAGGACACGCAAACCAGCAGGAACTTGCATGGCCTGGAGAACCTTGCCGGCCATGTGCCAACCGGTGTTGACTTGGATTTTTTCTCCGAACCTCCCAGGCAGACAGCCCCAGCTCCCACCGTCGTTTTTTTGGGGTCAATGGACTGGCATGCCAACGTGGACGCAGTGCTGCACTTCGCGGCCGAGATCTGGCCATTGGTAGTTTCCCGGTTCCCGAATGCTCGGTTTGTGGTGGTCGGTCGTGATCCCCCTCCGGAAATCCGCGCCCTAGAAGGCACCGCCAGGAACATGGAGGTCACCGGCACGGTCAGGGATGTGCGGCCTTTCCTGCGCAGCGCCCATGTGATGGTCGTTCCCTTGCGAATCGGAGGAGGAACGCGTTTGAAGATTTTTGAGGCCATGGCCGCCGAAGTCCCCGTGGTATCAACGAGCGTGGGCGCCGAGGGCCTGACGTTGGAACATGACCGACATTTCCTCAAAGCCGACACTCCAACCGAGTTTGCCGAGGCTGTGATTGGCATCCTCACTTCGCCAGACATGGCTGCGCAGCTAGCCAAAAACGCCCGAATCGAGATTGCTGAAAAGAACTCGTGGCGGCAGGCAGCGGCAGTGCTGGAAAATCATCTTCAACAGCTTACCTCCCCTTGCCTGTGACCATGGAGACCTTTGCCAACATTCTGCTGGCTGTCGGCTTCCTCGGGATTCTTCACAGCTATGCGGTGTATCCGCTGTTCTGGATGGTTTTTCGACCCCGAACGGGCAAAACACCTCTCGCAGAAACCGTCTCTCCTCCCTCCAAAAAGGTTTCCGTCGTCATTTCCGCTTTCAATGAGGAGGTGCATATTGAACGGCGCATTCTGAACCTGCTGGAAACAGACTATCCCGCAGAACTGCTGGAGATCATCATCGCCTCGGATGGATCCACCGACGACACTGCGGACATGGTGCGTGGCCAAACTGCTCCGGGCAGACAACTGCGTCTGTTGGACTACCCGAACCGTCGAGGGAAGGTCAACGTGCTCAACGAATCCTGTCTGGAAGCCACCGGGGACATTCTAGTATTCAGCGACGCGAATGTGGATTTTCATCCGTCAGCAATTCGCGAGCTTGTCAAAGCCTTGGAGGAACCCGATGTGGGATGCGTGTGCGGCAGGCTGCGATTCCGCGTCAAAAACGGGGTGGCCCACGAAGAATCCGAGGGAATTTACTGGGCGCTGGAAACTTGGTTGAAGACGCATGAAGGGGCCGCCGGATCCCTCCTTGGGGCCAATGGCGCGATTTATGCCATGCCGCGCAAACTTTGGGAAGCCTGCCCTCCTGACACCATCATCGACGATTTTTTCATTCCGATGCAGCTGCTGATCAAGGGCTGGAAGGTGGTTTATGCTCCAGATGCCGTGGCTGAAGAGGATCTGCCACCGCAAGCGGCGGATGAGTTCGGCCGGCGCATCAGGATTGGTGCCGGTAATTTTCAGGCACTGATGCGCTGCCTGCCGCTGCTGAATCCCGTCCGAGGCCTGCCGGCCTGGGTGTTTTTTTCCCACAAGGTGCTGCGCTGGCTGGGGCCGTTTTTCATGATCTTCATCCTGATCGGTTCGGTGCTTCAGGCTCTCAAGGGCGAGATATGGGCCGTAATCCTGCTTGCAGCGCAGTTGGTGTTTTATGGAGCCGCGTTGGCTGGATGGCAGCAGCAGCATTCCAGTCGGCGAGGAGGCAGGCTGATGGGAGCCGCCACCCATTTTGTGTCCATGAACCTGGCCCTGCTGCTGGGTTTTTACCGCTGGATCAAAGGATCCCAGCAGGCGGCCTGGAACCGAACCCAAAGATGACCGCGCATGATCAAGTCCGCTGACAAATGGCTGCCAGGTTACCTGGCCTGGTGGTGGAACAAATCCTCCAGGCCCGTCACCGACATGATTTTGGCCGTTTGTGATCATTTTGAACCGTTCCACGACACAGACAAAACGGGTGCCCTTGAGCGCATGGCTCGCTGGCAGCAGGCGCTTCCCGAAGTCAACGCAGGGCAGACAGACGCGGACGGGCACCTGCCCAAGCACACCTTTTTTTATCCCATCGAGCAGTATGACCCAGACGTTGTGGGTGAACTCGAAAGTCTGGCCCGTGCCACTGGCAACGAGGTTGAAATACACTTGCATCATGAGGGGGAGTCTGCAGACCAGTTGAGCAAAGCTCTCCAGCAGGGCGTGGAGCACTTCAAAAGTCACGGTTTCCTGGGCACCGACACGCATGGACAGCACCGTTTCGCCTTCATTCACGGAAACTGGGCCATCGACGACGCCAATCTCGACGGCACAGGCTGTGGAACCCGAGGCGAACTGGCACTGCTGCGGAAGGCGGGTTGCTATGCCGATCTGACGATGCCATCAGCCCCTCATCCTTCGCAATGTCGATTGGTTAACCAAGCTTATTACGCTCGTAGCACCATGCACGGCCGTTCGCACGACCGGGGTATTCCGGTCAGCCAAAAGCGCCCCCCCTTGCGTGACGATCTGGATCATCTGCTCCTCATTCAAGGCCCATTGGGCATCGATATGGGCAATCGCAAATGGCATTTGATCCCGCGCATCGAAAACGGCGACCTGACGAACAACAACCCGCCATCGGTTCGTCGTGCGAAGAACTGGCTCGACCTGGCACCGAGTGTTGAACACCAACCGGGCTGGTGTTTCATCAAGCTCCACACCCACGGTGCCTTGGAGCGCAATCAAAGGGTTCTTCTAACGCACGAGGCAAGGCAGTATCATGAATCCCTGCGCGCCTTTGCAAAACAATCCGGTATACGCCTCCATTATGCCAGTGCCAGAGAGTTGACCAACATTCTGCATGCGGCGGAAGATGGCAAGAGCGGTGACGCGGGCCTATGGCGTGATTATCTCTACCAGCGCCCTGATTTTCTTCGGCCTCATGCGGATTCTATTCATCTCTAATCTTTTCCCAGACCAAAGGGAGCCCTGGCGCGGACTGGACAACGCCACGCTCCTCCAGGCCCTGCGCCACGAACGGCCAGATTTGACCGTGCGCACTCTCGCCCTGCGCCCCAGGATTCTGCCTCGCAGGCTGAGCCTTGAAGCCAGGCCATGCGACGAGTGGGCAAAGCCCGAATACATTGCGGTTCCCTACCTGCCAAAGGCGGGGGGAATGAATGACCGGCTGATCTCCATGGTCCTGTCTCCATGGGTTGCGACGCATGCCAGGCCGGCTGACTTCGACATTGTCCTGACGCCGTGGCTGTTTCCGGATGCCTGCGGGGTTCGCCATGCTCTCGGGCCGCTGTCTTCAAGACAGCTTGCCATTGCGCAAGGTTCCGACGTCCACCGTTATCTGAAAATGCCAATGCGGCGCCGGGCTATCCTCCGGATGGCGGGCGAGGTTGGTGGCGTCATCACTCGCAGCCGGGATCTGGGTTCCATGCTCACCGCAGCCGGGGCGCCCTCTGCCCGAATTCACCCGATTTACAATGGGGTGGACACCGGGTGCTTCCATCCAGGCTCCAGGGCACCCATACGAGCGGACTTACACCTGCCTGCTGACCGGCGGGTGGCTGTGTTCGTGGGCAATTTTCTTCCTGTGAAAGGGATTGATCTCCTCATCCGCGGCATTGCCGAGGCAGGCGACCGAGGCCCTGCAATTCATCTGGTGCTCATCGGCAGCGGTCCATTGGAAAAGGATCTGCGACATCTGGCTGGTGAACTTGGAATCAGTGACCGTCTGCATTGGCCAGGTCGGCTTACGCCGCCCCAAGTGGCCGAATACATGCGTGCCGCAGATGTTGTCTGTCTCAGCAGCCTCAACGAAGGTTTGCCCAATGTGGTGCTTGAGGCCATGGCCTGCGGGCGTCCGGTCACCAGCACGGATGTTGGCGGCATCCACGAAGTGCTGGGCCGCGACAACACGGCTCATGCGTTGATTTCCAGGCGCGCTCCCGGTGCCTATGCCGAGGCGCTCATTCGTGTTCTAAACAATCCTCCGGATGAAGACAAAATTTCGAACCGTGGTGCGTCCTTTTCATGGCAGAACTGCGCTCGACATCACCTCCAAATCATGGAAGAACTCATGAAAACCTCACCTCAGCCTCCCGAATGAGTTCACCACGCACCCGCGAACAACTGCGCAATCACTATCTCGTGGAAAAGGAGCTGGCGGAACGGCTACGTGCGGCTTCTCCCATGGAGAGACCATCACTTTACTCGACGCTTTATGAGGAGCTTTTTGCCCGCGTGCCTGATCATCCCCGACTTACCCGCAGGGACACGGAAAGCGAGAGCCTGAAGGCGGTGAATGCGCGACTGCGCTTCGTTGAAAAATTTCTGACACCGGAAACGGACTTTCTCGAGATAGCGCCAGGCGACTGCAGGTTCTCTTTTGCCGTCGCTGCCAAGGCCCGGCACGTCTTTGCCGCCGACATCTCTGACCAGTCGGCCACCTCCAGCAAGCCTGCGAATTTTACCCTGATCATCTATGACGGCAGCAAGTTCGACTTCCCTGCGGAGAGCGTTGATCTGGCGTTCAGTTATCAGTTTTTGGAGCACATTCATCCAGACGAGGTGCCGGATCATTTTCGACTGGTGCATCGTGCTTTAAGGCCGGGAGGTCGTTACATTCTGGACACCCCCCACCGTTATTCAGGTCCGCACGACATCTCGCGCTATTTTTCAGACACCCCCGATGGATTTCACCTCAAGGAGTGGACTCACCGCGAGCTTGCGCAAGTTGCCAGGGAGGCAGGCTTCTCCCGTGTCGAAGCTGCCCGCCATAGCATTGCGCAGTTGGGCAGAGTAGGCTGGAACGCCCTGCTGGCACTGGAGGCGGCTGTTTCCCACGCGCCACACAAACTGCGGCGCGCACTTTTCGGTCGAGTTCTCTCAAGTGTCTCACTGATTTGCACCAAGTAGCCTGGCTTGTTACAGCGCCGTGAGTCCATGCACATGCGCCCCTATCAGGCTGGCACACTCCTCAATCGGCATTTTATCGGTGCAAATGACCAGTTCTGGGCTGGCTGGAGGCTCGTAGGGCGAATCAATGCCAGTAAACATTTTGATCTCCCCCAGTCGCGCACGTTTGTAGAGCCCCTTGGTATCCCGCTGCTCGCATACCTCGAGCGGGGTGTTGATGAAAACCTCCGCGAACGGGATGTCGTGTGTGACACAGGTCTGGCGGACGCGATCCCTCTCGGTGCTGAAGGGCGAAATCAAGGAGCAGATTGCGATGATGCCAGACTCCGCAATCAAGCTGGCAGCCTCGCCCGCTCTCCGAATGTTTTCCGAACGGCCGGCGTCCGTAAATCCCAAATCCGCACAGAGGCCATGCCGGAGATTATCACCATCCAGAACGAAGCAATGCCTACGCCTTCGATACAACCAATCTTCGACAGCCACCGCCAAGGTTGACTTGCCTGCGCCGGACAGTCCGGTCATCCATATCACCGCGCCTTTTTGCGCCAGACCCGCCCACCTGTCCTCACGAGAAACTCTAGATTGAGTCCATGTTATGTTTTGTGTGTTCATCACTCGAGGTTGTAAATCCAACAGCCAGACACAAACTTCAACCAACGCTTTCGTTTTCGGAGAATTTTTGTTATGTTGCCCACCACAATGACAGACAATGAAGCCAAGTCATCAGCAGAATTCGATGCCTACGCCGCAAACTACGACGAGTCCTTGAATCGAGGCCTGGCGATGACTGGTGAATCGAAGGAATACTATGCAGATGGACGGATTCAATGGATGCGCCGAAGACTGGCGCTGCACGGTTGCCTGCCGGCGTCATGCCTTGACTTTGGCTGTGGCACTGGAACCTCGGCAGTCTTTTTACGGGACGGACTCCAAGTGACGCGTTATGCGGGTTATGATCCCTCCTCCGACTCGATTGCGGAAGCTCGTCGGCTTGTTCTCTGGCCTGAGGCGATTTTCACAGCCAATGCGGAAAAACTGCCGTCGGAGAGCTTTGACCTCGCTTTTTGCAACGGTGTGTTTCATCACATCCCACCGGCAGAACGTCTTGCAGCGATAGGCATTGTTTGGAAGAGCCTTAAACCAGGCGGCATCTTTGCCCTTTGGGAAAACAATCGTTGGAACCCTGCCGTCCACTGGGTGATGAGCCGGGTGCCTTTTGACCGAGATGCTCAAATGCTCTTCCCGCACCAGGCGCGGCAGCTGCTTAGACAAGGAGGGCTAAATGTTTTGAGCACCGATTATCTGTTTGTATTTCCTGCGCTGCTGAAAGCACTCAGACCGTCGGAACCCGCGCTGTGCAAGCTGCCGGTCGGAGGCCAGTATTTGATCCTCGCCCAGAAACCTGCGGCAGATTAACAAGCAAAGATCAGGCCATGGCCCCCTCCACTCTTCGCCGCCGCTTCACTTGGATTGTCCTCGTCCTCTGCCTGGGCCTGAACCTCATTTTTGTAACCACGCAAGGAGCGTGGACTTCGGACTTGGGCGGTGACCCTGATGAAGCCGCGCATGCAGTGACGGGCCTCATGGTGCGCGATTTCTTGACCGGAGGCATGCGACAACCACCGATGTCATTCGCCAACAGATATTACGCTGACTTCCCAAAGGTGGCACTCGGACACTATCCCCCTGGATACTACCTGCTCAGTGGGCTTTGGCTGAGTCCTCTCCCTTCAATCAAAAGCTTTTTTGTCCTGCAAGCCTTGCTTTCCGCTCTGCTGGGGGCGCTGCTTTACCGGCTTGCTTCAAAGATCGTCTCGCTGCCGGCAGCAATGATGGCGGGACTTTTGTCTTCGGCCATGCCTCTCGCGCTGGAGCAGATCCAACTTGTCATGTCTGACACCCTGCTGGCGCTTCTCTGCTGTCTCGCCGCTATGTCATGGAGTGCCTACATGAAGCGCCCCACATGCCGACGAGCGCTGGGATTCGGCTTTATCGCGACCGCAGCCATCTTGACGAAAGGCTCTGCAATCGGTCTGGCTGCCATCCCCCCCGTTGCCACAGTTCTTTCGTGTCGCCTGGAACTGTTCAAGAAGCCGTCATGGTGGATGTCGGCCCTTCCAGTAGTCATTCTGGCGGGTCCGTGGATGTTTTTTTCAGCCAAAATCACCGCAGAGGGAATGTCTCACCAGCCCTTGGGTGAGTTTTTCAGGGACGCCATTTCATTTTATATGAGGGCTCTCCCGCAGAGCTTGGGATGGCCTCTGTTAATCCTGTCCGCTGGCGGTTCTTTTGCTCTTTTGATTTTGGCGATCAAGAGCCCCCGTCGACCTGAGGCCTCAGCGCTTTTGAGCCTCTTGATAGGAATGGCTGCTGTCATTTTGATGGTTCCTGCCGGACTCAATTCTCGATATATTCTTCCCATTCTTCCGGTCCTGCTTACAGCAGCCGTCTTGGCAGCCGACAAGCTAAGCGCGATCACCCCACGACAAAGAGGCCTCGCCTTGGTTTGCATCGTCGTCGCCGCTTATGCCCCTGCAGCCGGTTGGCCCAAGAAAAGTGTGCACGGTTTCACCGCGGCGGTGCAGCGTTCCAGCGCCCCCCTTCCTACGACTCAGCCGGAGCGCTGGCTTGTCGCTTCTGATCCAAGGGGGGAAGGGGCAATCATTGCGGCAGCGGCCTTCGACTGCCCCCAACGTTCTCCTTCCATTCTGAGAGTCTACCGAGGCAGCAAGGAACTGGCCTCAAGTGACTGGATGGGGCGTGATTATCAGTCTCCGTTCGCGGATGAAGCTGCCATCCTCCATCATCTCGACAAACTGCAAGTCAGCCGCGTGTTTGTGGACCTGTCGGGGCCCGCCGCCAAACGCCTGCCGCATGAGCAACTGCTCCACGCTGCCATGCAGTCGGCAACTGACCCCTGGAAGCTTGACTTTGAGCAGTCAATCACTCGCCGGCATGGAGAAACGGGTGTGTTGCGTGTGTATCAGCGAATCTCCCCAGCCACCTCAGAGCCACCGAATTAATCCGTCCGTTCCTACGGCCTTGTTTGACTGCGGAGGCTCCTGCACGAAAGGTCGGGCTCACTTTTTTCCGATCATTTTCCCACATGAATGTTTCAGTTTTTGGACTCGGCTATGTCGGTGCAGTCACATCGGCCTGCCTGGCGGAACAAGGACACCGCGTCATCGGCGTAGATCTGCACGCGGTGAAGGTCGAGGCCTTCGGCCGTGGACAGTCACCGATCATCGAACCGGAGATCGATGACCTGCTGAAACGGGCCACCGAAGGCAACCGGTTGGGGGCCACGCTCGATGTTCGGACGGCCGTGGCGGAGACGGACGTCAGCATCGTCTGCGTGGGCACGCCTTCCCTGCCCTCTGGCAGGCTGAATCTCGATTTCGTCCACAAGGTCACCGGCCAGATCGCCGAGGCGATCCGGGACACGCGCAAATCGCACATCCTGCTCTATCGCAGCACGATGCTGCCGGGAAGCACCCGCAGCCTCGTCGCCGCCATGCTGGCAGATTTGGTGGCGTCCGGCCAGGTGCGTGTCTATTACTGCCCCGAGTTCCTGCGCGAGGGCACGGCGGTCAAAGACTTTCGCGAGCCCTCCCTAGTGGTCATTGGCACCCACGACGGTGCCGCGCCTCCGGATGCTGAGGTGTGCGAGATCATGGGTGCCAGTCCATCCGTTCTGGCCTGGGAAGGAGCGGAAATGATCAAATACTCCTGCAACTACTTTCATGCGCTGAAGGTCGGCTTTGCCAATGAGATTGGCCGTCTTTGCAAACATTTGGGCGAGGATGGTGGCCGCGTGATGGACGTGCTGTGCGCCGACACGCGGCTGAACATCTCCCGCTACTACATGAAGCCGGGCAATCCCTTCGGCGGCTCCTGCCTGCCCAAGGACGTCTCTGCGTTGAAATCCTTCGCTCGGCAGGAGAACATCAGCCTGCCGCTGCTCGAAAACACGGCGGCCACCAACATCGCGCACCAGGACCTCTTCGTGAGCCTGATTGAGAGCAAAGGAAAACACCGTATTGGCTTCCTCGGCCTCGCTTTCAAAGCGGACACGGACGACCTGCGTGGCAGCCCCATGGTTTCCGCTGCGGAGACGCTGCTCGGCCGCGGGTACGAAATCCGGATCTATGATCCGCACATCAATCTCTCCCGCCTCATCGGTGCCAACGAACAGCAGATCCAGGCCCGCATGCCGCACCTGGCGCAGTTGCTCAAAGCAGATGCCGTAGAGGTGCTCGAACACAGCGACGTCATCGTGGCCTCCCAGAAGTGCGTTCCTTTGGACCAACTAAAAACGCTGGCACGCGCCGACCAGTGCGTGATCGACGTCAATGGCTGGCGGGAACTCCAGTCTCTGGCTTGGTGCTATGAGGGCATCTGCTGGTAGTTGTTTTTTTCGACCGTCTCTTTTGAACTGCTGCCCGTCATCCTAACGCCGCTGACAGGCCCCTTCATTACCACTTTTCCCCGCGTGAACGATCCCGCCAAGGTCCAAATCGTCATCCCGGTGCACAACCGCCGGGAAACGACGCGCCTCTGCCTCGTGCATCTGATGACCCTGGGTGTGACTGCCTGGGCGGAAGTGATCGTCGTGAACGACGGCAGCACGGACGGGACCGCAGAGATGATTTCGACGGAGCATCCTTGGGTGCAGATGCTTCATGGCGATGGCACGCTGTGGTGGACGGGAGCGATCGTCACCGGCATGCGCACGGCCATTCAGAAAGGAGCCGATTGCATCGTCTGGTTGAATGACGACACACTGCCGGATGCGGGGACACTGGAACTTCTCATCGCCGAAGCACGATCCGGCCAGGCCATCTGCGGTGCCGTATGCCGCGGTGATGACGATCGAGCGATCGCTTACGGTGGCGGAACGATGCCGAACGACTGGCCACAACCAGTCCGCAAAATCGATGGACAGGAACCCCTACCCGTCCAGTGGCTGCACGGGAATCTCGTGGCCATTCCGGAACCAGTGTGGCGGCGCTGCGGCCTGCCGGACGCCGCCCCCCTGGCCCACACTCTGGCCGACATCTCCTACACCTACGGCGCACATCAACTCGGGGTGCCGGTCAAACTGCTGCCCCGGGCATCGGCCCTGGCGGCGATCAATGATTCCGCATCCTATTGGTCCTGGCTCGATCCACGAGTAAACGCTGCGAGACTGATCACCGGCCTATGGGACAAAAAGATGTGGTGGTATGCCCCGGGTGTTTTCTATTTTCAATGGCACCACTTCAGGTGGCGCGCCCTGCCGACGCTTGGCCATCACTTCCTCAAGCTCGTTCTCCTGCTTCCGCTGAAGATTCTGATACCTGCGCGCTGGCTGCGGTGGCTGAACCAGCGGCGCACACCGAGATAATGCTTTTCATGTGCATGGAGAAACCTATATGAGTCCATCGTTCATGTCAGTGGCTCATCAACCCCACGTCCACCAACCACCCACCGAAGGCACCAGACGGATTCTCTGGGTTCGCGTGGGCGGTTGCCTGCCCCTGAACAGCGGCGGCCGGATACGCTCCTATCATACGCTTGCCCACATGATGCATGGCTGCCACCTCCGCGCACTGGAGTTGCATCGGACGCAGGATGAACCGGTCAGCGGTCCGGTGGCGTATGCGCATGAGGTGGAGAGAGTTTTTTTTCGCGGACTCCCCGCATGGTCGCCGCGACGGCTTCCTCAGTTTGCCTGGCCTCTGCTGCGCAACTTGGTAGCTTCGTCCGAACCGTTCGCCCTGGAGCGCTATCGCAGTCGCGAACTCTCTCAGAAGGTGCGCGAACTCACCCTTCGAGGTGATTTCGATCTGGTGGTCTGTGACGGTCTGGCGGCGGCGGCGGCTTTCGAAGGATGGGAGGCCGAACGTCAAATACACGCCGTCCTGTTTCAGCACAACGTGGAGGCCCTCATTTGGGAACGACTGGCCTCGGTGCAGCGCCACCTCTCAATAAGATTTTTCTTCCAGGTCCTAGCCAGACGCATGAGCAAGCGGGAGCCGGAGCTGTGCCGGCTTTTTGACGGGGTGATCACCATCTCTGAGGAAGATGCCAGCTACCATCGTGAAAGCTACGGCCTGAACAACGTTCTGGGCTGTGTGCCTGCAGGCGCTACCACAGATGCGCGGGGTGTGCCTCAACGAGTGATCGATCCATCCAGTTCTCCCTGTCTGGCTTTTCTCGGATCCATGGACTGGCTGCCCAACCAGGATGCCGTCACTTGGTTTATTGAAGAAATTCTTCCCAAACTGCGGCACACGGTGCCTGAGTTGAAGTTAATGGTCATTGGGCGAAACCCTCCCGCGTCGTTGCTGCGGATGACTGCCGAAGACCCGGGGATTCATTTCACCGGCACGGTTGACGAAGTCGCAGGGCACCTTCGCCAATGCACCCTGCTGGTCGTACCGCTGCGTGCCGGCAGCGGCACACGCATCAAAATCCTCGAAGCCATGGCCGCAGGTGTCCCGGTCGTCAGCACCACGGTCGGCGTAGAAGGACTGCCGCTGCGCTCCAATGAAGATCTGCTGGTCGCGGACGATGTTCCCGGCATCACCAATGCCATCCTTCGTTTGTTAAAAGACCATGGCTTGAGACGGGCTCTGGCGGAAAACGGCATGCAGCGAGTGATGCGTGATTTTTCCTGGCAGCATTCGGCCGAATGTTTCTTTCAACTGACCGATTCACTGCCGCAGAACCGTTGTTCCCCTTCTGCGGAACGCAACGTGCCATGAGCATGGCTGAACCAACCTGACCAAAAATGAAACTGACGATTTTTGGCAACTTAAGGTCTCGTATTCGAGGCAGCATCCAGCAACTTCTTGAAAGGAGCCTCCCGAATGCCACCGGGCATTACCACGGCATCCGCCTCAGCCCTCAAGAAATCGCCTCGAAAGCGTTCAAACAACATCTGGGAGGTGGCAAGGAGCACTGGGAACAGCGGGGCAGATTTCAACTTCTGTTCTTGAAGACCATGGGGCTGCTACCCTCCTCCCATTTTCTGGACATCGGCTGTGGCCCGTTGCGGGCAGGCGTCCATCTGATCGACTATCTTGATGCCGGGCATTACACCGAATTTGACTACAACGCTGACTTCATCACAGCAGCACATACAATCGTGGAGGGCCGGGGACTCACGAACAAATGTCCGAAACTTGCCTGCATCTCCGACTTCGACTGCACCGGTCAGAATTGGAATGCCGACTTTGCCCTCGCCTTTTCGGTATTGAACCACTGCTCGGAAACTGAACGGCGTGCCTTTTTCCAACGTATCCCGACAGCCCTGCACACGCAGGCTCGTCTCTACATCACCCATGCATCATGGGTGCGTCCCGGCCATCTGAAGTCGTCCGGAATGAAAATGACCAAAACGATCCGCAGCGATTTCATCGACATCACACGTCATGGCTGGGAGCACCGGAATGATATTTTCCCCATCCTCGAACTGACGAAAATCGAAGCCTATTCCTGCTGCTGAAACAGTGTTCCCCGCCCTCATCAAACCGCATTGAACCCCATGGCCCCCACCGCAGACTCTGGCCAATCTTCGCTTCAGCCGCTGGCGTCTCGACGTGAACGGATTCATGCCCTCTTGCGCTCCCTGTGTGAGCGACTCGGAATTTCTTTGCTTTCCCGTCCGGGGCTGCATGGACTGGATTGCGAGATTGCACGACGGCTGCCCGGACGGAACGGATGGTTTGTCGAAGCCGGGGCCAATGACGGCTTTCGCCAGAGCAACACATACTACCTCGCGCGTTTCCGAGGCTGGCGCGGAGTGCTGATTGAACCCCTCGCGCATCTTGCTGATGAATGCCGAATCCGGCGTCCTGAATCCCAGATCTTCCAATGCGCGTTGGGCGCTCCTGAAAGTTCGGGTGGTTCGCTTCTGATGCGCTATGCAGGCCTGATGTCCAATGTCTGCGGTTCATTCAAAGGGCAGTTGGATGAAGAGCGGCGATCCGAAGAGGGGCAGATCATTCAAGGCATTCCCGTCCAGAAATCCTTG
>CAMCWM010000085.1 GCA_945882215.1 Akkermansia muciniphila | reverse complement strand
CGGCCTGCGAACATTCCCCTCATGCCGGGCGCTTCCAAACCCAAGCCCGGCCACAGCGCCATCCGCTGTGAGATCGTCGGTGTGAAGTTCGGCAGCCTGAACATCGCCAGCACACCCGCAGGCGCGGACGTGTTTGATGGTGAGCTCCTCGTGGGCCGCACTCCATTGTCGCTGCCCAAGGTGCGAGCGGACAGTTTCAACTACGAAGTGCGTCTGCCCGGCTACAAACCAGATGTGGCCACCGGCAGGCTCAAAGAAGGCCAGAGCATCAGCTTCAATATGCGCCTGAGAGCCACCGGCTCCGTCGTCTTCGGCAAGCCATGGCAGAACAGCCTCGCCATCAAGTTTGTGCCGCTCGGCAAGGCCATGCTCGCCAGCACCGAAACACGCCGCAAAGACTTCGCCGAATTCGCCAAGGCCACGAATCAGCCGCCCGTCGATGGCCGTGTGCTCGACGCCGGCCCCGATTTTCCTGTCACCATGGTCAACCGTTCCGAGGCGGAGCAGTTCTGCCGCTGGCTGACCGATCGCGAACGTGCACAAGGACTGCTCGAACCCGACCAGGAATACCGCCTGCCCTCCGATGATGAGTGGAGCATGGCCGCCTACCTCTCCCGTGAAGTGGGCAAAACACCCGCCGAACGCAGCCTGAAAATCGAAGGCATCTACCCCTGGGGCTTCATCTGGCCGCCTCCGGCCAAATCCGGCAACTACCTCGACAAAACGGCCGACAGCACCGGCAAGAAAGCCATTCCCGGTTACACCGATGGCGCGGCCGAGGCCTCGCCCGTCGGCTCCTTCCGCGCCGATGGCCGCGGTTTGTTCGATCTGTCCGGCAACGTGTGGGAATGGGTCTCCGACCCATGGAATGACAAACCGGACCTGGGCGTGCTGCGTGGCGGATCATTCACCACGGCCGAGCGCCAGGAGCTGCTCGCCTCCTTCCGCCGCCAGGCGAATGCCGCCGACCGCCACCCGGACGCGGGTTTCCGCCTGCTGCTCTGGAACATCGGCCAGATGGCACGTGCAGATGAGGATTGAGGCCGTCTCTTTTGAGGGAATAAGCAATCTTCGCCCCCTCTCCCACGTATCAGCAAGCCCAACGCCATGAAACTCCGCCTCGCCCTCTTTTCTGCTCTCCTCGCCGCCATCTGCATCGTAAACGCTGAGGACAAACCCAAATCTGACCCCAAAGCCATGCCCAAGCCCGAAGTCGTGAAGTCTGAAGACGATTGGAAGAAGCTGCTCACGCTCGAACAGTTCGAAGTGACTCGCGGACGCGGCACCGAGCGCCCTTTCGGCAAGATTTATGAGGAGTTTGAGAAGCAGGGCGAAGGCACCTACTACTGCGTGTGCTGCGGCGCGGAACTCTTCACCTCCAAAGAAAAATTCCACTCCGGCTGCGGCTGGCCCTCCTTCTACGACAGCTCCAAGGCCAAAGGCGTCCTCGAAAAAGTGGACAACAGCCACGGCATGCGCCGCGTCGAGACCGTCTGCAAACGCTGTGACGCCCACCTCGGTCACGTCTTCGAAGGCGAAGGTTTCAAAACTCCCACCGACCGCCGCTTCTGCATCAACGGCGTCGCCTTGAAATTCGTCCCCAAAGGCGGCGAAGCCCCCAAGCTCCTCGAAGTCGCCTCACCCGAAGTGCAGCAGAAAAAAGACGAAGTCGCCAAAGAAGGCGGCGTGGAGCCGAAGAAGTAAAGATGACACGCCTCAACGGCGAATCATCACATAGGCAAAAGCCAGCAGCACCGTGACAGTCGCCATGAGGATGTAAATCCAGGATGCAGGCTTGCTTTGAAGCAGCGGCGTCAGCCGGATGATGTCTTGATAATCTGCCTGAAACACTCTCCGGGGACCGCTGCCAAGAAGAAAACGCAGCAGCGAGGCATGGATGACAACGTCAGCTATTCCTCGCGGCAAATTGAAGAGTCCAAGGACAATCAACAGTGCCATCCCAAAGCAGGCGGCCTTCCACGCCCAAGGCTTGAGCAGGCAAAGCCCCAAACCTATGACAAACGGCATCAGCGCCACCATGAGAGTCACTGGAGACATCTGTAACACTCCGAACACCTCGACAAGAATGCGTCCCATCATCCATTGGGCCATGATGACCAATGTGCCGCTAAAAATGAACAGCAAACCCACCGCTTTCAGGTGAGATTCAGTCCGCAGATGCCTCCGACGCACTTGTTCCGCAGCCGCGTCATTTTGCATCAACCCCGCTTTCGGAGCAGCATACGGATTGATTTCACTCATGGCCGCGGGTTCACTTTCAAACCCTCCCCGTCTTCACGAACTCGATGATCTTCCGGTCATCGTCCCCTGCCGCCCACGTCACGCGCAGAAAGTCGGCGGGATGAAGTTTGTGCTGTTCAAAGAACGCACGATCTCCGCCGCAGCCAAACATCGTGTCCGGGTCCATCTCGCCCTTCAGCTTCGCCCGCGCCTTCACGATCAAGCGCGGCAGCCACGGAATCCCGTCCACCATGGCCGGCTTGGGTGGCAGTTCACCCGGCGGCACGATTTTGCCGCTGCGTTTGCCGTTTTGCACCACGCGGAAGTAATCCCGCCGCACAGCCGCGACCAGCAGCGCCGTTTCCAGCGTCGGTCCCTCGGCTCCATAGCGGCAATGATCGTCCACAAAGTCGAAAAACTCCTGCGTGGTGTGGCCGATGCCATCCAGAAACGCCTTGTCCGCCTCCGTGAACCACTTTGTCCCTTTCGAATCCCCACCGCGATGCAGTTTGGCGCAGCGTTCAAAGAGTTCGCGGAAAGTCGTGTCCCAAGTTTGATCATTCATCGTTCCCGAAACTAGCGGTGCCTCAGGGAGCGTCAAACTTTCGTGCGCAACCATTCCGCACCTCCCATGGTTTACATCGCGCATGACCCTCGCTAGCATGGCGCTCACACTGCCAGCCTATCTCATGCCCGAACCGGAACGGACCGCTCCCACTTCCCCGCCGCAGGCAGCCGCCGACGGCGTGGAGGAGTCTTCCGATCAGGAAAGCGTCCGCCTCATGCTTCGCGTCAAAGAAGGCGATGTGAAAGCCTTCGAGCGCCTCGTCGAGCTGCATCAAAGCGCCATCATCGGCACCTGCGCCCGCATGTTGAACAACATCGACGACGCGCACGACATCGCGCAGCAGGTCTTCATCCGCGTCTGGCGCAGCGCCCCGCGTTACGAGGTCACCGCCAAGTTTACCACCTGGCTCTTCACCATCACCCGCAACCTCGTCTTCAACGAAACCCGCCGCCGCTCCCGCCGCAAAGAAGTCAGCATGGAGCAGGAAAACGAGGACGATCCGCCGAAGCATTTTGCCGATCACAGCACGCCCGGCGCCGATCACATCACGCAGCAGACCGAACTCGAACACGCGCTCGACAAAGCCATCGCCGCCCTTCCCGAAAAGCAGCGCCTCGCCGTCATCATGCGCCGCCACGAAGAGCGCCCGTATGAAGACATCTGCGCCGCTTTGAAAATGTCCCTCCCCGCCGTGAAGAGCCTTCTCTTCCGCGCCCGCACCGAATTGAGAAAGCACCTCGCCGCCTACCTCGGCGAGGATGTGAAGTAATCGGTGTTTGCCACTGCGGCCATGTCGCGTTAATCTCGCCCATGATCACTGAAACCATTCCCCAGCTCCGTGATATGCGTCTCAACGACAAATTCCAGCTCGCGGTCGAGTTATGGGACGAAGTTCTTCAACACGAGGCCGAGATTGACGAGCCACCTGGTCTCGCAGCCCTGCTTGAGCAGCGCCTAACCGATTATCGCAACGGCCAGACCACCGGCAAGTCTTGGGAAGAAGTGCGCAGCGCCATCCAAGTCCGCAAACAATCGTGAGCACCCCGGTCGTCATCCTCGCCGGTGCCGAGTCTGACATTCAACGCATCTACAACCGGCTGACAGATCGGCGTGATGGTTCCGGTGACGAATTCATGGACCGGTTGGCGAACGTCTTCGCACGATTGGAAACGTTCCCAGAATCCTCGCCCGTCCGCCTTCTCGGTCTGCGCCGTGCCCTCGTCCCCGGTCACATCTTCGGCGTGTTTTACACCATCGAGCCACGCGGCGTCATGATCCACGCCATTGCCGACCTCCGCCAGGACAGCGACTATCTCGAACGCATGCTCCGCGACCGTATCGAATAACGAATCTCGAGTGCCCCACCCAAGCTCAACGGGCTTGCGTCATTCAGCCCAAGAGTGCCGAGCCTGGACGAGTGCTCCGTTTCTCCCAAGCCGAACACCAACGGTGTTCCGTCCCTCTCCGCCTCACCCCATATCTCCGAGATAGCGCATCCCTCACACCTGCGTACTCTCCGCCCCTCGCATGAAATCCATCCTGCTCGCCCTCCTCGCTCCCGCACTCGTCTTCGCCGCGCCGAAGCCGCTCTTCCAATCCAAGGTCATCGACGAAAAGACGCCGAATCACAGCGTCGAGATCGACGTGTCGCTCGAAGGTGCGAAAGAACTCTTCCTCGTCGTCACCGATGGCGGCAACGGCTTTGGCGCGGATTGGGCCGACTGGGCCGAGCCGCGTCTCATCCTGGCCGATGGCAGTGAGAAGAAACTCACCGAGATCGAGTGGAAGTCCGCACTGGCTGGCTTTGGCAACGTGCGCGTCAATTCCAACGCAGGCGGTCAGTCTCTTCGCAGCGCCGGCAAAGCCATCGAATACGGCCTCGGCACGCACGCGAACAGCGTCATCGCCTTCAACCTTCCCGAAGGCACGAAACGCTTCAAAGCACGCGGCGCACTCGATGAGGGTGGCACGAAGCAAGGCGCGGGCACCAGCGTCGAGTTCCGCGTTTACACGGAGAATCCCGGTCCTCTTCAAGCCAGCGCCGTCGCCGGTGCATCACACGAGGCGGCGGACTCCACCGAGCAGCTCGACGTGCATCCCGAACTCACCGTGCAGCTCTTCGCCAGCGAACCGATGATGCTTTCGCCCGCCAGCATCGACATCGACCACCGTGGTCGCGTCTGGGTCTGCGAGGTCGTCAATTACCGCAAGCACAACGGCGAACGCGCCGAGGGCGACCGCATCCTCATCCTCGAAGACACCGATGGCGACGCGAAGGCCGACAAATCCACCGTCTTCCACCAGGGCCGCGATGTGGACAGCGCCCACGGCATCTGCGTGCTCGGCAACAAAGCGCTCATCTCCTGCGGCGACGACGTTTTCTGGCTCATCGACGACAACGGCGATGACAAAGCTGACCGCAAAGAACTCATGTTCACCAAGATCGGCGGTGCCCAGCACGATCACGGCATCCACGCCTTCCACTTCGGCCCCGATGGCCGCCTCTACTTCAATTTCGGCAACGCTGGCAAACAGCTCTGCGATGCCAAAGGCAACCTCATCACCGACATCCACGGCGTCAAATGCACCAACCAAAACAACCGCCCCTATCAGCAAGGCATGGTCTTCCGCTGTGAGCTGGATGGCAGCAAGGTCGAGGTGCTCGCCTGGAACTTCCGCAACAACTGGGAAGTCGCCGTCGATAGCTTCGGCACGATGTGGCAGAGCGACAACGACGACGACGGCAACAAAGGCGTGCGCATCAACTACGTCATGGAGTTCGGCAACTACGGCTACTCCGACGAAATGACCGGCGCAGGCTGGCAAACCCCACGCATCGGCATCGAGAGCGAGATCCCGCAGCGTCACTGGCATCAAAACGACCCCGGCGTCGTCCCCAACATGCTCATGACCGGCGCAGGCAGCCCCACCGGCATGCAGGTCTATGAAGGCGACCTCCTCCCCAGCATCTTCCACGGCCAGCCCCTCCACTGCGACGCCGGACCGAACGTCGTCCGCGCCTACGTCACCCAACCCGACGGCGCAGGCTACAAAGCCGAGATCGTCAACCTCCTCGAAGGCACGAAGAACCGCTGGTTCCGCCCCAGCGATGTCGCCGTCGCCCCCGATGGCTCTCTCATCGTCGCCGACTGGTATGATCCCGGCGTCGGCGGGCATGGGATGGGCGATGTGACGCGCGGGAGGTTGTTCCGCGTGACGACGAAGGCGGCAGAGAAGTATCAGGCACCGAGCTTCAAGCTGGACACCGTCGAAGGCGCTGTGGCCGCTTTGAAGTCGCCGAATGAAGAAGCGCGCTATCTCGCGTGGAAGAAGCTCGAAGAAATCGGCTCCGAAGCCGAGCCCGAGCTTCACAAGCTCTTCCACGACACCCAATCCGTCCCGCAGCATCGCGCCCGTGCCTTGTGGCTGCTTGCCGCTCATGAATGGGAGCGCATCAATCCCGGTGCCGACAAACCCAACCCACACGACCTGACTCTGCCCGAGTGCCTCACCAAAGCCCTCACCGACACCGATCCCAACATCCACATCACTGCCATCCGTGTCGCTCGCCGTCTCGTGCAGCAAGCGCATCCTGAGATGCTGCGTGAGGTGGTCACGAAGGTTGTGAATGACCCATCAACCGCTGTGCGTCGCGAAGCAGCGATTGCGCTGCGCTTTGATGACAGCCAGGCCGCCGCGACACTCTGGGCAAACATGGCATTCGCCAGCTCCAGCAGTGACCGATGGATGACCGAGGCTTCAGGGATTGCAGCGGACTTGTATCCAAGAGACCGCATGGAAGTTGCCAATAACGTAAGGCGGGAAAAAGCATCCGATGATCAGGTCCTGCAGCAGCTCATCTGGCGGGTTCGTTTCGAGGGCAGTGCAGAGATCATAGCGAAGGCCCTGACCGATGGGCAGGTGAGGGACAACAAAGCTTGGGCAGACATCGCCAGATCGAAGCCTTTCGAACAACTTCGTGCCCTCCAGCTTCATTCCTACCAACACCGCGAAGAAGTCTCCAAGGCCGCTCTTACCATCTTCCTTAAAGCCGACGCCGAAACCGCCCTCGCTTCCACCGCGTTGCTCGACCGCAATGCCATCGCCTCCAATCCCGAGGCCAAGGCGCGGCTGGATGCGCTGCTGAAGCCCGTCATCGGCAAACCGGAGTTCATCGACCTCGTGCAGCGGCTCAATTTGACCGGGTTCGAGCAAGAACTAGTCGATTACATCACGGCGCATCCCGATGCGGGCGAATCCATCAACGCCGCACGCATTCTTGCCGCGAACGTTGGCAAGACCGTGGCCTTCCTCACGAAGGCGGATGCGGCCTCGGCGAAGAAACTCGTCGCCGCGCTCGGGAAGGTCAGCGACCGGCCCAGCGTGGCCGTGTTGAACCAGGCCTTCTGGCCGGAGAAGCGCGACGACGTGCGCCGCAGCATCGTCGAGGCCCTCGCGCTCAGCAGCGAAGGCGGACGCGCCATCCTGAAATGGCAGAGCGAGAAAAAACTGCCCGACACCGTCAAGACCACCGCCGCGCTCGCCCTCAGCCGCAGCACCGATGCCGGCCTGCGCAATCAAGCCGCCACCGAACTCCCGCTGCCCGCCGCGCTCGGAGCTGAGAAATTCCCGCCGCTCGCCGATCTCATGAAGCTCAAAGGCGATGCCACCAAAGGCCAGCAAATGTTCATGCAGGCTGGTTGCGTGGCCTGCCATCAGGTGAAGGGGCAGTTCATCAACTTCGGCCCCGATCTCACGCAGATCGGCAACAAACTCAGCCAGGACGGCCTCTTCACCGCCGTGCTGTATCCCAGCGCTGCTGTTGAGCACAGCTTCAACGGCCTCACCGTGACGACGAAGGAGAAACAAACCATCATCGGCTACATCATCAGTGATACCGCCGATGAACTGACCCTCAAGATCGCCGGTGGTGCCGCTCAGCCGATCAAAAAAGCGGACATCTCCAAGCAGGTGGAAATGACCGAATCGCTCATGGTCCCCGGCCTTGCCGCCGCCATCGGCCCGCAAGGCCTCGCCGATCTCGTCGCCTGGCTCATGACGCTGAAGTAGTTCGGAGTCCCGCCTTCAGGCGGAAACACATGGTCTGCGGGAAAACGCCACGAGTTGGCGCAGCGCAGCCGTCATCACCACGCGAATACTTTTCCGGCTGAAGCCGGGACTCCGAACTCCCATGCTCGCGCGCCGCAACATCCGCGCCGCCCCGTCGTTTCAGCGCCATCATGCGCCTCATTCTTCCCATCCTCCCCATTCTTCTCATCGTCGTCCCACTCCACGCCCAAAAAGCCGACAAGAAGAAGCCCACCATTAAACTGACTGATGTCGCGGTCGCGACGAAGGACATCGTCTATAAAACCACGCCGCAGGGCGAGCTGAAGCTCCACGTTTTCTCCCCCGCAGGCGAAGTCCAGATCACCGCCCTCCGTCCCTGCGTCGTGTTCTTCTTCGGTGGCGGTTGGAAGAGCGGCTCCTACCTGCAATTCGTCCCGCAGGCCGAATACCTCGCCAGCCGCGGCATCATTGCCATCAGTGCCGATTACCGCATCTCCAGCATTCACAAAACGACGCCCGACAAATGTGTCGAAGACGCCAAAAGCGCGATCCGCTGGGTGCGCGGCCATTCGACTGAACTCGGCATCGATCCGGGAAAGGTCATCGCCGCCGGTGGTTCCGCAGGTGGCCATCTCGCAGCCTGCACGGCGCTCGTCACGGCTTACGACGCCGAATTCGATGACAAATCCATTTCCGCGAAGCCGAACGCGATGGTGCTCTTCAATCCGGCGCTGAACATCGCCACGCTGTTCAAAGAACGCGAAACCGGCAACAGCCCGATCACACTCGATGTCGCCGAGGCCATCACGCCAACCAACTTCGTCAGCAAAGACACGCCCCCGGCCATCATCTTCTTCGGCACCGCCGACAAGCTCAAGGTTGGCGGCGATGAGTATGTGACGAAAGCCAAAGCCCTCGGCCTCCGCGCCGAGATGTGGTCCGCCGCCGACATGCCGCACGGCTTTTTCAATCGCGAGCCCTGGATTCGAGTCACCGCGAAGAAGATGGACGAGTTTCTCATCTCTCTCGGCTACCTCGGCGGCGAACCGCTGATCAAGCTGCCGGAGGGAACTCCGGCGTTGAAGCGGGAGAACTGAACGCGAAAAAGCCGCCTGAGCAGCGTTTCCTTCCCGCATGCTCACCGACTCCTCCCGCGCCGCCGACTTCCCCAGCCTCAAAGGCATCCACTATCTCAACACCGCCGCCGAGAGCATCCCGCCGGTTTGCGTGAATGAAGCCGTGGCCGAATACATGCAGCACAAGTCGCTCGGCATGCGCGGGCGCGATTTCCACTTCCCACGCGTCGAGGAATGCCGCGAAATCACTGCGAAACATCTCGGCCTCGCCACGGACGAGGTTTCCTTCTGCTCCTGCAGCTCCGAAGCCTACAACCTGCTCGCCAATGCCTTGCAACTCACACCCAAGGATGAAGTCGTCGTCACCGATCTCGACTTCCCCGCCGGAGCCACGCCCTGGCTCACCGCACCGGAAGCTTCGCGACCTGTGACCAGGCTGTGGAAGAACAGCAGTGGTTCCCTTAACCTCGTTGATCTTGCCTCGCTGCTCAACGAACGCACCGCGCTCGTGCAGGTGAGCCTCGTGAGCTTTTACAACGGCCACCGCATCGCGTTTCCCCGCCTTCGCGACATGATCCGTCTGCTCGCACCGCAGGCGCTCATCGCCGTCGATGTCACCCAAGCGCTCGGACGCGTCGCACTCGACTGCCAGGACGCGGACATCATGATTTCCAGCACGCACAAGTGGACGCTCGGCATCCACGGCGGTGGTGTCATCGGCATCCCGAAAAAATCCGCCGCCCGCCTCACCACCAGTGCCGGTGGCTGGTATCACATCGCCAATGCCTTCGACGCCGACCGCTTTGAAAGCGCCCGCATCAAGCCCGGCGCGCTCAGCTTTTCCGTCGGCATGCCCAGCTTTGCCGCGCTCTACGCCTTGAACGCCTCGCTGCGTTATCTCGATCAAATCGGCGTCGCCACCATTGCCGCGCATGCCGATCCGCTCGTCGCGCGTGTTCATGCAGGCTTGAAGGAACTGGGCATCACGCCGTTGTGCGCCCCGCAGCCCGATTGCTCCAGCGGCATCGTCGCCTTCAAGCACGAGAACACGACGGCGATCAATGATGCCCTGCTCGCCCAAAACATCCACGTCATGCACCAAGTCGGCCGCATCCGCATCGCCATCCACGGTTACAACACGGCAGAGGACATCGAGAAGCTGCTGGCAACGTTGCGCGGTGCGCTCTAAATAGCGCCCGCCACCGAACCTCACGCATCTCTTGGACTGGGAATCACCAAAACTCCTCCTGCTCATCCTGCCCGCAGTCGCCCTGCTGCTGTGGATCGAGTCGCGTTCATCGCACCCGATGTCCGGCTTGCGGAAGCGGCTGCTGCTGGTCACGCGTGCCATCGGCGTGATGCTGGCGCTCGCCGCGCTGGCGGGTCCGGCGCGGGTGACGCAGACCGGCCGCAAGGCGCTCGGCATCGTGGTGGATGCCAGCCAGAGCATGGGCGCGGAAGGTTTGACGAAATCCCTCGCTGAAGCGGCCCGTGTGCGCTCGGCGCTCGGCAGCGGGATTGATTCGTTCGTCGTGCAGCTCGGCTCGCAGCCGGAACTCCTGCCCGAAGGCAGCACTCCGGCCATGCAGGCCGAGTGGCAGAAGAAAAACGGCGGCGACAGCCATTACGCGGCTGCCATTGAGTATGCGGAGGCGATGTTTCCTCCCGGAGTGAGCCGCAACATCCTGATCATTGGCGACGGACACGAAACACGCGGCAGTTTGCTCAATGCCGCACGCGAGGCGGCGGTTTCCGGCATCCAACTGCACGCGCTGCCGGTTTCCGGGCCACGCAGGCCGGATGCGCGCATGATCGCGCTCACGCCGAACCGCACGCGCTTGTTTGAAGGCGCGAGCTTGAGCCTGAAGGCCGTGTTTGAGAGCACCATCGAAGGCAGCGGCACGCTGAAGCTCTACGAAAACGGTATCGAGGTGGAGAAACGCCCCGTCACGCTGAAACCGGGCGCGACACAGGAAATCACCTTCACGCGCACGCCCTCGACGCGGAACACGTTTCAATATCGCGCCGTGCTCGAAGGCGTTCAAGGCGACACGCTGCCAGGGAACGACAGCGCGCTGGCCATCGTGGATGTGCGCGGGCGGTTGCGGCTGCTTTACATCGAATCGGATGCCAGCGAGGCGCGCTACCTGATGCAGGCGATGGAAAAGGAGGGCATCGAGCTCGATCTGCGCCAGCCGGGCAATCTGGCGATCACGTTTGACCAGCTCGGTGGTTACGACGGCGTCATTCTCTCCGATGTGCCCGCGCATCAGCTCGGCGATCCGCTCATGAACGCGCTGCGCGATTATGTCGATAAACTAGGCGGCGGCCTCGTGATGCTGGGCGGACCGGGATCATTTGGCGTGGGAGGTTATTACCGCACGCCGATTGAAGATGTGATGCCCGTGCGCTTGAAAGCGCCGGATGAAGAAGAAAAGCAAAGCGCCGCCGTGGCCATCGTGATGGACCGATCGGGCTCCATGGCTGGTGAGAAGCTCGAAATGGCCAAAAGCGCGGCGATTGCGACGGCTGAAGTGCTTGGACACAACGATTCGCTCGGTGTGTGGGCCTTCGACTCTGAAGCGCATGTCGTCGCGCCGATGACGCGACTGACTTCAACGAATGCAGTCTCCGGTCAAATCGCCGCTGTGGCTTCCGGCGGCGGCACGAACTTGCAGCCCGCGTTTCAACTCGCCCGTGAGGCGCTGCTGCGAACAAAGGCACGCGTGAAACACATGATCATCCTCACCGATGGTCAGACCGCCGGTTCAGGTTACGAACAGCTCGCATCGCAATGCCGTGGCGAGGGTCTCACCATTTCCACCGTCGCGATCGGCGAAGGTTCGCATGTGGCGCTGCTCCAGGCCATCGCCTCCAGTGGCGCTGGCCAGTCTTACTCCACGATGGATGCCAGCGGCATCACGCGCATCTTCACGCAGGACACGCTCATGCACACGGGCCGCATGATCCGCGAAGAGCCGTTCATTCCTGAATTGAAGGAAAAACACCCCATCCTCGCCGGATTCGAGAAGTGGGACTCGCCCACGCTGCTTGGCTACGTCAAAACCACGCGCCGCACTTCGGCGCAAGTGCCGCTCGTCACTGAAACCGGCGATCCGCTGCTCGCGCACTGGCGTTTCGGCCTCGGCAAGGCCACCGCGTTTACTTCCGATGCGAAAAGCCGCTGGGCCTCACTGTGGATCGCACGCTGGAGCGGTTACGGACGCTTCTGGTCGCAGGTGCTGCGCGAAACCGCCCGCGCCTCGCAGGGCAGGCTCATGGATCTGTCCGCACGCATGGAAGGTGATGATGCGCGCATCAGCGTCGATCTCCTCGCCGATGCCGGCACGCGCGCGAACAACGCCGTCGTCGAAGCCGAGGTGTTTCATGTGGCCGACGACGCGCTCGGCGCACCGATGAAGGCCGTACAAAAGCTCGCGCTGCGGCAGGACGCGCCCGGCACCTACACCAGCGATTTCAAACCGACTCAGGCAGGCGTGTATCTCATCCGCGCTCAATCCGGAGCCGAAATGGTCACGACGGGCCTCATTCACAATCCATCCACCGAGTCCAGCCTCGGCACAGTGAATGAAACGCTTCTCAAGGAAGCCGTGCGCATCACCGGCGGCGACTATCTAGCTGATTCATCGCGTCTGCCCAATCTCGAAACCACCAAGGCTGTCCAACACGAAGAACTCTGGCCGCCGCTGCTGCTCGCGCTGCTGTTCATCTTCCTCATCGACACCGCCATCCGCCGCTGGGAGCATGTGGTGGGCTTGTGGCAGCTCGTCCCGATTCGCAAGGCCGTTTAGGCCAGCAGCGGTTCGACGCGTTCACGAATCAGCGCGACCAACTCCGGGTGCATGAGCGGGTATTCGTCGGGAATATCGAGCACGTCGATGCGCAGATCATGAGCGATGGCTGGGAACTGATGGCGCAATCGCCGCTTGTGCTCGTGTTCCATCACCAGCACTCGATCTGCCCACCGCAACAGCTTTTCCGTGACACGCTGCCGGGCGGAAGCGCTGACACCGGCGCTGCGCACCTCGACACGCGGATCGTTTTGATAAACGACCTCCGCAGTCGGGCTGCGCCATTGATTGCGGGAGCAGAGGAAGAGGAGGCGGGTCACTTGCGGATGAGCAAACTCTGCCCCGTCATTTCCGCAGACTTCGTCACGCCAAGCATATCGAGCAGCGTTGGGGCGATGTCGGCGAGTTTGCCGTTGGCGACGGTGTAGTTTGCGGCATCGGCGGCGACGTAGATGCCGTGGACGAGATTGGTGGTGTGCGCGGTGTTGGGACTGCCGTCGGGATTGCGCATGAGTTCGCAGTTGCCGTGGTCGGCGGTGATGAAGAGCTTGCCACCGAGTTCGAGGACTTTTTCCACGATGAGGCGCACGCCGAGGTCAATCGTCTCGCACGCGTGGATGCCAGCCTCGACGACACCCGTGTGGCCGACCATGTCGGGATTGGCGTAGTTCATGATGACGAGGTCATATTTCTCCAAACGACGCAACCCTTCGAAGGTGAGGTCGGGGGCGCTCATCTGCGGTTTCTTGTCGTAGGTGGGCACTTCCTTTGGGCTGATGGCGAGGTAGCGGTCTTCACCCGCGTTCGGCTCTTCAAGGCCGCTGTTGAAGAAGAAGGTGACGTGTGGGTATTTCTCCGTTTCCGCCGCACGAAGCTGCGTGAGTCCGGCGGCTGCGACGACCTGGCCGAGGTTGTTGCTCAAGGTCTCGGGGCCGAAGATGACGCGCACGCCGAGGTCGGTGTAGGTGGCATCGTATTCGGTGAGGGTGTAGTAGCCGGTCTTGGGAGTGACCTCGCGATCAAAACCATCAAACCCGGACTTGAGAAATGCTTCGCTAAGCTGGCGGGCACGGTCGGCGCGGAAGTTAAACCACAAGATGACATCGTCGTCGCGAATGCGCTGCTCATTGGCATTGGCGAAGATCATGGGCAGGAGAAACTCATCACCGCGCGGATCACGCTCATACGCGGCCTGAATGGCGGAGCGCGGTGTGTCGGTGCGCATTTCACCGCGTCCGAGAACGATGGCATCCCAGGCGAGTTTGTTGCGATCCCAGCGCTTGTCGCGGTCCATGGCGTAGTAGCGGCCGATGACGGTGGCGATTTTGGCACCGCTGGAATTGAGGTCTGTTTCCAGCTTCGCCAGGTAGCCAGCGCCGCCCGTCGGCGAGGTGTCTCGGCCATCGGTGATGGCGTGGACCATGAGGTCCTCCACGCCAGCAGCTTTTGCGGCATCACAGAGTGCCACAAGCTGATCCTGATGCGAATGCACGCCGCCATCGCTGATGAGACCGAGGAAGTGCAGGCGCTTGCCCTTCGCTTTCTCGAAGGCTTCGACGAGCACGGGCATCTTGGCGAGTTCACCATCGCGAATGCTCTTGTTGATGCGGGTGAGATCCTGATAAACGACGCGACCGGCACCGAGATTGAGGTGGCCGACTTCGCTGTTGCCCATCTGGCCGTCTGGCAGGCCGACATCCTCGCCACTGGCACTGACGGTGCCGCGCGGATAATTGGCGTAGAGGTGATCGTGGAAAGGGGTCTTCGCGAGCAGGGTGGCATCGCCATTGGCTTCAGCTTGAGCTTTGCCGCCGGGGTTGATGCCCCAACCGTCGCGGATGATGAGAACTACAGGTTTTTTGGCCATAATCAGCCGCTTCATGCGTCAGGCGGGGCGTATTATCAAGGACAAGCAAGACCGCCCGCGTCAGAACGTTTGCGCTCGGGGCCGACTCGGACTATAAAAGGCCGCCTTTCCCACGTTTTCGCCGTCATTCCCGTCATGACTTCCGAACTGCACTCCAAACTTCCCCAGGCCATCATCGCCATCCTCGTTTTCGCTTTGGCGTCCGCGTCATTCGACTCGGCACGTGCGGAGGAGAAGCCGGGCTTCTTCAAGAAGCTCTTCGGTGGCGGCAAGGAGGAGGCTCCGCCCGCAGCGGAAACCAAGCCGGCACCCAAGCCTGCCACGACCGTCAAACCCAAGCCGGAACCGGCCAAAACCACCTCGAAGACTCCTGCCCCGACGACCAGCAGGCCGCCACAAGTCATCATCACCACGACCGGCGGCTCCAAGAAGAAAGTGGAGCTGAACAAGCCCACGACTGCGAGCAAGACAGAAACGCCCAAGCCGCAGCCGGAGCCGATCAGGGATGTGACGAAGTCCGTGGCGAAGGACAACGAAGCCCCGATGAATGAGACCACCGCGAAATCGGACGCGGTGACCGTGCTTCCCGCCAATGGCGGCTGGGAGATTGTGAAGATCGGCGGACGCGATTACGTGACGGCCGATAGCATCCGTAACTTCTACAACCCGGTCTATGGGTTCACCACCTTCCGTCTCCAGGGCAATCATTTCTGGCTCGGCTCCTCAAAGCTCATTCTCAAAGCGCAGATCGGCTCGCAGGAGATGCTGATCAACAACATCAAATTCATCCTGAGCTTCCCGGTGCAGTCCCACAACGGCAAGGTGCTGTTCTCCCGCCTGGATTTGTGCAAGCTCATCGATCCAGTGCTGTATCCCAGCCACATTCAGAACGCGGAGTACTTCGACACCGTGGTCATCGACGCCGGACACGGCGGTCACGACGCGGGCGCGCGCGGCATTTACGGCTATGAAAAAGACTTCGCACTGAAGATGGCGATGACCGTGCGCACGGCGCTCATGCAGCGCGGTTTCAAGGTCATCATGACGCGGACGACTGACACGTTCCTGACGTTGGGCGGACGCGTGGCCATCGCGAACCAGACGCCAAAGAGCATCTTCCTCAGCTTCCATTTCAATTCAGGCGGCTCTGCTGCGTCCGGCATCGAAACCTGGGCGCTTACACCGCAGAGCGCCGCGGCCACCATTCCTCGCGGAGGCGGCTTTAATGTGAACGGCGTCACCGGCAACAAGCAGGACTCCGCCAACATCGCGCTGGCGACTGCGGTGCACGCCAATGTCATCAGCCGCTTCAAGTTCGTCGATCGCGGCATCAAGCGCGCGCAGTGGAGCGTGCTCACCGGCTGCAAACGCCCCGGCATCCTGTTTGAGGGTGGTTTTGTGACCAATGCCAAGGAGTGCCTCCTCGTCGCCTCCGACACCTACCGCCAGCAAGTTTCCGCTGCCATCGGTGACGCCGTGGTGAACTACCGCAAGGCACTGGAAACGGCGATGGCGAAGCGTTGAGCTAGATGCTGGATGCTGGCGACTTGATGCTGGAATCGGGCATCAAACAACGCAAGAGCAATGCTGGAAGCTCTCCTGTGCCGGCCAGAGTGAATTCAGCGGTCACTTTCGGCTCATGGTGGCTTAGAATACGGATCGTGCGCGGCACACCGGCGTTGATCGCCATCTGAATGTCACGGTCGTGGTCGCCAATGAGCCAGCTTTGTGCCAGATCAAGACCGTGATCGTCTCTGGCACGGAAAATCATCTCCGGGCTTGGTTTGCGGCAGGTGCAACTGCCGGAGAGGTGCGTGCAGGTGTAGATGCCGTCGAAGGCGGCGGCGTGCTTCATGAGTTCGGCCTGCATGCGCGCATGCATGTCGTCCAGACCGGTCTGTGGCAGCAGCCCCTTCCCCACGCCCTGCTGGCTGGTGACGAGGATCGTGGCGTAACCACGCGAACGGCACAGTGCGAGCGCCTCAATGATGCCGGGAGCAAAATGGAAATCCTCCCAGCGCAGCACGTAGCCATCGCCAGGTGAAAGATTGACGACGCCGTCACGGTCGAAAAAAACAGCGGGGTGGAGTGAGGAAACGGCGGGCATGTGGCATACGCATAGCCGTGCTGCTGCGGAGGGAAACTTATCTTTGCGGAGGAAAAAATGACGAAGGCCGAAATCAGAATGAGGAATGAAGTCCCGATCACAAATGCTCAAAGGAATGCGTCTGCGCATGGGGCCGCATCATCGTGAGCATGCGTCATTCGCCATTCTGGTTTCATCATTTTAGCATCTCCATGGTGCTAATCCCCTGCCCCGGTGTTCTCATAGTCCACCGCCAGATTCAGGCCCATGAGCACATAGTCATGCGGCTGTGCCTGCATGTCCCGCAGGTAGTCGGGCAGTCGCAGCAGCTCCACGAAGCCACATTTCATGAAGGACTGCACGGTGTTCTTCCGCTCGCCGTTGAACTCCGCCTCCAGCCGCGTCAGACCGGCATGGGTGGCGGCCTCCACCAAGCCGCCCAGCAGCGCACGCAGCACGCCCAGGCCGCGAAAATCCGGGTGAATCAACGCATCCACCATGCCGATGTGCCGTTTCCAGCCTCCAGGCCGCTGGTGCAGCGTCGCATGCCCCACCACCTGGCCGTCTGCCAGCGCCAGCAGAGTCAGGCGCTTCTCGTAGTTCAAGTCATGGCACCATGCCTCGATTTCATCCGTGCCGTTCAGACGATGCTTGAGGAGAAAGCGCTCGCCGCTGGGAATGGCGTCATGAAACCGCGTGAACGCCGGCCCATCCTCCTCCTGCAGGGGGCGGATCAACGTCTGCACGTCGTTGGTCAACGTCTGGCGGACAGGGTATTGCTCCAGGGCAAATTCAATCATGGCATGTCAAATCCTTCACCAGCACAGCATCATGCGTGCCAGCCTCTCGATGATGCTGGAGGTGAACGGAGTCGTATCGGAACGCTACTTTTCCTCTGACCAGATGGGAAAGCCATGCACCATCACATTGTCGCCCATCGGCCGGACGGTGACGTGATCGAGCTCGATGGATGCTGGCAACGCCGGTCCGGCGAGCGAAGGACGACCGCCACCGCAGAGCCGGGGCGCGATGTACCAATAAACCTCATCGACGAGTTTTTCACGGAAGGCCTGGCCGAGAATGATGCCGCCGCCTTCGATCAACACCGTCATCACGCCGCGTTTGCCGAGCTCTTTGAGCACTTCGGGCAGATCCTTGCCGAGCATGATGAGCGTGCGGTCTTTGAACTCGTCCGTCAGAATGCGCGAGTGCGGCGGGATCTCGCCGCTGCGAGTGAGAACGACGCGCCAGGGCTGCAGCTTGCCGCTGCCCGCACTGCCATCACGCAAGGTGAGTTGCGGGTCGTCTTTCCGCACCGTTTCGGCGCCGACGATGATGGCGTCCACTCGCATGCGCAGCCTGCGGCCATGAGCGCGCGCGGCATCGTTGGTGAGCCACTGGCTTTCGCCCGCAGGACGCGTGAGGCGGCCATCAAGACTCTGGCCCGCCTTGGCGATGACATAGGGCATGCCGGTGGTGATCCATTTGGTGAAGGGCCGGATCAGCGCCTGGCACTCGGCCTCCAGCACACCGCCGGTCACTTCGATGCCAGCGAGCAGAAAAATATCGCGACAGCGCCCGGCGTGCTGTGGGTTCGGATCGTTCGCGCCATAGACCACGCGTTTGAGTCCTGCGGCCTTGATCGCCTCCGTGCAGGGCGGCGTGCGGCCATGCGTGCAGCAGGGTTCGAGCGTGACGTAGATCGTGGCTCCAGGCAGCAGCTTGGAATTGGACTGCTTAGCATCCCGAATCGCCTCCACCTCGGCATGCGGCTCACCGGCTTTGCGATGATAACCCTGACCGATGACCTTGCCCTGCACGACGACGACGGCTCCCACCGGCGGATTCGGACTCGTCAGACCGACGCCACGCTGCGCCTGATCGAGAGCCAGGTGCATCCAACGCTGGTCGGGTGTTTCTTTTTTGTCAGTAGGCGGTGGCATGCGGGCATGCATGATAAGCACTGCTACAGCGCTGAGAAGTAAGAAGTTTATGCTCGCCGCAGATGGTGTGGTGGCATTACTTTGCCGCTGCGGATGAAACTCTCTGAAAAAGCCCTGCTCTATCGCGAACTGGCCAAGTTGGTGAGCGCGGATTTTCATCTCGACCGCTCGATTGACCTGCTGCTGAAGCAGCAGCCTTCACACGCGCGACAGACCTGGCTGCTGGGCCTGCAACGAGGACTTGGCGAGGGCAAAGGCATCGCCGACTCACTCACCGCCCACTGCGGCGCGTTCTCCGGCACGCTGGAATTCGCGCTGATCGATGCCGGTGAGCGCAGCGGGCGGCTCAGCGACGCGTTCAGCCATCTGTCACGCTATTTTGAGGCCTGGGATCTTGCCGTGCGGCAGGCGGTGGGGGCCATGATCTATCCGCTGGTGCTGGCTCATCTCGGCATCGTGCTGCCGGAACTGCCTGCTCTGGTGACCGCCTCGATGCAGGGTGAGTCCGGCTCGCTGCGGGGCATGTTCATGCCACTGGCGGTGTTGTGGTTGATCCTGCTATCGTTGTTCCTGCTCTGGCGCTGGCTGTCACGCTTGGGGGCTGAATCGGCCTCCGTGGATGCCTGGCTTGGACGCATTCCTTTCATCGGCAGCGTGCGCAAACACTGGGCGCTGGCCCGTTTCGCCCAAGTGTTTCATGCCTGCCTGCTCGCCTCGATGCGCATGACGGAGTGCATGTTGCTCGCGGGCGGCGCTTCGCACAGCGGGATGCTACGGCGCGCCTCAGAGGATGCTGCGCAGCGTATCGCCGCCGGAGAAACCATCGCCGGTGCCATGGCGGATGTGCATGGTTTTCCCATGGTGTTTGTACATGGCACCGCCACGGCGGAGGAGTCAGGCACGCTGGATCATGAGATGAACCGCTGGGCCGCCGCCGAAACCATCGAGGCGGGCGATGCCGTGCAACGTGCGGCGCAGTGGATCCCCAAGTTCGCCTACGGCATCGTGGTCCTCTATGTGGCCTATCGCATCCTCGGCATGATGAGCGGCTACTTTGGCAGCCTGAAACAGCTTGAGGATCTTTGAGAGCTGGCGGCGGATAATTCGTGACCAGCGCATGAAAGTGCTTTACGGCAGGCGCAGAATGCGCTTTCTGTTCGACCGAACATCTTTTTTCACCCCCACCTATCCACGACTATGGCCCGCGCACCCAAAGAAACCGCCGAAGCGACCCCAAAAACCGACAAACTCGCCGAAGCACGCGGTCGTAATCTGGATCTCGCCATCCAGCAGATCCAAAAAGACTACGGCGAAGGTGCCATCCTGCGCATGGGCGGTGAAGGCTTGAAGTCCGACATCAGCGTCATCCCCACCGGCAATCTCTTGATCGATCAGGCGCTCGGCACCGGTGGTTTCCCACGCGGACGTGTGGTGGAAGTCTATGGCCCGGAATCCTCGGGTAAAACGACCCTGACCCTCACCGTCATCGCCCAGGCGCAGAAAACCGGCGGTCTCGCCGCCTTCATTGACGTGGAGCATGCCCTTGATCCTGCTTACGCCCGACGTCTTGGTGTCAAAATGGATGAATTGCTCGTCTCGCAGCCCAGTTCCGGTGAGGAAGCCCTGCGCATCTGCGAAACACTCGTCCGCTCCAATGCGCTCGATGTCATCGTCATCGACTCCGTGGCTGCCCTCGTCACCCGTCAGGAACTCGAAGGCGACATTGGCGACTCCACCGTCGGCGCCCAGGCACGCCTCATGAGCGCTGCATTGCGCAAGCTGACCGCCATCATCGCCAAGGCGCGAACCTGCTGCATTTTCACCAACCAGATTCGTGAAAAAATCGGCGTCATGTTCGGCAACCCCGAAACCACCCCTGGCGGCAAGGCGCTCAAGTTCTACGCCAGCGTGCGCGTGGACATCCGCCGCATCGGCGCGATCAAGACCACCGACGGCACCGTCACCGGCAACCGCACCAAGGTCAAAGTGGTCAAAAACAAGCTCGCGCCGCCCTATACCGAGGCCGAGTTCGACATCATGTACAACGAGGGCATCTCGAATGTCGGCTCGTTGCTTGATCTCGCGATGGACTTCGAGATTCTGCAAAAACGCGGCTCCTGGATCAGCTACAAAGGCACCCAGCTCGCCCAGGGCCGTGATGCCGCCAAGGAAGTCCTCCGCAACGACTCCACCGTCTATGCCGAGATCGAGGCCGCCGTGAAAGCCAAGCAGGCCGAGAAAGGCGCTGCTGCGGAGAAGGGTTCGTCGAAAGCCGCGCCATCCGCCGACGCTGACGAGTGAAGCCCTTCTTGACCTGCCTTGAGTACTTTGCCGTCTCCCGCTCGGCTCTCCCCGTTTGACTTTCCCCGCCTCGTGCGCCTCTTTTCGCGGTCATTCCGCGATTCGTATGGCTAAACACGGCCAGCAACAGCAGGAAACCTCCGCGAGCGAACAGCATTCGTCTAGCGGTGGCAGGCAGACCGTCGTTGAACTCTGTGCCATCAACACCTGCGGTCTCGTCTTCTGGTCACGTCATCGTTTTGACATCGGCGCCGAGGTGCAGTTGCGCATCAAACGTTGCGCCCTGCCACCAGCCCTGCACGCCATGGCAGGATTGGGGCAGAAGTGGGTCATGCTGAAGGGGCTTGTCGTCGCCTGTCCTCCCCTGCGCCGCACCGATGGCTCGACCGGCTTCGAAGTTTCATTGCTCATGGAGCAAGCTCTTGGTGAATGCGTGCAGACACCGAAGTTCCAGTCAAAGATGCGCTGGTTCAAGCCATCGCTGCCGGGTTTACGGCGTTTCGGGTTGAATTGAGCGTGCTACACGAACTCGACGCCGAAAAAATCGAGCATTACCTGCCGATAGACCACGCGCTTGAACTTCGGCACCCAGTCCATCTGAAACTCAGACGGCTTGATCCAGCGAAAGCTGGCAAACTCCTGGTGGGTGGCCGCCAAATTGAAGTCCGTGTCCTGGCCCAGGAAGCGGCACAAAAAATACGTCTGCTCCTGCCCACCGTAGATGCCGTATTTCAACCGTCCTTTGGCAAAGGCGTAGCGGTAGCCGTCGCGGCGTTGCAGGATCTTCAGCAGGTCACGCCTCACGCCGATCTCCTCCTCAATCTCACGAAACATCGCATGTTCCGCGTCCTCTCCCTCATCAATGCCGCCCTGCGGAAACTGCCACGCGCCAGGAATGTTGATGCGCTCGGCCACAAAGATGTCCCCGTTCTCACGCTGGAGGATGGCGGCGACGTTCGGGCGATAGACGATGGCTTCGGCGGGAATCATGGTGGGAAAATCATCACAGGCCGGAAGGATGCCTCATGGAATAGCCCTTCGTGGGGCGTGAACGGCTGCTCCAGCGCGGGCCGTCGCTGTCGGCATCACTGTAGCCGGTGTCCAGCCTCAGCCCGGCCACTTCCATGAACACATGCCCCTTGCGGGCATAGACCGTGATCCACTTGCCCTTGCCGCTGCGGCCATAACTGCGAAACGCGCCCGAAACAGTGGGCGCGTCCAGCTTGCCCGCCGCATGCAGCACATAAGACACGGTGCCGGAGCAGTCATAGGCGCTGTCCTCGAATTTGGCATGCCCGCCGCCGCGACGATAGGGCTTGGTGCAGATGCGGTTGCCCGCCGTGATGGCTCGCAGCACATCCGCCGGAGCATTCGCCGGCGGCACGGCCCTGCCGCCGATGAGGATCGCTGTCTTGCCTGGCGCATACTTGTACTCCCAACGATTTCCAGCCTTGGATCCACACTGGCAGAGCAATGCGCAGAGCGGTAGCAGCAGGAGATTCAAGATTAAGCGCGTCATGGGCCGACATCGTACGCATGAGCTGTGAAATGACAAGGCATGCAACACTGCCTTGCCTTGTTTTCAAACTTCCGCCAGAATCGCCCGCCATGCTGAAAAAACTCGCCGCTCCTCTGGTTCTTGCCGCTGTCGTCTGCTTCGCCGCGTTCGCCGCCGCTCCCGCCAAGCGTA
>CAMCWM010000084.1 GCA_945882215.1 Akkermansia muciniphila | reverse complement strand
GACGGATTCGCATGCCCAGAAGCTGGACCACGAAGGGCGAAACTACGAGGCGTTCGCCGCTTATCGCGACGAACTGGCCTGGCATCTCGCCATGAATCATCATGCGCAGGTGCGGGCGCTCGCGCCAAAGCTCCACGCGCTCGCGTCGAAGCTGCAGCCGCCGCCTTTCCCGCCCTCGGGACTGGCAATTGAGTTTGAGGCGGCCCGGACCAAACTCGTCGAGGCGCGTTCGAAGAATGATCTGAGCGCCGCCGCGCTGCATTTCCGCGCCTGCGCCCAGATCGCGCCATGGATTCCTGAAACGTATCATTACCTCAGTGTGGCAGAAAACGCGGCGGACGAGTTGCGCGCGGCCGAGGCGCATCTGCGGGCCTTTCTAGCCATGCGGCCAGAGGCGGCGGAAAACGCGGCGGTGAAGACATTCCAAACCGGTCTTCAGCAGCGGCTCGACACGATGACCGCGTGGGAAAACAGCCTGGGCATGCGCTTTGTTCCGCTGCGCGGCTCCACGGTGATGTTCAGCGTGTGGGAGACGCGCGAGATGGACTATAGCCTGTTCGTGGAAGAAACCGGACGGCCCTGGGACCGCAAAAACGCCCCCAACATTTCCGGCTGGGAACCGGCGACCGTCTTGAACCTGTATGACGCCGCCGCCTTCTGCGACTGGCTGACCCAAAGGGAGCGGCAGGATGGACTCATCGGCGAGCATGATTATTACCGCCTGCCGACGCACGAGGAATGGACGCTCGCCGTGGGCAAGACGACCGGCGACTTTCCGTGGGGTGACGCCTGGCCGCCGCCACCGGGCGCGGGCAATTTCAGCGGCGGGGAAATCCGCGGGCGTTATGAACAGCTCCAGGCCGCAGGGCTGGTGTCGGCACAAACGATGGTCGAGGACGGTGGCGGCATCGAAGGCTATGAGGATGCCTTTGCGACACTCGCTCCCGTCGGCAGTTTTGAACCGAATGCGCAGGGGTTTTATGATCTGGCGGGCAATGCCTGGGAGTGGTGTGAAGGCAAGGCACTGCCGCCGATCACGGACGAGGAGGAAATCGCGATGGGGTTCACACGCGGCGGCAGTTACAACACCGATGACAAAGAAACTGCGGCATCGCTGCACAAGAAAGTTTTGCCCGCGTTTGAGTCGTTGTTCGAGGACACTGGCTTCCGCTGCGTGCTGGCGCGCAGGCTCACTCTGATGAGCCTGCATGAGGTGAGTGACACGCCTGTCGAGCAAAGCATCGCGTTGAAGGAGTTTGGCATCGACCAGCCCGGTCATGCCCGCGCCTTGCCGGTGATCATGGCTCACAATCTCCTTGGTTTGTCTCTCTCGTCCTCATGGCACAGCGCAAAGATGGAGATCGCGTTTGAATCCCAGGATGAACGCCTGCGCGATCCCGCCGGCTGGCGCCAGGGACGCCGCCTGCTGCTCATGCTCGACGGCAAGCCGGCGGACTCATTCCTCGTCGCCGAGCACGGGCTGCTGATCGATGACGCGACCCGCCGGATCAGAATCACCTTTGCCAGCACGGACGATTTGAACCGCATCAAGGCGCTGCTGGAACCCCGCCTGTCACCACAACATTAAACGCCATGTTATCCCCACGCTTCACCATCGACCTCTGGGACAATGAGAGCCCCGGGCTGATCATCGCCTGCCCGTCCGGCGTGACCTACACGAATCAAGTGGGCGGTTATTCCTGCCATCATCCCGAACTCGAAGGTATCTTCGTGCCGCTGCGGGGCAGCATCGCTGAAAAATTGAACGCGTACTTCACCGGCCCCAAATGGAACGGCCGCTGCTACGACTCCATTGATGAGGAGACAGCGGGCTTCATCGACTCGGTTCTGCGCGACATCGACCTGGGCGGCTCGTTGTGTGTGAACCGAGAAAAGCTCGAAGAATCCTGCGAGGCGTGGATCTGGGTCAAACTCAGCCGGAACAGCCTGCTCTGGCTCGGCCTGGACGAAGGCGAGGGTGTTTTAACCTGGGAGAACAGCGATTGAGCCATGATCACCTTCGCCCGTTTTCTCATGCGCCTCGGCATTTTCGCGATGCTGGCGGCGTTTGTCGTCTGGATCGCGTCGCTGCTTGGTTTTTTTGTCGAAACGGCCCGCTGGGTACCGCATGCGGCCGGCGGAGGCCTGCTGTTGCTCATCGTCGGCTGCCAGATTTTCTTCCGTCGCACCTCTGGCGTGCGTCTTCCTCCTTCCACACAAGCTCATGATCAGTTCAAACAACGCTGAGGACGACGGCATTCAGTTTGAGTGTCGTACCTGCCATGAGGAACCGCACAAGCCATGCCAGGATGATCTTTCCGCATGGGCAAAGCTCTGCGGCTATGACAACTCCTGCATCCACCTGTGCCAGGAGCCGGATGAGCGGGCGCAGGAGACGATCCGCATCAACCCCGCTCTCATCGCGAGGCATCAGTTCATCGACACCGCGCCGGAGGCCGGCAAAAGCTACATCGCCTGCGTGAGTCATCCCTTCATCGCGCAAAAGGCCGAGCCGTTCTGGTTTCTGTTTCAACCGCCGTTCACGCTGGAGAACGGCTGGGAGGAAAACCCGGAGGAGATTTATTACAGCCACCTTGTACATGCCGTGCTCGACCGCGTGCTGCACCGGGACAAACATTTCGCGCTCATCATCGTCACCGTGCAGGAATTGATGTCCATCTCCGCCATTCACGAGCTTTTCCCCGAAACGACCGATGCCAGCGTGTTCGCGAAGTTCGATGACGAGTTCGCCCGACGCGCGGCCTGGGTGCGCTGGTTGAATTACGTTTATGTGTATTGGAACCTCGAAAGCGATGTCGGGGTCTGGTGGTTGTTCCGCCAGGACCAGCCGCTCGCGCACGAGCCGGCCCGCCTGGTGCTGCAAGGCCACTGGGGCTGGCATGACGCGCTCATCTGGGCCGGAAATCACCGCCTTTCCGAGGCCGAGGCCGCGCACCTGCACGCCTTCATGCTGCGATGAAATGAACGTCAAGATCATCAAGCGCTACTGCTGTCCGCACTGCCTGACGGTTCACCTCAAAGACCTTGCCACGCAGATGCTGTGCTCGAACGCCGACGAAGGTCTGCGCGGGGTTTGTCACCTGGATGTCGTGGAGCGGCTGGAAACCATTCGCTGCCGCATCTGCCAGCAGCCCATCGACTACCAGCGCCTGATCAAAGGTGATTACGATTATCTCGACTGGAGCGCGGATGGCGCGGCACTCGTCGGACTGGTCCTGATTAGCGTGTTGCATTGGCTTGGCGGCCTGGGCTGGTGGACTTCCGTCGGCAGCGGACTGGGGGCGGCCATGGCGCTGGGGATAGCGTTGTCTCGCTGGCAGAAGCGGTGCATCCGCGCCCGTGCGCTCACTCGTTGACCTCGGCACCCGCCGCACCGCCTGTTTCCGCCTCGATCTTTTGCTGCAAGGCCCGCAGTTGCTCCCGCAGCGGCGCCAGCTCCTCCCAGTTCAGCGCCATGTGCAGGTAAGTCCTCTCATACTTGCCGTTTTCCAGCGTGAACAACTCCGCCAGCACCCACTCCGCCTCCTCATGCTTTTGCAGCGCGCCCAGCGTGACCGCCAGCTTGAACAACAGCGCGGGATGATGCGGATGCCGCTTCAAAATCTCCAGCAGGCGCTCATGCGCCTCTGTCAAACGACCAGAAAACAACAGCGCGGCGTTCAGGCGCAGCCAGTGGTTGATTTCATCCGGCTCGTAGAGAATCAGCACCTCCATGTAGCGTGCTACTGCGGCCCAATCTTCTAACACCTCCCAGACGTCCGCATAGGCCTTCAAGACCTCCGGCCGCTTCCGGCTTTTTTCACTGGTGATCTTGTCGAGCTCCGCCCTGGCCTGCTGCCAGTCGCGCAACGTCAGCCATCCATCCGCGGCTTCGACGCGACGCTCGAACGGCCACTCGTCATCCAGTGGATCGTCATCTTCGTTCATCTGAAATGGCCGGCGTGACGGCGACGGCTCCGGTCGCGGGTCAACGGCGCAGCTTTTTCTTCAGACGCATCCAGGTTGGCACGTCGAGATCCTCGCCTTGAACGATGGAAGGTTCGGTGTCCTTGAAACGACCGCGGTCTTCCTCGCCAAGGCTGAAAGTCTGCTGCTCGGTGGCGGCGGGCTTGCGGGCGATGACGGTGGAGGTGGCGCTGATGGTGGAGACGACCGGGGTGTCAAAGGTGATCAGGTCATCCTGCGGAGGCGCGGCCTCGGTCTGCAATGTGACGCTGCGCGCGACGACGGAGGCGAGGGTGGATTCTTTGCCACGGGCGGCATCGGCGAGTTCCTTCGCGGCGGGCGTGCGCACCGGAATGCGGGCGGTTTCAGGCGTGGACTCAATGATGGGAGCGGTGGATTCCTCAGCCACAGGCTCGTCCTGCATGAGCATTGGCTGCTCGACCGCTTCCGTCTCTTTTTCTTCGGCGGGCATGCCGTGGTTCAAAGGGAATGCCTCGCCGACAGGCACGACGGCCATTTCCTCACCCTTGAAAAGGAAACTGGCGGATGTCTCGACCGGAGGGGCATACGGCGGCGACAGTTTCTTCGCAGGCGCTTCGCGTTTCGGCGCGGCGGCAGGCACTTCGGCGCGCGGCTGAAGCATCTCTGACGGCGGTGCGGCGGCGGCGTGCGCGTTGAGCTGATTGAGTCCAAGCGAACTGATGAGCGTGACGGCAATGGCGTCGCCCAGCTTCGCATCGACTCCGAGACCGAAGAGGATGTGCGTTTGATCGGGCACGTGGCGGCCGAGCTGTTTCATGACACCTTCGACTTCGACGAGCGTGAGCGATTCGCCGCCTGCGACATGCACAAGCAGGTTCTTCGTCTGATGCAAGAGGCGGCCGGAGTCGATGAGCGGACTCTTGAGCGCCTTCTTGAGCGCCTCGACACCACGGTTCTGGCCACGAGCCTCGCCAAAACCGAAGAGACAACGACCATTGGCATTGGCGAGCGCTGATGTGAGATCGTCGAGGCCGAGCTTCACCAAGCCGGGCGTGGTGGTGATGGTGGAAACGGCACGCAGGCTCTGCGCGATGAGCTGATCAGCCTGGTTGAAGGCTTTTTGAATGCCGTCCTTCGGCAGGATGAGCTCGCCCATGCGATTGTTCTCAAACAGCACGAGTGCATCGGCACGTTTCTGCAATAGTTCGAGCGCCTCCTCGGCCTGCGCCAGACGACGGCGGCCTTCAAAGCTGAACGGCATGGTGGCGACGACGAGCACGAGAGCGCCGGTGTTTTTCGCGATTTCGGCGATCACCGGAGCCGCGCCGCTGCCGGTGCCGCCGCCGAGACCAGCGCTGATGAAGATGATGTCATGCCCTTCGACGGCCTGGCGGATCTGCTCGCGCGAGAAAAGCGCCGCCTCGCGTCCGAGATCGGGATCACCACCGGCACCGATGCCCTTCATGAGCTCGGCACCAAGCTGGATTTTCAATGGTGCCATCGAGTGGCCGAGCACACGCACGTCGGTATGCGCGCAAACGAGGGTGGCATCAACGATGCGATCAAGCGTGATGCGATCGACGACATTGGAGCCGGCACCGCCGACTCCGACGATGCAAATGCGGGGCCCGGGAGCTTCAGGGCCTTCGCGTGTCTGGGAGCGGTCGTATTCTACCATAATCGTGGGTGGTTGAGTTTGGAGTGTGCTTTAAAAAGTGACGGCTGAAAGGAGTTCCTGCATGCGCCGGCCAAGACGCTTCAGAGGGGAGAGAAAAGGCTTCTCGCTGTCCAGGATCTGCGCATAACGAATGAGGCCGATCGGGGCGGAGTATTGCGGGTTCTCGAAAGTGGCGGTGATGCCGCTGACGGGAGCCGAACCTGCGCGGGTGACTTTGATTCCAAACACTTCGCGGGCGACGGCGTCAACGCCTTTCATCAGGCTGACGCCACCGGTGAGATAAACCCCCGCGCCGAGACGGCCGAGGTGGTCCTCCACCCTCACACGCACCTGCGTGAGAATTTCCTTGGTGCGCAGGTTCATGACTTCATTGAGAAACGCGCGCTCGACCTCGCCGAGGATCAAACCGGTGTCGTCTTCGATGCTGAGCATCTCGCCTGCGGGCACTTCATCATACAAAACGCTGCCTTCCTCCACCTTGAGGCGTTCGGCGCGGCCATTCGGAATCTGCAAGGCCATGGAAACATCGTTGGTGATGTGATCGCCACCGAGCGGCACACAGCCGGAAGCGGTGATCATGCCGTCTTCATACAAAACGTAGTCGCAGGTGCCTGCACCGAAATCGATCATGAGCGCCCCCTGCATTTTCGCCTCACGCGTCAGCACCACTTGGGCCGCTGCAACGGGATTGAACACCACGTCCTCCACTTCGAGCGGGATCTCACGCACACAGCGGATGGCATTCTGCACCCGGCCGCGAATGCCGTGAATGATGTGATAATCCGCCTCCAAAGTGCGGCCCTCACGGCCTATCGGCTGCCGCACGGCCTCCACACCATCGACGATGTACTGCCGTGTGACGCTGTGCAGGAACACATTCGACTGAGGGATGGAGACACTGCGGGCGATCTCCTTGGACTCCTCGACATCGTCTTCGGTGATCTCGGTCTGATCGTCCGGCAGGCGATGGCGACCACGGTTGTTGAGGCTTTCGATGTGTGCGCCGGTGACGCCGAGGAAGACATTGCGAATCATCACATCGCTGCGGTCCTCGGCACGCACGAGCGCGTCGTTCACGCAGGTCTGCACCTTTTCAAAATCGACGATCTCGCCTTTGCGCACGCCTCGTGAAGGCGCCTGGCCGACGCCGAGGATCTTGATGGCCCCGTCACGCTTCGCCTCGCCGACGACGACACAAATCTTGTGCGTTCCGATTTCGAGTCCTGCGTAGATCGTGCTTTTGGCCATGAATTTTCAGCGTGCGGGGGTGGTGGAAGCGGTGTCGGCCAGAGTCAGCCCGGTGACATCCGGCGGGGCGTGGAAAGTGGCGGGCGTGTTGATGCGCGAGAGCAGGTTCAGCGTGGCCACACGCCATTGACGTGCCCTGGCCTCGTGCATGAAGCGGTCAAAACGCACAAGCTGCGGATCAATGTCATCGACGCCGAAGGTGACCTTTGCATCGCCGCCGAAATGCGCGACGAGCGACCACGCATTCGGAATTTCGATCGCCTCCAGCGCCGCATGGCCGCTGTCATCACGGCTTTGCAGTTTCTCCATCAAACGCAGCGCCGCATGCACCTGCATGTCGGGCACCGGTTTGCCAGGAGACGCCTCGCTGAGGCCTGGGAACTGGATGCGCGGCATCGCGAGGTATGTCTTGGTGATGACGTCACAGGGCACCGGAGCACCCTCGGCGTCCATCAGGCAGCCTTTGCCGCTCAAGGGCTCAAACAGCTTCTGTTTCGGACATTCGATCCACGCCACCGGAATGCGCTGCACCACATCAAGCGTGAGCTTGCCATGATAGTCGCGATGGATCACGGCGGACTTCACCTGGGGCAGACGCTCGATCTTGGCCCGCACCTCGCGCAGATTCATGGTGAGCAGGTTCGTGGCTTCAGTGAGGCCCGTGGCGGCAACGATCTGCTCGCGCGTGAGCGTGCCCTCGGTGTTCACGACGACGCTCTTGAGCAGGAACTGCGAATTCTTTTCCAGCGCCTCATGCCACGTCACCCAGCCGACTCCGATCACGATCATCGCCGCGATCAGCCACATCGCCGTGCGAAAGCCACGACGGCGGCGCTCCTCGGCCTCATGCTCACGAATCACCGGCGATTCCGGTTCGTAGTCGATCACGTGAGTGTCCAAGCCCTTGCGCTTGCTGGAGGAGCGCTTGGCTGACTTTTTCGAGCCTTTTTTGACGGCAGACATGGACAGGCGATCACAACGGCCAGCAGCAGACACTGGCGAGATTAGTACTTAATGAGCCTTAAATAAGGGATTCTCAGTCCGATTGCCATAATTATTCGCGAAAAAATACGGCTCCTGTATTCACAACCGTCCAAGTTGTTCACAATGCCAACGCGAAGTCCTTACTTCCGCACCACCCAGATGTTCCGGTAGCGCACCGGGTTGCCATGGTTCTGGAGGTAGATTGGTCCCGGCGTGTTCTCCTCCTTTTTCGGTGCCGAGGTGGTTGCACCGGGCAGTTCCTGGCTGTCGTGAATGACGACGCCGTTGTGTTTGACCGTGATCTTCGCGTTCGCGGTCTTCTTGCCTTCGGCATCGTATTTCGCGGCGGTGAAATCGACATCGTAGGTCTGCCAAGTCAGCGGCGGCAGACACATGTTCACCTTGGGCACGGCGATTTTATAGAGGCCGCCGCATTCGTTGTCCTTCCCGTCGAGCGCAAAGCTGTCGAGCATCTGCACCTCGTAACGGCCTTGCAGGTAAAGACCACTGTTCCCACGGCCCTGACCGCGTGCGTCCGGCATGTAGGGCAGCATGAACTCCACATGCAGGCTGCAATCGCCGAAGGTGTCCTCGCTCGTGATGCCTTCCATGAGTGAGCCGATGGATTCATCGACACGGGAATTCGGAAACCGGTTCACACCTTTGCCATCAAAGAGCACGACGGCGTTTTCAGGCGGCTGCGCGCCCAGCGTGGGCGAGCCGCGGTCCGTGCGGTTGAGTTCCATCACGCGCACGCCGTCGGTGTTGGTGACGAGGATGCTCTGACCATTCGCCTCGGCCTTCAAAGTACCATCCTTGACCGTGAAGAGCGCCGTTTTCTCACCTTCTCCTCGTTGACCCGTGGTCTTGGTCACTTTTTCACGATCTCCGTCCCAACCGGCCCCAGGAAGTCCGCCCTGATAACTCACCGCCTCGAACTTGCCACCACCCTGCGCCCAAATCTGCACGCCATAGCTTTTGCTATCGAGCTGGCCGGTATACTCGCCCTGAATCGCGAAATCGTCGTCTGCATGAGCAGGGTCCGTGTAAGCCTTCGGCTTCGGTGCGGCGGGCTGCTGGGCGTGGACGAAGGTGGAGATCAGGAAGAGGGTGAGGATGAGGCGCATGAGGAACGAACGGCAAAGGAGGAGGATGAATTGCACTCGCCGTCGCCGGCTTCATGTGCTTTTTCCACCGTCCATGTCCGCCACCGCCGTCATCACCAACATCTCCTGCTATCAATTCGCCGCGCTCTCCGGCTTGAAAGAGCTGCGCCTGCGGCTGCTGGACTTGTGCAAGGAGCGCGGACTGAAGGGGACGATCCTGCTGAGCACGGAAGGCATCAACATGTTCGTCGCCGGAGTGCGGGAGAACGTGGACGCGCTCGTCGATGAATTGCGCGGCATTCCGGGGCTGGAAGGACTCAGGCCAAAGTACAGCGAGAGCGCGGAGCAGCCGTTCCGCCGCATGCTGGTGCGCATCAAAAAGGAGATCATCGCTTTTGGCGTCGAAGGCATCGAACCGGCAAAGTACACCTCGCCACGGCTGGAGCCGAAAATGCTCAAGCAGTGGCTGGATGAAGGCCGCCCGGTGGTGCTGTATGACACCCGCAACGACTACGAGGTGAAGCTCGGTACGTTCAAGGGCGCGGTGGTGGCGGGCATTGATTCCTTCCGCGATTTCCCCGCCGCAGTCGCCAAGCTGCCGCCGGAGATGAAGCAGGCGCAGATCGTGTCCTTCTGTACCGGCGGCATCCGCTGTGAGAAAGCGGCGCCGTTCATGGAGCGCGAGGGCTTTGAGCATGTGTGGCAGCTTGAGGGCGGCATTTTGAAGTACTTTGAGGAATGCGGCAGCGCGCATTATGACGGCGAGCTGTTTGTGTTCGATCAGCGTGTGGGCGTCGATCCCGGACTGCATGAGACGGCGTCCTCGCAGTGTTTCGTCTGCCAGACGCCGCTGACGGCCGAGGAGCAGGCCGATCCCCGCTATGTGGAGCATGTCTCCTGCCCCTACTGCTTCAAAACCACCGCGCAGCAGCAGCGCGAGCAGATCGAGAAACGTCATGCGGCGATTCGTGCCGCCGCCACTCCCCTGCCCGGCAGCGTGCCCTACGAGCACGAACGCCCGTTGCATGTCCCGGCGGCCTGCGATCACAAAACATTGCTCGACACGCTCTGCCATGTGATGCCGCACATCGGCCGCGAAACCTGGCTGGCGGCCGCCGAAGCAGGCCGTCTCGCCGACAAGGACGGTCATCGCGTCACAGCGGATCAAATCGTCCGCGCCGGCGAGCACTACCTGCATCTCACCCCCGCGCAGCGCGAGCCGGACGTGAGCGCGGACATCCGTGTACTGTTTGAAGACGAGGCCATCCTCGTGGTGAACAAACCCGCGCCGCTGCCCGTGCATGTCGGCGGTCGCTTCAATCGCAACACGCTGCAATTCATCGTCGATGCCGTCTGGCATCCGCTGCGGCCGCGCACGGTGCATCGCCTGGATGCGAACACCACGGGCGTCATGGTCCTGTGCAAGACGCGGCACTTCGCCCGCCTCGTGCAGCCGCAGTTTGAGCGTGGCGAGGTCGAAAAGCTCTACCTCGCGCGTGTGAAAGGCCATCCACCGCGGGATGTGTTCATCTGCGAAGCTCCCGTCAGCGCCGAAGCAGGCAAGCTGGGCGGACGCAACGTCGATGAGGCCGGTTTGGAGGCCCGCACCGAGTTCCGCGTGCTCCAACGCGATGCCGACGGCACCGCGTTGCTCGAAGCGAGGCCGATCACCGGCCGCACCAATCAAATCCGCATCCACCTCTGGCATCTCGGCTTCCCGATCATCGGTGACGCCGCCTATCTGGCCGATGGCGAGATCGGCGAGACGCAAACCCTCGCCGTGGACGATCCGCCGCTGTGCCTGCATGCCTGTAAGATCACGTTCCAGCATCCTTTGACGAAGGAACGCGTGACGTTTGAGGCAGAGCGGCCAGAATGGGCGTCATGAAGGGCACACTTTTCCGTATCCCTTGGAAGGCCTGCAAGGCGGTCATTCGCCCAATCACTGGTCCTTTGATCCGCGGGATCGCACGGATTTGTTGTGGACCATGGATTCGCTATGATGAGGTTGTCATTAGTGCAACATCGACAGACAACCAAAAGAGAATCGAAGATGCCGTCTGTCGATTACGACAACTGCATCCGTGGGCAGTCCGATATCTGCAAAAACATCATCTGATGCTTTTGGAGTCACCGCGTGAGAACGGTTACGGTGGCTGGGGCCCCGTCCTTTTTCTTGGACAGAAACAACTCGCTCCTGACCGACCTTGGGTCGCCGAATACATTTATTATTGGGTCACGTACCGAAAACTGCTGGGACGCCGGTTTTTCATTTCAGCTCTCTGGTCGCAAAAGTGTCGAGAGACGGCGGATGCCATTCAACGCAGGATGTACCAAAGAACGCATGGAGGCAAAATGTGCCATTCGCCACATCACACGAGATCCCATGAATGACACTCTGGCCGATCCCACGCATCGCAAGGAGCTGCGGAAGCTCTATCGCGCCACGTTGCTCAATGATGTGATGCCGTTCTGGCTGAAACACGGCATGGACCGTGAGTTTGACGGCATCATCACGTCGCTGGACCGTGATGGGTCGATTTTGGACACGGACAAGAGCCTCTGGTTCCAAGGCCGGGCGGCCTGGACCTTCGCCACGCTCTACAACACGGTGGAGAAACGCAGCGACTGGCTGGACGCGGCGGGATCGTGCCTGGCATTCCTCCAGCGGCATGGCTACGCGACGGACGGGAAACTGTTTTTCAGCGTGACACGGGAAGGGAAGCCGCTGCGCATGCGGCGCTATGTGTTCAGCGAGGCGTTCTCCGCCATCGCCCATGCGGCCTATGCGAAGGCGACGGGGGACGAAAACTATGAGGAACGGGCGCGGAAGGACTTCGCGACGTATTTGAAGCACTCCTTCGAGAAAGGTCTGATGCAGCCGAAGATCGAGCCGAACACACGGCCGATGATGGGCATCGGCGCGCTCATGATCGGCATCGCGACCGCGCAGGAATTGCGTGTGAACCTCGGCGATGTGAAGATTTCCGGCCACAGCTGCTCGGAGTGGGTGGATCGCTTCATCCTGGAGATTCAGCAGTTCTTTTTCAAACCGGACCTCGGTGCGCTGATGGAGATCGTTTCACCCGACGGCTCGATCATCGACCACTTCGACGGACGCACGCTGAATCCGGGCCATGCGCTGGAGTGTGCGTGGTTCATCCTGCACGAGGGCCGCTGGCGGGGGGAGAAGAGCTACATCAAGCTCGGCCTGGCGATCCTCGACGGCATGTGGCAGCGCGGCTGGGATGAGAAGCACGGCGGCATTTTCTACTTCCGCGATGTGTTCAACAAACCGGTGCAGGAATACTGGCACGACATGAAGTTCTGGTGGCCGCACAACGAGGCCATCATCGCCACGCTCCTGGCCTGGCACATCACCGGTGACTCAAAATACGCCGCGTGGCACAAACAGGTGCATGACTGGAGCTTCGCGCACTTCCCGGACGCGGAACACGGCGAGTGGTTTGGCTACCTGCACCGCGACGGCACGCCTTCGGTCACTTTGAAGGGAAATATGTGGAAGGGGCCGTTCCACCTGCCGCGCATGCTATGGTACTGCGGGCAGTTGCTGGAAAAAGAGCCTCATGGGGCGAAATCTTTGTAACGAAAGCCGGAGAGCAGGCTTGAGCCGATGAGAAGCGCCCGCTAGCTTCCGCACCATCATGGCCATTTCCATCGACGACATCCTCCAAGCCGCCGAAGAGCATCAAGCGAGCGACATTTTTCTCCAGGAGGGCGAGGTGCCGCGCATGAAGATCGCCGAGCAGCTCATGATTTTTGGCGATGAACCGCTGCTGCTGCCGCAGATGGCGGGGCTGTGGCAGGCCTGCGGCGGGGACACACTGAATGACATGGATCGTGACTCCGGTCTCGTCTCGCGCTCCCACATCCGTTTCCGCGTAAATTTGCACAAAGTCCTGGGCCGCATGGCCGCCGTGCTGCGCCGCATCCGCACGGACATGCCGTCTTTGAGCGCCTTGGGCGCTCCTGACTGGCTGCTCACGCGCTGGGGGCAATTGGAGCATGGCATGGTTCTGGTCACCGGCTCCACCGGACAGGGCAAATCGACCACGCTGGCGGGTCTGCTGCACTGGATGAACACCAACCTGGCCCGGCACATCGTGACGATCGAAGATCCGGTGGAGTACATCTTCACGAACAACCGCTCGATGTTCACCCAGCGCGAGGTGGGGCGCGACACACCCAGCTTCCCACGCGGCCTCCGCGCGGCGATGCGCCAGGCACCGGACGTGATCTACGTGGGTGAGATTCGCGACCATGAAACCGCCTTCACCGCGCTGCAGGCCTGCGAGACGGGGCACTTGGTGATCGCCTCCATGCATTCGGCCACGGTGGGGGACACGATGGAGCGTTTTGTGAATCTCTTTCCGGCGGACCAGGTGGGGATCGGCCTGCACCTGCTTTCGCATCAATTGGTCGGGGTGCTCTGCCAGAAGCTCGTGCCGGATGTGAATGACAAGCTCACGCTGCTGGTGGAGCACCTGCAAAATGGCGGCGCGGTGCGCGACTGGATCGCACGGCGCTCCATCTCCGACATCAATGAATACATGACGCGTGCCGGCGACCCCAACTGCCGCACCTTCCTGCAATCCATCGTGGCCGCCTACGAGGCCGGGATCATCGACGAGGTGACCGCCATCGCCGCCGCAGGCAACGAGGCCGAGTTCCGCCGGGCGGCGCGGGGCATTTCATGATAGTAAAGTTTACGGTGGTTTACCGTTGTTGACGATGGTTGACAGTGGCTTCCAAACCGGAACAGAGCACTCCACCGCCACTCTGAAAACAACAGTCAACTACCGTCAACCATCGTAAACCACCGTCAACTTCCCCTGCCATGCGCAATCACGATCTCATCGAGTATCTCTTCATGGTCATCGAGCGCGGCGGCTCGGATCTGCACATCAGCGCGAACTCACCGCCCATGGGCCGCATCAACGGCGTGCTGGAACCCGTGGCGGACGAAGTGCTGGACGTCTCGGATTTGCGCGAGCTGATCTTCGGGGTGCTGAAGGAGAACCAGCGGGCGGAGCTGGAGCAGAAGTGGGAGCTTGATTTCGCCATCCAGGTGGAAAATCTCGGCCGCTTCCGTGGCAACGCCTGCTACGTACTTGGCCGCATCGAGGCTTCCTTCCGCTACATCCCGGCCACGATATCCACATTGCGCGACCTGGGCCACGGACCCACGGTGGAAGGGTTCACCCAGCTCAAGGACGGCATGATCCTCGTCACTGGCACCAGTAATTGCGGCAAGACGACCACCCTGGCCTCGCTGACGCAGCACATCGCCCGCAGCCGGCAGACAAACATCGTGAGCATTGAGGATCCGATCGAGTACCTCTTCTCGCACGAGCGCAGCCTGGTGCGCCAGCGCCAGGTCGGCGCGGACACGCATACGTTTGCGGCCGCCATCAAAAGCGCCCTGCGCCAGGACGCGGATGTGATTGTCGTGAGCGAACTGCGCGACCTTGAGACCATGCGCACCGCACTTACCGCCGCTGAAACGGGACATCTGGTGATCAGCACGCTGCACACGCATGACGCGCCCAGCACGGTGCTGCGCATTCTGGACGCCTTCCCCGAGGAACAGCAGGACTTCGTGGCCTCACAGCTCGCCAGTTCGCTCAAAGGGGTGATCTGCCAGTCGCTCATCGTCCGCCATGATCAGCCAGGCCGCGTCATGGCCTCCGAGGTGATGGTGTGCAACCAGGGCATCGCCTCGTGCATTCGCTCCCGCCGCCTGTCACAACTGGGCAACCTGATCCAGATCGGCGGCAACGATGGCATGCACACGATCGACGACAGCCTGGCGCACCTGGCCAATTACGGATTCATCAGCCTGGATGAGGCTCTCAATCGCGCGCGCGATCCTGAGTTCGTCCAACTCGGCCATCAAAAATTCCTGCGGGAGAAGAGTGGAAAACGCTGAGCGCCCAGCAAAAAGCGGAACCGGTCTCCCGGTTCCGCCTTTCATACGCTGAGGATGTCAGCGCGGTGGTCCTTACTTGTTCTTGGCGTCGAACTTCGCTTTGCACTTCTCGCAGCAGAAAGCGACGGTTTTGCCGTCTTTGTCTTTGCTGGTGATGCTGGAGTCAGCAGGCTTGCCGCTGATGGGGCATTTGTCGGCCGCCATGGCGACGGAGGAGAAGGACAGAGCAATGACGGTGAGCAGAGTTTTCATCGGTTGAGTATGTTTATAGTTACGATCTGGCAGGATTGCCAGTTCACAGCACGAACGTATGAAACCCCGCGTTTCTTGTCGAGTCTTAATCTTTCCTTGCCAGAACGCCCGGCGACCCTCTAAAACCCACGGCGCAACCGTCACTCCCGACCCACCATGAGTTTCCTCTCCCGCGAAGCCACCGTCGCCAAACCCGGATTCAGCCGCTGGCTCGTCCCCCCCGCCGCCGTCGCGGTTCACATGTGCATCGGGCAGGTGTATGCCTTCAGCGTGTTCAACAAGCCGCTCAGCGCGGAACTGGGTGCGACGGTGTCCCAGGTGAACTGGGCCTACATGATCGCACTGATGATGCTGGGCATTTCGGCGGCGGTGTTCGGCAAATGGGTGGAGCGATCCGGCCCGCGCAAAACGATGCTGGCGTCGTGCTGCTGCTTCTGCGGCGGCCTGCTGCTCGCCGCGCTCGGGGTGAAGCTCAAAATGCTCTGGCTGATTCTCTTCGGTTACGGCTTCATTGGCGGCATCGGCCTGGGCCTCGGCTACATCTCGCCTGTATCGACACTGGTGAAATGGTTTCCTGACCGTCCCGGCATGGCGACGGGCATGGCCATCATGGGCTTCGGCGGCGGGGCGCTCATCGGCTCGCCGCTGGCGCAGGAATTGATGAAGTTATTCACCGCAGGAGCAGATGCCACCGCAAGTGCCGCCCTCAGTTTTGATCAACGCCTGTTCGCCAGTTTCATCGCTCCCCTGAAGGAACCACTCAATGCGTTGGCGTCCGGCACCTCATCGGGCGCGATGCAGGCGCTCATCACCATGGCGGGGATTTATGCCTGCTTCATGCTCTTCGGAGCCTTCATCATCCGCGTTCCCGCTCCAGGCTGGAAACCGGAAGGCTACGAGCCCAAAGCAGCCGCCTCCCATGGCATGATCACCACCGCCAGCGTCTCGGTGGATACCGCGTGGAAGACGCCGCAGTTCTGGCTGCTGTGGACGGTGCTGTGCATGAACGTCAGCGCCGGCATCGGCGTGCTCGGCCGGGCGGCGGACATGTGCATGGACATGTTTGGCGTCGGCGTCGCCATCGGCGCGGGTTTCACCGGCCTGCTGAGCATCTTCAACATGGGCGGTCGCTTCGTCTGGTCCTCCACCTCCGACCTCATCGGCCGCAAAGCGGTCTATTGCGTCTATTTCATCCTCGGTGCCGTGCTCTACGCCATCCTGCCTTACACGCAGGAGACGCAGAACCGCACGCTCTTTGTCATCTGCACCGCCCTCATCATCAGCATGTATGGCGGCGGCTTCGCCACGATCCCCGCTTACTTGAAGGACATGTTCGGCACCTATCAGGTCGGCGCGATTCATGGCCGCCTCATCACCGCCTGGAGCATGGCCGCCGTCATCGGCCCCTCGCTCATCAACGGCTTCTACGACAGCCGCGTCGCCGCCGGTGTGCCGAAGGCGCAGGCCTACAACGGCACCTTCTACCTCATGTGCGGCCTGCTTGGCATCGGCCTCATCGCCAATCTGCTCGTCCGCCCCGTCGATCCGAAATACCACGTCAAAGAAATGCCCGTCGCCTGATTTCACGCCATGAAAGCCGTTCTCATCTGGATCATCGTCTCCACCCCGCTTCTCTGGGGTGTCACCCAGTCCGTGAAAAAATCCCTGCCGTTGTTTGGGGTGGAAGCAGTGGTGAAAAAGTGAGTTGATTGCATCGTGAATTCCCTGCCAGCCGAGCGCATCACGAGGAATCCTCACATCATGGGTGGAAAAGCCTGTGTGCGTGGCATGCGCGTCACCGTGGGCATGATCACCGGCATGCTTGCCTCTGGCTGTCGTGAGGATGAACTGCTCGCTCACTATCCTTATCTGGAGATGAACGACATCCGAGCCGCTCTGAGCCATGCGACCTGTCTGGTTCAAGAGCGCGAGCCTTGGTGATTGATCCCGGAGGGATCAGAGATGGTAGCCGGGGGTCGAGCGAGGAACGAGCGAACACCCCCGGACACGAATACAAAACACCCCAGAACTCAAGGTCGCACCCCGTCAGGGGTGCAAGAGGCGTCCGGCGTCTCCTCGCTCACGCTGGGTTCCCGCACATTTCTCGCATACCTCCGGCATGCACCCTTGATAGAGGTCCAGGGGCGGCGTCTGCTGCGCAAACTTGCCCCTGGCTACCTTCTTTGATCCCTCCGGGATCAGCCCCGGAATAATTTCTGATGCTTGGTCATTGTTTATTTTCTCCTCGAATCCCGCCCGAGCATCGCTTTGATGCCTCCATGCTTTCGAACGTCACCTTCTTCCTCGCCCGACGCTACCTGCGTGCGAAGCGTTCGTTCGTTTCGGTGATCACCGTCATCTCGATCCTCGGCGTGGCGGGGGGCGTGCTGATGATGATCGTTGTCAGCTCGGTGATGAAGGGCTTTGAGGGTGAGTTCCGCAAAGTATTGATCGGCTCGGAGCCGCACATCCTGCTGCATCCGCAGGGCCAGAAGCCTGCTTCAACCAAAGCGACAGCAGATTTGCTCGCCCAAGTGCGCGCGCAGGCAGACGTGCTCGCCGCGAGCAGCTACATCCGCGGCGTCATGTATGCGGAACGTGAAGGGATGCAGTCCGGCATGGATGTCATCGGCCTGCCGGAGGACGGCGCAAAGTTTTACATGGCCAAGATCGCGAAGCACCGGCTTGAAGGCTCGCTGGAGCTGCGCCATGGCGGCGTGGTCTGCGCGGATTACATCGCGGGCCAGCTCGACGCGCATCCGGGCGACAAAATCAGCGTCTATGCCTCCACCAATGTCACCAGCGCCGTGCAGCGTTTCCGCATCGCCTCCGACGAGCAGGATGAGAAAAAGCGCCACGACTCCTACAAGGACATCAAGCTGCATGCGCAGGAGATCATCCTGCAAGGCAGCGTGCGTGCCGAAACCGCCGGGGCGTACGGCTACACCACGCTCGAAACCGCCCAGCAGATCTTCGGCTTCGGCGATCAAGTCAGCGGCGTCCTGATCGAATTGAAGCAACCCGGCGAGGTGAAGGACGTGATGAAGCGCTTCACCGACGCGAAAATCATCCCCGCAGGCTGGATCGCCTCGCTGTGGACCGATGCGGGTGATGCGCGCCTCGCCGCCATGAGCAACGAGCGCGTCATGATGTGGATCGTGCTCCTGATCATCGCCGTCGTGGCCGCGTTCTCCGTCATGAACACCACGATCACTGTCACCACGCAGAAACGCCGCGAGATCGGCGTGCTCACGGCGCTTGGATCGCGGCAAAGCCAGATCATCGGCATCTTCGTCGCGCAGGCGGCCTTTGTGGGAACGCTCGGCACGTTGACCGGCCTCACCCTGAGCGGCCTTGTGCTCTGGTTGCGCGATGACATCCGCATGGGCATCGCTATCCTCAGCGGTGGCAACGCCGACGCATCCTCCGGCATGTTCCTCTCCACCATCCCTGCGCAAATCGAGCCCTGGTTCATCCTCGCCACCTGCCTCGGCTCCATCACCCTCTGCCTCCTTGCCGCCCTGCCACCCGCCTGGCTCGCCGCCCGCGTCGATCCCGCCGTCGCCCTCCGCGATTGATGCCAATCCTACTCGTCCTCCTACTCCTACTCGTCCTCGATTCTGCCACTCCGCCAACATCCACACCCTCCAAAATCACGCCAACACACCTCTCCTAACTCGTAACTCCTAACTCCTCTCGCCAACGAAATGATCGAGGACGAGTTCGAGTAGGAGGACGAGAACGATCCCCGCCCCACCATTCGTCATTCCCTCCCCCTCTTGAACTCCGCCCCTCTCTTCCTCGCCCTGCGCTACCTACGGCCCACGCGTTCGTTCATCTCGGTCATCACCGTGATCTCGATGCTGGGCGTCATGCTCGGCGTCGGCGTGCTGGTGTTTGTGATGTCGGTGTTCAGCGGCTGGCAGCGCGAGTTCCGGCAGATGCTCATCGGCTTCGAGCCGCATGCGATGGTGCAGCCGATGAACTCGCGTGATGACGCCCCCAAATCACCGGACTGGCGCGAGCTGCGCAAAACCCTCGCCGCGCGCCCCGAGGTTGTCTCCGCCGTGCCGGTGGCGGAAGGCGTCGTCGTCGTCGAGAACGAGGGCAATCTGCAAGGCGTCAGCGTCATCGGCATGGCGGATGAAGCGGACAACGGCCTGCTGCAAAAGCTCCGCAAGCACCTCAAGGAGGGCAAATTCGACCTCCAGGGCGATTCCATCGTCCTCAGCGACAAATTCGCCCGGGACATCGGCGCGAAGATCGGTGACACGCTCGTCGTGCATGCGGCGGACAGCGTGAATAAGTTCATCCGGCAGGTGCGCGAGATTCCAGAGGACACCGAGGAGAAGAAGCGCGCCGAGGCGCTCGACAACGTCACCGTGCTTTCCAAAGACCTCACCCTCGTCGCCACGCTGCGGGCCGACACCGCCGGGCTGCGTGGTTACGTGCCGCTGCACATCGCGCAGGAGTTCTTCAACCTTGAAAGCAACGTCAGCGGCATCGAACTGGAGTTGAAGGATCCGGATAACGCCGAACCGCTCATGGACGCGATCTACCGGTCCGGTGGCATTCCCGAGACCTGGGGCTGGCGCACCTGGATGCAGGAGCATGGCATGATGCTCGAATCCGTCGAAAACCAGCGCACCATGATGTGGTTCCTGCTGCTCTTCATCATGCTCGTCGCCGCCATCTGCGTGATGAACACCACCATCACCGTCACGGTGAAAAAGCGCCGCGAGATCGGCATCCTCACTGCGCTCGGCACGCGTGCGTGGCAGATCATCGCCATCTTCGTGTCCCAAGCCGGCATCGTCGCCCTTTTCGGCGTCGTGGCCGGCCTTGCGGGCGGTTTCTTCTTCCTCAGCATCCGCAACAACCTGCGCGACCTCATCTCCAAGCTCACCGGCCGCGACATCTTCCCGCAGGACATCTATTTCCTCTCCAGCATCCCCGCCCACACCAACCTCGGCGACCTGCTCACCATCTGCACCACCGCCGTCGCCCTCTGCCTCATGGCCGCGCTGGTGCCCGCATGGTTCGCGGCGCGTGTTGATCCGGCGGTGGCGTTGAGGGATGGGGGATAGCAAACACCGAGCGCGATTCGAACTACGCTTGGCATTACCGAACTCGCTCGTCTCGCAGATAATATAAATGACTGTCTGTCACGAGTTCTCCACTGGCACAGGCGAGATCAAAATAAGATTTCAGGACATCATAGGTAAGTTCTCTTGGGATCAATTGGTTGGTCTCGTGATGGTTCCACAGCCTCCAAAGGTCAAATCCGCACCCCTCGCCTCGATCTCCCCAGTCAAAATCAATGGAAAGATGAGGGAAGCGCATTTCGACGCCGTAACCGTGAGGCTTGATTTCGATGCCAATGCCTTCGCCACGCTCGAAAAGATTGAGTTCGTGACTCATGTGCGCCCAATCAAGATTAGATTCGGGCAACGAAAGCTGAAGTCGCTCGCGGAGGGTGAACAAAGCCAAGTCCTGTGCATCACGGAACTCTGTGATCAGATGTGCGAGAGCTGGGTGCATGTGTCGGGATTTCAATTTTTCTTCCGCCAGTCCTCCAGCCGCTTCGCCAGCGTCTCCGCCGTGACAGATTCGGTGATGCCGTCGATGAGGGTTTTCTTTTTGCCGAAGGTCGTCTCGGCGCGGACGCGGTAGTAGAACTGGTTCCCGGACTGCATGTTCGTGTCATGCGTGAAACCGACGATGTGGCGCGGCGCATAGCTCTCACGCCACGAATAAAACGGCCCGACGTTGTTCAGAATGCGCAGCTCGTCCGCCGTGATCTCGACGCGACGACGGTGCAGCAGCGTCCACAGGCCCATGCCGAGGATCAGCGGCGAGGTGATGCCCCAGATGATGCGGAAGATCCACGGCGCACCCTTGCTTGCCATGACGAGAAAAACGGTGAACCAGACGATGCCAAAGAGCAGCAGAAAGATGCCCACGCCGCGAAACCGGCCCGGCGGGCAGTCGATCAGCGTTGGAATGCCCGCCGAGTCGAACTCCGCATGCACACCGCGTGTTTTCATTCGCTCCACCAACTGCTCCGTGCTCGGCGCGATGACCTCGACCTCGTGGCTCGTGTCGGATTCGGCGAGTTTCGCCTCCTCGCGGGTGACAAACACGGGCAGCGGCAGCACGGCGGGCTTGCCACCGCCGTTGGACCTGAGTTCGAGACTCCACACATGCTGCTCGCTGTGTCCGGCGATGAAGGCGGCGTCCTCGACGACAGCGCACGGCAGACCGCGCGGGATCTCAACACGCAGCGGCAGCGCCACGCCGGTCATCTCCCGCCGTGCTTCCCCGGCGGAAAGCGGCTCCGTGTGCTCCCAGATGTTCTCAGTCGTCGTGGATGTGCCTTTGCCGGTGTGGCGGATGATTTTGCGCTGGCAGAGCAGCCGCGCCTGGATGACCTCACGTGGCGAAAGCACGCGATCAAAGCGCAGCTCGCCCTCCAACGTGTCTCCGGGCCGGACCGGTGTCTGCTTGAGCCAGAGCGACGGCTTGCCAAGCGCCAGCCGTGTTTTGCAGCGGCTCCACGCCAGAGCAAGCGGGATCAAGGCGAGCAGTGATGGCAGCAGTGCGAGCAGCGACAGGGCAGATCGCGTCACCTCGCCGCTCACCATCACGGCGAGCGTCAGCGGTGCCTGCACCAGCAGAATCCAGCCGGCGATGCCGAGAATGAAGGGCAGGCCATTGCTGGAGGCCTGGATCGTTTCTCCCGCCCACTCGCGCTTCCAACGCCACGGCTCACCGGGATGCTGCGACTCCAGTTTTCTGTTACGACCGGCATTTTTCACCTGCAACCAGCCGCCAATCGCGACAGCGAAACCTGCCAGCGGGAACACGGTCGGGAAAATCGACATCAGCAGCATCAAACCCCAGCGCAGATCACGAAACAGCACGGCCTGCTCCGGCAGCGCCGGATTCACGTAGCAGCGGAACGGGCGGTCTTTGCCTTCAAAGGCGCGAATCTGCGCATGTGCCCGCTGCTGGAAGTCGCCGATGTTGTCCGAGCCACCGGTGAGGCTCACCGCTTCGCTGTGATACGTTCGTCCCGCGTATTGGTAGCGGTAGCTCGCCTCCGCCTTGTGCGTGGTACCGCCTTTGCTGCCGCGTGAGGCTTTCATCTCCGCGTTTTCGATCCAGCACGGCACCTCCTCCCAGCCGCGAGCCGACCACCAGGTGCTGATCACTGGAAAGTACAAAAAACACCCGACGGCCAGTCCGGCGACGATAAAGGGCAGGCCAAACAGCATGGAGCAGCCACCGCCGAGCTGTTTGGCGGGACGCACGGCACTCGAGGGCATTCGGTTCATCTTCAGCATGCGCGCAGCTTTGCACAAACCGGCTGACATCCGCAACCATCTCGTGCCATGATGCGCGATGCCCCCCCAGTTTCATCCTTTCGGCACCTCGCACCATGTGGTGCTCGTTCTCACGGCCGTGCTGCTCGGGGGGATGCTGGTCATCGCACGAACGCGCTCCGCAGGCACGGCGGAAAAAACGCTCGGCACCGTGCTGCTGCTGGTTTATCCCGCCACGCTCGCAGGCCACGCGTGGATCGGCTCGCTCAATGCCCAGACGTTGCTGCCACTGCAATACTGCGACATCGCCTGC